>JAYTVJ010000097.1:0-18302 GCA_043744535.1 Arenimonas sp.
TTGAAACCCAAAAGAGGCGAAATCGTTTATCGTGTCATTCGAGTTTTTAGTATCAATTTTATTGATCACTAAAATCATCGGCTTATTAAGTTTTCGCAAACCTAGCAAGATGTCGTGATCAAGCAATTCTGGGCCAGATTTCGCATCGACAATAAACAGAATCAGCGCGGCTTCAGACGCGGCCTGCCAAGACTGTTTTGCGGTAGCGCCAGCCAGACCTTCATCTTCCCCGGAGACACCACCGGTATCGCACACAATAAACGAGCGTTCCGGATTTAAACGGCAATAACCATAATGACGATCACGGGTAACGCCCGGTTCATCGTGCACCAAGGCGTCACGCGTGCGCGTTAAGCCATTAAATAAAGTGGACTTACCGACATTCGGCCGACCAACGAGAGCGACCATATCCAGCATGCTTATTGCGCCAAGCTGTAAGCGGACAATTTACCGTCAACACTTTGAATCAATAAAATGCCGTCATCGGAAACAACGGGGCTACCAACCACGGCACCGCTAGCTTTAACACGCCCTTTCAAATCGCCAGTTTGCGCATCAAGCCAATGCACATAGCCTTCACGATCAGCAACAACGATGTAAGCGCCCTGCACCACCGGCGTTGTTAAGTAGCGTTTGGTTAGTGCACTTTGCTTCCAAACATCGGCACCGCCGTTGCGGTCTAAAGCCCACACATTGCCGGCAGTGTCTGAAACCACCACGCGGTCAGACAATAATGCAAGACCAGCATAGCCGCCAATATCACGGTTCCAAATTGGCTGGCCATTGGCTAATGAAATAGACATGGTGGAATTGCGGTACGAGTTAGCAAATAATTCGCGATCACCCACTTGCAGTTCGCCGTCAATATCGGCCATGCGTTCAAGTTCATTACGGCCATTGGGTTTTGCCACTAATTGTTCCCAAGCACGTTGCCCGTCTTGTTGGCGTAAGGCGATAATGGTGCTGTCTTCATAACCAACAAAAATTAAGCCTTGACCAAGCACAGGCGCACTGTTACCACGCACGCTAAGTGTTGGAAGGCCGCGGTCAAACTGCCATTTTTTGGCGCCAGTGGCTAAATCAAGCCCCATGACTTTGCCGTCATTGACGCGTACAACCACGGTATCAAAGGTAATCAAAGGCGCGGTAATTACGGATGAAGCCACCATGGTTTTCCAGAGCAATGAACCGTCCTGTGCGTTGTATGCAAATACTTCGCCATTACGGCCACCAATCACCACAGCGCCTGAGTATGCCGCTGGGCCACCGGTTAGCGCAAAGGGCTGCGCTGATTTTTGCCAAAACTTCCAGCCGCCTTTTTTGGCTTCGGTATTTGGATTAACAGACCATTTAATTTTACCCGTGGCTTTTTCAACCGCAATAAGACGGTTGGCCGAATCCGCCGCGAACACTAGATCGTTATCGATAGCCGGTTTTTGCCGCACACCCAAATCGCCCTCGCCTTCGCCAACCGAAATAGACCATAGTTTTGTAATTGCAATGGGGCTTGCAATATCAGTTAATGGGCTGGGTGCCGACGCTTTTTCTTTGTCATTTTTAAACAAATTACTCATGGTTGAGCAACCAGTCATGAGTACGAGTGCGGCAGCAAGAGCAAATGTTTTATTGACCATTAACGGATCTCCGATGGTTTGCTGGCATTACCGCCAGCTTCTGAAAGCTTCATTTCAATTAACAAGCGTGAACTAGCCGTAGCATCTAATTTGCTTAAAGCGCTTTGGTAATATTTAGCGGCTTGCTCATTTTGGTTTTTTGCCAAGGCCAAATCGCCTTGTAATTCGTCAAAAGTGGCCAAGTAATAGCTTGGCTTCATGGCGCGTAATTGTTTTTCCGCCTGCTCTAGCTTGGCTTGCGAGAGTGAAAGTTGTACTTTTCGAATAGCCAAGAGTTCAAGCTGTTGCGGATTATGCGCAACACTTTTCGCATTATCTAAAGTGCTCATGGCTAAGTCGGCTTTACCTTGCGCTAAATACACTTTGGCTAAACGCAAAGATGCTAAGAACGCAAAATCGTTTTTGGTGTAATTCTTGATGAAAGCGTTACCCAGCACAACGGCTTTGGCTAAGTCTGGTTTGTCGATAGCAGCAACGAACACTTGGTATTGGTTGGCGGCTTCAAGCGTGTCTTTATTCTGCTTGCCTTGCCACCATTGCCATGTGCTAATGGCAGCCACAATCAGTAAGATGAAGGTGAGGATATTCGAACCATTCTTGATGACCCATTGCTTAACGCGTTCGCTTTGTTCGTGTTCGTCGTATTGTTCAGACATAGTCGTTTATTCAGATCCGGGTGGTTTAAGGTGTTAAAGTGGCAACGCTGCCATTTGCATCAACCGTGAAACGGGCAACATCGTCTGCTTTGATAAATGGCGTTACATTTTGAATGCCGTTGTTAATCAGCAATTCTGCAGTGCTTGCATTACCTAGTGTAATTTTACCAATATTCTCTAAGCTTTGCGTGCGCTCTTGGTTTGCCGGAATCAACTCGCTAAAAATAACTGTATTGTTGATATCGCGAATTTCTAACCATGTTTGTTGCTTGGTGCGAATAAGCAATAGCGGTTTGGTTACTGCACCTGCTTGGGGCGGTGTTGGCAGTGCCGTATTGACGGTGCTTGTGCCAGGTGGCATGGCATTGTCGGGCGTGGCTGTTACAGGCGCTGCAATGCTGGTGCTGGCTTGAACGGAAAGTGGAATGCTGTTGTCGGGTGTCGCTATTTCAACAGCCGGTTTTCGGTAGTATAGAAATGCGAGTAAAGCCCCCAAGCCCAGCAAGGTGACCATAGCAAGAATAGATTTTGATTGCACGCCGGCGGGTTCAACGCGCGCTTGCGTGATGGTTTTTAATACAGGTGTTCCAGTGCTTAAATTAGGAATTTCGTTTTTAATCGATTCATCCATACCAAGCAATTTAATATAGCTTGTGATGTAGCTTTTAGCATAAATAGCGGGGCCCAATACATCCCATTGTTCATTTTCCATGGCTTGCACTAAATGCGTACCAAATTTAAGATTTTTTGCGGCTTCTTCAATGGTCATGCCAAGCTTTTCGCGTTTAAGCTTGAACGAGGCGCCAACCGGCTCTTTGAATAATGGATTTTGAATGGGGTTCATAAATTATTTTTAATTAGGTATGGGTAACGCTTTGAATTTGCATTTTCGAATTGAATGTGGCCTGACGCCGTGTTTTATCCATAACTTGTCCTTTAAGTTGCCCGCATGCGGCATCAATGTCGTCACCACGTGTACGTCGCACCATGGTTAGGACACCCGAATCGAGCAAAAGTTTCTGGAAATCACGGATCTGCGCGTCGTCTGAACGTTCAAAGCGTGTGCCTGGAAAAGGATTAAACGGAATCAGATTAACTTTGGCGGTATTTGCGCGCTGCACGCGCGCATCGATTTTACGCATTAACTTGCCCAGTTCTCTGGCGTGTTCTGGCAAATCATTCACGCCTTTCATCATGGTGTATTCAAACGTAATGGACGTGCGCGGCTTACGCATGGCATAGCGCACACAAGACTCCAGCAATTCTTCGATGGGGTATTTCTTGTTCAAGGGCACCAATTCTGTGCGCAATTCATTGGTTGGTGCATGCAGCGAAACCGCTAACGACACATCACTAACTTCTGACAGCTTGTCAATCATCGGCACAAGGCCAGCAGTAGACAATGTCACGCGTTTATTAGCTAAGCCAAATCCGTTATCGTCGCGCATAATGCTCATGGCACGCACTACATTATCGAAATTCATTAATGGCTCGCCCATGCCCATCATCACCACATTGGTAAGTTTGCGCTGGAAGTGTGGCACGTTGCCTAAGTGTTTAGCGGCTACCCATACTTGCCCAATAATTTCTGCCGTGGATAAATTGCGATTAAACCCTTGTGTGGCCGTGGAGCAGAAATGGCAATTCAAGGCGCAACCCACTTGGCTAGACACACACAAGGTGCCCCTGCCCTTATCGGGAATAAACACAGCTTCAATCGCATTCGATTGATCCATACCCAACAGCCATTTATGGGTGCCGTCGCTTGACGGTTTATCGAGAATCACATTGGGCGGCATCACCACCGCACGCGCTTGCAAATTGGCGCGCAGGGTTTTGCCTAAATCACTCATCTGCTCAAAATCACAGACGTGGCGATGATATATCCACTTCATCACCTGCTGAGCACGGAAACGCTTCTCGCCAAGCTCGTCGGCAAAAAATTGCTCCAGACCAGCCCGGTCAAGATCGAGTAGATTGATTTTCGCCGCGTCAGTCATGATTTAGCGGGTGCTAACTTCAGTGGCAGCAAAGAAGTACGCGATTTCAATCGCCGCATTTTCCAAGCTATCAGAGCCGTGCACGGCGTTGGCATCAATGCTTTCCGCAAAATCGGCGCGAATGGTGCCTGGCGCGGCGTCTTTTGGGTTGGTGGCGCCCATCAATTCACGGTTCTTCAGCAAGGCATTATCGCCTTCCAGCACTTGAATCATCACGGGACCAGAAATCATGAACTCAACTAAGGCATTGAAAAATGGGCGTTCGCTATGCACAGCGTAGAAGCCTTCCGCTTCTTTCCGCGACAAATGCTTCATTTTTGCGGCAATAATTTGCAAGCCATTGGTTTCAAAACGCGAATAGATTTTGCCGATCACATTCTTGGCAACGGCGTCGGGTTTAATGATTGAAATGGTACGTTCAATGGCCATGGGAGAAGCTCCAAATTTAAGGGTTGATTAAAACCGCTATTTTAGCATTTTTTATCGCAACCTGCCTGTTGCCTAATGATTTAAACCGAAAGGATTTAACGTAAATTCAAGCATCTACAGAGATTGCTTGACCTGCAATTAGAACAAGCATACGATTAAAACAAGCGTTTAATTCACTGAAGCGAACTTATGTCGAATCATTTCAATACCAAAGAACGTATTTTGCACGCCGCCGAAGACTTGTTTGCCCAACATGGTTTTGCTGGCACCTCGCTGCGTCAAGTCACTTCACGCGCAGATGTCAATATTGCCGCGGTAAATTACCATTTTGGCTCAAAAGAAAATTTGGTGCATGAAGTCTTCAAGCACCGCATGGATCAAATGAGCGAGAAGCGGTTGGCCAGTTTGGCTTTAGCCACTGAAAAAGACCCAAAAGACATCGAAGCTATCCTGCTAGCCTTCATCCAACCCGCTTTGGCATTAACTATGGATCGCCACGGTGCGTCGTTTGTGCGTGTTCTGGCCCGCGCCTATGCCGAAAAAAATGACGGGCTACGCAATTTCTTGTCTGAAAATTATGGGCAAGTTCTGCGTGAGTTTGCTAAAGCACTAGCCCTGTGTTTGCCGGCGCTTAGCAAAGAAGAACTGTATTGGCGGATGGATTTCACCGCAGGCGCATTAACCTACGCTATGGCCGATTTTGGCCTGATCAAACGTCAAGCCGGCGTATCTGAAAAAATTCACTGTGAAAAAGCGGCACAACAACTCATTAAATTCGCACAAGCTGGCCTTAAGGCCTAATTCTCTGGAGTGTTACATGACTGATTACCGTTTTAAAAAAGTCGCCGTACTGGGTGCGGGTGTTATGGGTGCGCAGATTGCTGCACATCTGGCTAATGCCAATGTGCCGGTTATTTTATTTGACTTGGCAGCCGAGGGTGCAGATAAAAGCGCCATTGTTGCTAAATCCTTGGCGAACTTAGGCAAACTATCACCGCCGCCTTTAGCCGGCAAAAACGTGGCGCAGCATATTGTTGCCGCCAACTACGATGAGCATCTTGAGCTGCTAAAAGACTGCGATTTAATTATTGAAGCCATTGCTGAGCGCTTGGATTGGAAGAAATCGCTGTATGCAAAAATTTTGCCGTTTGTAGGCGCAAATACCATTTTGGCGTCCAACACGTCGGGGCTTTCCATCAATGCACTTTCTGAGGTGTTGGATGAATCGCTGCATCACCGTTTTTGCGGCCTGCATTTTTTTAACCCACCACGCTATATGCATTTGGTTGAGCTGATTCCTTGCGCCAAAACCGATGCCGACGTGCTGAGCAGTTTGGAAGGGTTTTTAGTTAGCAATTTAGGTAAAGGTGTGGTGTATGCCAAAGACACGCCAAACTTTATTGCCAACAGAATCGGGGTGTTTTCAATCCTGTCCACCTTGCACCATACCGTGCAATTTGGCATGGGCTTTGATGAAGTGGATGCACTGACTGGCCCACTCATTGGCCGCCCGAAATCGGCAACTTACCGCACTTGCGATGTAGTTGGTCTGGATACCATGGCATTAACCATCAAAACTATGGCAGATACTTTGCCAGCAGATCCTTGGCACCAGCATTTCAAGGTGCCCGAGTTCCTGCAGGGCTTAATTGCCAATAAAGCTTTAGGGCAAAAAACCGGTGCGGGTATTTTTAAAAAAGTCGGTAAAGAAATCCAAGTACTTAATTTAGCTACAAGTGAATACCAGCCAAGTGCAGCACAGATTTCACCGGATGTGCTGGCTATTTTGAAAGACAAGAATCCGCAAAGTAAGTTCAAGGCATTGCGAACCAGCCAGCACCCACAAGCACAATTTCTGTGGGCCTGCTTCCGCGATTTATTTCACTATTGCGCTTTTCACTTAGCTGATATCGCAGAGTCCGCGCGTGAATTGGATTTTGCCATACGCTGGGGCTACGGTTGGAATCTTGGGCCATTGGAGTTGTGGCAGGCCGCCGATTGGAAGCAAGTTGCCACATGGATCAACGAAGACATTCAAGCCGGCAAATCGATGAGTGCCGCGCCATTACCGGCTTGGGTGAATAGCATTGATGCGGTACACACGGCACAAGGCAGCTACAGCGCAAGTAAAGCGAACTACTCACCGCGTTCAAGCAATCCGGTCTATAAACGCCAACGCTTCCCCGATGCATTGCTTGGTGAGCGTTTTGCGCCTGGTGAAACTGCTTATGAAGACGATTCCGTGCGCCTATGGCACGATGGCGACGGTATTGGTGTGCTGAGCTTCAAAACCAAAATGAACACCATCGGCGATGGCGTATTAGCGGGCGTGCAAACAGCGATAGGCATTGCAGAACAGCAATTCCAAGGCTTGGTAATTTGGCAAACCAAAGAGCCGTTCTCGGCCGGTGCCGATTTATCGGGTGCGCTTGCCTCCTTACAAGAAGGCCGTGTGGAAGATTTCCGTGCCATGGTTGCTCAATTCCAGGCTACCAGCATGCGTATTAAATACGCACAAATTCCGGTTGTTGCTGCCGTGCGCGGCTTAGCATTAGGCGGTGGTTGCGAATTTCAGATGCATTCAGCGCGCACTGTGTTTAGCCTAGAAAGCTATATTGGTTTGGTTGAAGCTGGCGTTGGCTTATTGCCAGCCGGTGGCGGCTTAAAAGAAATTGCCACCCGTGTTGGCGCTGCTGGCGGCGATGTTTTTGCCGGCTTAAAGCCTTATTTCGAAGCCATTGCGATGGGTAAAGTTTCTGGCTCAGCACTAGAAGCCAAAGAACTGAAGTTAGCGCGTGAAACCGATGTAGTGGTATTCAACGCCTATGAACTTTTGTATGTAGCTAAAGCGCAGGCAAAAGCTATGGCGGAATCCGCCTATCGCGCACCCATGCTCGCCAAAAACATCCCTGTGGCTGGCACAATCGGGATTGCTACCTTCAAAATGATGTTGGTTAACATGCTAGCCGGTGGTTTTATTTCCGAACACGACATGGAAGTTTCAACGCGCATTGCAACTGTGCTGTGCGGCGGCGACGTTGACCGCGGCACACTGGTTGACGAGCAATGGCTATTGAACTTAGAACGCGAACACTTTGTTGCGTTAGCTTTAATGCCTAAAACCCAAGAACGCATCGCCTATATGTTGAAAAACGGCAAACCACTGCGCAACTAATTCAGGACAAACTCATGAAACAAATTCAAGAAGCATATATCGTCGCAGCAACTCGTACACCGGTTGGCAAAGCGCCACGCGGCGCCTTTAGAAATACACATCCGGCAGATTTGCTGGCGCATTGCCTTAAACACGTTGTTGCACAAGCACCAGGAATCGACACCGCACGCATTGACGACATCATTATTGGCTGCGCCATGCCAGAGGGCGAACAAGGCATGAATGTGGCGCGTATTGGCGCGCTACTTGCGGGCTTACCGCAATCGGTATCGGCACAAACCATCAACCGATTTTGTTCTTCAGGACTGCAAGCAGTGGCCTCAGCCGCTGATCGCATTCGTTTAGGCGAAGCCGATTTGATGATTGCCGGCGGTACCGAATCGATGAGCATGGTGCCTATGATGGGCAATAAAATTGCCATGACGCCTTCGGTGTTTGAAAACGAACATGTGGCCATTGCATATGGCATGGGCATTACCGCTGAAAATGTGGCCAGCCAATGGAATGTGTCGCGCGAGGCACAAGATGCATTCGCCTTTGCGTCGCACCAAAAAGCCATGGCTGCCATTCAAGCGGGGCACTTTAATCAAGAAATTTCAGCTTATGAAGTCATCGCAAATTCGGCAAATTTAAACAACGGGCAAATTATTACCCGCAATACTTTAGTCAGCAATGACGAAGGCCCGCGCGCTGATACCAGCTTGGAAGGTTTAGCGAAACTGAAAACGGTATTCAAAGCACGTGGCTCGGTTACAGCAGGCAATAGCTCGCAAATGTCTGATGGTGCAGGCGCGGTATTATTGGCTTCCGAACAAGCCATCAAAGATTACGGACTAACTCCGCTGGCACGTTTGGTTAGCTTTTCCGTTGCGGGTGTGCCGCCTGAAATTATGGGTATTGGCCCTATTGCCGCGATTCCAAAAGCCTTAAAGCAAGCCGGTTTGAATCAGGATCAGCTCGATTGGATTGAACTTAACGAAGCCTTTGCGGCGCAGGCGTTAGCCGTTATTGGCGATTGCAAATTAGATCCAAGCAAAGTGAATCCGTATGGCGGCGCCATCGCACTCGGCCATCCCTTAGGTGCAACAGGCGCGATTCGAACAGCAACCATTGTGCACGGCATGAAGCGCAGCAACGCAAAGTATGGCATGGTGACCATGTGTATTGGTACCGGTATGGGCGCGGCTGGGATTTTTGAATCGTTGTGATGGTTGAACCATTTTCTTGAAATAAAAAAACACCGCTATGGCGGTGTTTTTTATTGCGGTAACGAATCGGGCGTATCGCGATACGCCCCTACGTCATTAATGCTGATGGCCGCCTTCGCCGTGCACATGTCCGTGGCTCAATTCTTCTTCAGTTGCTTCTCGAACGGAAATCACCTCAACTGCAAAGAATAATGCTTGGCCAGCCAGCGGGTGATTGCCATCTACTGTTACTGTAGATTCATCAACTGCGGTAACGGTTACAGTCATTTCGCCTTGCGGCGTTTGCGCTTGAAACTGCATGCCAGGCTCGATGTCGTCAACGCCTTGGAATGCTTCACGAGGCACTTGCTGCACCATAAAATCGTGGTGTTCGCCGTAGCCTTCTTCAGCGGACACATCAACATTCAATTTATCACCTACCGATTTACCAGTTAAGGTGTTTTCAAGGCCAGGCACAATTTGCCCAACGCCATGCAAATACGTTAAAGGCGGATTGCCTTCGGAGCTGTCGATGACTTTACCCTCTTTATTGGTGAGGGTGTAATGAAAACTGACCACGCTATTTTCTGTGATTTGCATAAAATTTTCCTAGTGTGTTAAAACAAAAACCCCGAATTAACGGGGTTTTGTAAAGACTGTGACGTCTTTAGATTACATAGCTTCGACTTCGTCGGCTTGCATGCCTTTTTGGCCTTTAACAAGCTTGAAGCTAACTTTTTGGCCTTCTTTCAACGATTTGAAACCGTTGCCTTGAATCGAACGAAAATGTACGAATACATCTTCACCGCTTTCAGGGGTGATGAAACCAAAACCTTTAGCATCATTAAACCACTTCACTGTACCAACTTGACGATCTGACATTTTATAACTCCATAAAAACAAGAATACCCACGGTTAAGTAGGACTGTTTTGCTAGGAATATCGCGATGTTACGATGAAGCGGACACAAAATCTACCGCATCGGGCCACAAGCCACATTGGCCCTGAGCAAAATCAGTACGCACACTATACAGTAAGAATCAACAAAAAACAAATAAATGCTTGATTTTCTTTACACTTGATTTAAAACAATGTTCTGTGTTCATAAAACACTTATCATATATAGACGTAAAACGTCTTTCAAAATGACTAAATTACAACCGTACACTAACTTATTATATTGATATATAAGGCTTTAATGAGCTCAGCATACATAAAAGAAGCCGTTCTCGATGTGCGACACTGGACAGATGATTACTTCAGTTTCACGGTGGCGCGTGACGATGGCTTTCGCTTTGAAAATGGCCAATTCGTGATGATTGGCTTGGAAGTGGACGGTAAACCGCTGATGCGTGCTTACTCCATTGCCAGTGCGAATTGGGAAGAACATTTGGAATTTTTTAGTATTAAAGTGCCGAATGGGCCGCTAACATCACGATTGCAGCATATTCAAGTTGGCGATACATTGCTGATTAGCCGTAAACCCACCGGCACCTTATTGATTAGCGATGTGCACCCTGGCAAGGTTTTGTATTTGCTTTCAACCGGCACGGGCTTGGCGCCTTTTCTCGCCACAATTAAAGATCCTGAAACCTATGAGCGTTTCGAGCATATAGTGCTTGTGCATGGTGTGCGCTACGCAAAAGATTTAGCCTATGCCGATTACTTTAGAAACGAATTGCCACATCACGAATATTTAGGTGAGCAAATCAGCAAGCAGCTGCATTATGTGCCGGTGGTGTCGCGAGAACCCTTTGCATTGCATGGACGCGCAACCACCTTGCTGGAAAATGGTGAGATTCCCCGCTCGCTGGGTTTTGCGCCACTAAACGCCGAGACCGACCGCGCAATGATTTGTGGCAGTCCGCAAATGTTAGCAGACTTCAGAAAAATTCTAGATGCCAAAGGGCTGCAAGCTTCCAGTAAAATTGGGCAAGCGGGTCACTATGTTTTTGAGCGCGCGTTTGTTGAAAAATAACAAGCCAAAACAGCCTAAATAAGGCATAATATCAAGCTGATAACGCCTGTTATCAGCCCACTATCCCTATACTTTCAGGAGCCCTCCATGTCCGACTCCTTCGCGACGCGCGATCAACTGTCCGTTAACGGCCAACAGTACACCATTTTTAGCTTGCAGAAGCTTGCTCAGCAGTTTGATATTAGCAAACTGCCATTCTCAATGAAAATCCTTTTAGAAAATCTACTGCGCTGCGAAGATGGCGTTTCGGTAAGCAAAGCTTCAATTGAAGCTGTTGCGCTTTGGGATGCAAAAAAAGAGCCTGACACCGAAATTGCCTTTATGCCAGCGCGTGTGGTGTTGCAGGATTTCACCGGTGTGCCGTGCGTGGTTGATTTGGCTGCCATGCGCGATGCAGTGGTTAAGCTGGGTGGTTCTGCCTCCAACATTAATCCGCTCATTCCCTCCGAATTAGTGATCGATCACTCGGTGCAAGTGGATTCCTTCGGCAAAGCCAGTTCGCTAGATGAAAATGGCCAGATTGAATTCGCCCGCAATGGCGAGCGCTACAGTTTCTTGCGTTGGGGCCAAAAAGCGTTTCATAATTTTAAAGTGGTTCCGCCCAATACCGGCATTGTGCACCAAGTGAACTTAGAAAATTTAGCGCGTGTGGTGATGGAACGCAATATTGATGGCGTACGATACGCCTTCCCTGACAGCGTATTCGGCACCGATTCGCACACCACCATGATCAATGGCCTCGGCGTTTTGGGCTGGGGCGTTGGCGGTATTGAAGCCGAAGCCGCTATGCTTGGCCAGCCTTCGTCCATGCTTATTCCGCAAGTGGTTGGCTTTAAACTGACGGGCAAACTGCCTGAAGGCGCTACTGCAACCGATTTAGTTTTAACCGTTACCCAAATGCTGCGTAGTCACGGTGTGGTGGGCAAGTTTGTGGAATTCTTCGGCGACGGGTTGAACTATTTGCCTCTGGCCGACCGCGCTACCATTGCCAACATGGCACCGGAATATGGCGCAACTTGCGGCATTTTCCCGATCGATAATGAGTCGTTGAACTATCTGCGTTTATCGGGACGCGATGAAGCCCTGATCGATTTAGTTGAGGCCTATGCCAAAGCACAAGGCTTGTGGCGCACTGACGTTGAAGCCACGTATAGCGCTGTACTGAGCTTGGATATGTCGGACGTGAAGCCGTCTTTGGCTGGCCCAAAACGGCCACAAGATCGGGTGTTATTAACCGATATGAAAACCAATTTTGCCGATAATTTGCGTGGTTTAACTGCAAACCGTAAACCGAAAAATGGCGACGTGGCGAAATTCGAGAACGAAGGTGGCGATACAGCGATTGGTCACGCTGCCTCGGCTTCCGCCACTTTCTCAATGAATGGCAAAGATTTCACGCTAACCGATGGCGCGGTAGTCATCGCCGCCATTACCTCGTGCACCAACACCTCTAACCCTGCCGTGATGCTCGGTGCTGGCTTATTGGCTCGTAATGCGGCTAAGCGTGGTTTAAAGCCTGCTCCGTGGGTCAAAACGTCGCTTGGGCCAGGCTCCTTAGTGGTAACCGATTACTTGAAAAAAGCCGATGTGCTGAAAGATTTAGAAGCGATGGGCTTTTTCGTGGTGGGCTATGGTTGCACCACCTGCATTGGCAATTCGGGGCCATTGCCGCCTGAAGTAAGTGCAGCCATTGCCGCCGGCGATTTAACGGTTGCATCGGTGCTATCGGGCAACCGCAACTTCGAAGGCCGCGTGCATGCTGAAGTAAAAATGAACTATTTGGCATCACCGCCATTAGTGGTGGCGTATGCGCTGGCTGGCACCGTGAACATCGATTTAAGCACTGAGCCACTCGGCCAAGATACCGATGGCAATGATGTGTTCTTAAAAGATATTTGGCCAAGTAACCAAGAAATCAGCGATACCATCGTGGCCTCAATTGGCCCGGATATGTTTAAGAAAAATTATGCCGATGTCTTTAAAGGCGATTCGCGCTGGAACCAAATTGATTCGCCAGAAGGCGAGATTTTCGCTTGGAGCGATGCTTCAACGTACATCAAGAATCCGCCCTACTTCGATAATATGAGTATGCAGATTGGTACGATTAACGACATTCACGGCGCACGTGTTTTAGGTTTGTTTGGCGATTCAATCACCACCGACCACATCTCCCCTGCTGGCAATATTAAAGCCAGCTCGCCGGCTGGTCAGTTCCTGCAAAGCCGCGGCGTTAAGCCGGTGGATTTCAATTCCTATGGCTCACGGCGTGGCAACGATGATGTGATGGTGCGTGGCACATTCGCCAATATCCGCATCAAAAACCTGATGTTTGGCGGCGAAGAAGGCGGCAACACCATTCATTACCCATCGAACGACAAACTGGCCATTTACGATGCAGCCATGCGCTATAAAGCCGACAATGTGCCGTTGGTGGTATTCGCTGGCAAAGAATACGGCACCGGTTCGTCGCGCGATTGGGCGGCTAAAGGCACCACTTTGCTTGGTGTTAAAGCGGTTATTGCTGAAAGTTTTGAGCGAATTCATCGTTCAAATTTAGTGGGTATGGGGGTTTTGCCGTTGCAGTTCATGGACGGTGAAAATGCTGCACTGCATGGCTTGAAAGGCGATGAGCAATTCGATATTACCGGGCTGCATGATGGCGCCGGCAAGATTGCTGAAGTGAAAGCAACAAGCCCAGACGGAAGCACCAAAAACTTCCAAGCAAAAGTGCTATTACTCACCCCAAAAGAAGTTGAATACTTCCGTCATGGTGGTATTTTGCATTATGTATTGCGTCAATTGGCTAGTCGTAAAGCGGCCTAATTGGTGTGTTTTGATATAAAAAAGGCGGCTTCGGCCGCTTTTTTTTATGAATGTAAATAAGCGCTTGTCAGTTTATAGAGCATATGCTCAAATAACGATAACCTTCATCATTACAGATACCTTATGAGCATTGATCGTCACTGGCTAAAAAGCTATTTAGCAGGCACTCCGCATGAAATTGATATTAATGAATATCCGTCAATCGTATCGGTTTTAGACAAAGCCATTAAGGATTTTGCTGACCGGCCGGCGTTTTCTAATTTCGGCAAACAACTAACCTACCGTGACATTGATAAGCTGAGCAGCCAATTTGCCAATTACTTAATCCATGATTTAAAGTTAAAAAAAGGCGATCGTGTAGCCCTGATGATGCCGAATGTGCTGCAGTACCCAATTGCCATATTTGGTGTGCTGCGTGCTGGTTTAACGGTTGTTAACACCAACCCGTTATACACCACACGCGAGTTGAAACATCAGTTAGTGGATTCCGGTGCAACTGTTTTAGTGGTGATGGAAAACTTTGCCGGTACGGTACAAGAGATTATCAAAGAAACCAAAGTAAAGCAGGTTATCGTCACGTCCATTGGTGAAATGCTTGGCCCGAAAGGCTTACTGATTAATTTTATGCTGCGGCATGTTAAGCAAGCGATTCCTGCATTTGATCTGCCCGGCTCGGTGACATTTAAAAATGCCTTATCACTCGGCAGTAAGCATGATTTGCCAACCATTGATTTGCGTCATGAAGACATCGCCTTCCTGCAATATACAGGCGGCACAACCGGTGTAGCGAAAGGCGCTATGCTCAGCCACGGCAATTTAGTGGCGAATATGATGCAGAGTTCCGCATGGTTAGGCCATGGTTTGAAGCATGGTGAAGAAATCATCATCACTGCATTGCCGTTGTATCATATCTTTGCATTAACTGCGAACTGCCTCGTATTTATGAAATATGGCGGCTTGAATTACTTGATTACTAATCCGCGCGATATGCCGGCCTTTGTAAAAGAACTTAAATCCAGCAACTTCACCGCTATAACCGGCGTGAACACCTTATTCAACGGCCTATTAAACACACCTGGCTTTGATCAACTGGACTTTACTAAGGTTAATTTTACCCTTGGCGGCGGTATGGCCGTGCAACGTTCCGTGGCTGAGCGTTGGAAAAAGGTAACCGGTGTTACGCTCATTGAAGCCTATGGTTTAACGGAAACATCGCCAGCATGTTGCATGAATCCCATGGATCTGCACGATTTCAATGGCGCGATTGGCTTGCCGATTTCTTCTACCGTGTGCTGCTTGAAAGATGATGATGGCAATATGGTTAGCGGCGAAAACACGGGCGAATTGTGTGTAAAAGGCCCGCAAGTGATGGTCGGCTATTGGCAACGTCCGGATGAAACCGCTAATGTGATTGATGCGGATGGTTGGCTGCACACTGGCGACATTGCAAAAATGGATGATAAAGGCTTTTTCTATATTGTTGACCGCAAAAAAGACATGATTTTGGTGTCTGGCTTCAATGTATTTCCGAATGAAATTGAAGATGTTGTATCGGCTATGCCCGGCGTTTTGGAAGTTGCGGCGGTTGGTGTACCCGATGAAAAATGCGGCGAAGCAGTGAAGCTGGTGGTCGTGAAGAAAGACCCGAACCTAACAGCTGAAGACATTAAAGCGCACTGCCGCGAAAACCTGACTGGCTACAAACAACCACGCATCATTGAATTCCGCACCGAATTGCCAAAGACCAATGTCGGCAAAATCCTGCGCCGTGAATTGCGAGATTCGGCGAAGGTGGACTAAATAAAAAGGGCGCTTAGCGCCCTTTTCTTTCAGTCAATCATTCACCGGGCGCATATACGGGAACAGCAACACGTCGCGGATAGAGCTTGAGTTAGTCAGCATCATCACTAAGCGATCAATCCCCACGCCCAAGCCGCCAGTGGGCGGCAGGCCAACTTCTAATGCGCGGATATAGTCAGCATCGAAATGCATGGCTTCGTCATCGCCACCATCTTTCTGGTTAACTTGCTCAGCGAAGCGCGCCGCTTGGTCTTCGGAATCGTTTAACTCAGAAAAACCATTGGCAATTTCCTTGCCGCCAATAAACAATTCAAAACGATCAGTTAAGCCCGCATCTAAATCGTTGGCGCGCGCCAATGGGCTAATTTCGGTAGGATGTTGGGTAATAAATGTGGGTTGGATGAGTGTGTGCTCAACGGTTTTTTCGAATACTTCCAATAGCAATTTGCCCCAGCCGTATGAGGGCTTGAATCGGATGCCCAGTACTTCGCAGTGTTTACGCATGATTACTACATCACGCAGGTCTTCAGCTTTAATCTGTGGATTGTGTTCCAGCACAGCGTCGGTCATGCTCCAGCGTTTAAACGGCTTGGCTAAATCAATTTCTTGGCCATCCCATTGTGCTTGCCTGCTTGGCAATACTTTATCAGCCGCGGCGCGAATCATGCCTTCGGTTAGGTCCATAATTTCGTTGTAGGTGGCGTAAGCTTCATACAACTCAAGCATGGTAAATTCGGGATTGTGCCGCGTTGAAACGCCTTCATTGCGGAAGTTTCGGTTGATTTCATAAATGCGCTCTAAGCCGCCCACCGTTAAGCGCTTCAAATACAATTCGGGTGCCACGCGCAAATATAAATCCAAATCCAAAGCATTGTGATGGGTCATAAATGGCTTAGCCGTTGCGCCGCCAGGGATGTAATGCATCATCGGTGTTTCTACTTCTAAGAAACGTTGTCCATCAAGCCAATTGCGAATAGCGGAAATAACTTGCGAACGTTTGATGAACACCTCGCGCGCTTCTGGCGTAACAATCAAATCAACATAACGCTGGCGATAACGCTGTTCAACATTGGACAGACCGTGCCATTTGTCGGGCAGCGGCCGCAGGGATTTGGTTAATAGCCGAATGGATTTTCCCTTGACCGATAACTCGCCGGTTTTGGTGCGTGTTAAGGTGCCGGTTACGCCAATAATATCGCCTACATCCCAATGCTTGAATGCTTCGTAAGATTCGCCCAGCTCAGAGCCGGCTAAATACAATTGAATTCGGCCACTCATATCTTGCAATTGCGCGAAACTGGCTTTGCCCATCACCCGCTTCGCCATTAAGCGGCCCGCCATTTGCACGGTTTTTTCTAAGCCTTGTAAGGCTTCTGTGCTCCATTGCTCTCTGTCGGCATAGGCCTCTTGCAGATCTTGCGCGTATTCAGCGCGCTTAAAATCATTGGGGTAAGCAATGCCTTGCTCGCGCAGTGCGTTGAGTTTGCTGCGGCGCTCGGCAATCAGTTGGTTTTCATCAATCGGCGGGTTTTCGGTTTGCTCTGTCATAATCTTTCTTTAGGTTAATTAGTACGGCCAGCGCCAGCCGATAAACCGGCTTTCAGGCTTGCTTCCACGAACACATCAAGATCGCCATCCAGCACTTTTTGCGTATCGGTGCGTTCCACACCGGTGCGTAAGTCTTTAATGCGGCTTTGATCGAGCACATAGCTACGAATCTGGCTGCCCCAACCAATAT
This sequence comes from Arenimonas sp., assembly GCA_043744535.1. Classification (GTDB taxonomy): domain Bacteria; phylum Pseudomonadota; class Gammaproteobacteria; order Xanthomonadales; family Xanthomonadaceae; genus Arenimonas. The sequence goes on from JAYTVJ010000097.1 coordinate 17,421, forward strand.
CAGACTTGGTAGCTTCCAGCGCATCTTTCTCGGAATTGCGTTTTAGCACTTCCAGTTCATACAATTTGGCTTTCAGCATTTTCATCGCTGTGTCGCGGTTTTGGTGCTGGCTGCGGCCCGTTTGGCAAGCCACCACGGTATTGGTGGGAATATGCGTAATACGCACCGCCGATTCGGTTTTATTAACGTGCTGGCCGCCTGCGCCGGATGAGCGATACACATCGGTGCGTAAATCGGCCGGATTAATGTCGATTTCAATGTTGTCGTCCACTTCTGGGCTAACAAACACCGAGCAAAATGACGTATGCCGACGATTATCGGAATCGAAGGGCGATTTGCGTACCAAACGATGCACGCCAATTTCCGTTTTAAGCCAACCATACGCGTATTCGCCTTCCACACGGAAGGTGGCGCTTTTAATGCCGGCCACATCGCCTGCTGAAGCTTCCATCAGTTCGGCTTGCCAGCCGCGTGATTCGCAAAAACGCAAATACATGCGCAAGCAAATTTCGGCCCAGTCTTGTGCTTCGGTGCCACCAGCACCCGATTGGATATCGACAAAACAGTTGGCGTGGTCTAATTCACCGGAAAACATCCGGCGGAATTCGAGTTTATCAACCCGCGCCGCAATAATTTGCACATCAGCGGTGATGGAATTCACCATGTGCTGATCGTCTTCCATTTCTGCAAGCTCGAGATATTCTAAAGCTTCATCCAAACCACGCAAGGTGTCGCGGATATCGGACACATTTTTATCTAAACTGGCGCGTTCTTTGCCCAGCGCTAAGGCTTTTTCAGGTACATTCCAGATTTCTGCGCTTTCTAGCTCGCGATTGACTTCTTCTAAGCGTTCAACTTTGCTGTCGAAGTCAAAGATACCCC
>JAYTVJ010000098.1:0-18153 GCA_043744535.1 Arenimonas sp.
CCAGGAGTCCTCCGAAATCTGGCTACAGCCGGTGCTGAACCAACATGATGGCAAACTGTATGCGGTAGAAATATTGTCACGCTGGTTTCATCCTGACATGGGCGAAATCTACCCCGATGTCTTTATTGGCATTGCCGAGGAATCCAAACGCATCGTAAAATTTGATCAATCGGTTATACGCAGAGCCTGTGCGTTATATGCCGAACTGCAATTACTGCAGCCACAGTTGCGAATGAGCGTCAATATTTCCGCCACCACCTTAATGGAGCCAAGCATTAGTGCATTTATAGCCGAGGCATTAAAAACCTACGCCTTGCCGGAAGATGCCTTAATGCTGGAAATTACCGAAACCGCACTCGCCACCCGTGAAAACACGCTAATCGATTCGATACAAGCCATTCGCAAGCTGGGTGTCACATTTTTAATCGACGACTTCGGCACCGGCTACTCATCGCTTTCACGCTTGCATACCCTGCCACTGGATTTTGTAAAAATCGACCGACGTTTTCTGCAAACATTAGAATCGGATGAAAACCCAATCTGCCATGCCATCATTCGTATGGCACATAGCCTAGATATGCGTGTTATCGCTGAAGGCGTTGAAACCCCGCTACAGCACGAGCGCTTAAGCGCGCTGGACTGCGACTACGCCCAAGGCTTTTACTATGCCAAACCCATGCCTTGCAAAGAACTGCATCTGTACGTGTCCAAACACAATCTTGTCTAAGCGCAAGCGCTGTTTTTAATTTTTTTCAAGCCGCTTGTCAACCTATTGAAGTACGCCGCGTTGTTATTCATAGACGCACGATTTGCGTCTTCACCCCAAGATGAGGAGAACCTTATGTTGAAACAGATTGTGATGGTAAGTATGTTGCTGAGCACATTGGCATTTGGCGCGCACGCGCAGGCCAACTACGCACAGCACCTTGATAGAAAAGGCAATCGTATCGATCGCCACCTCGACCATAAAGGCGAGCGCATTAACCAGCGCTTAGATCGCAAATCCACCAAGGCAGCGGCACATGGCAACACCCGCTTGGCCAGGCATTTAGACTTAAAAGGCAATCGTATTGAGCGCCAATTGGATTTGAAAGGCGACCGTATTAACCGCCGTTTAGACCGGCGCAGCCAGCACATTGGCCGTGCGCGCTAAGCTAAAATGGACATTGGCATAGTAACGCGGCGATGTAAGGCATGAGCGATCAGCAGATGGCGAAATTTCTGGCATCGGTAGAGCAGCGCGCGTATCGCATGGCGTTGTTTGCTGTGCATAACCGCGATGATGCGCTAGATATTGTGCAAGACGCTATGCTGCAACTGGTGCAACGTTATGGTGCCCGCGAAGAGCAGGAGTGGGCACCGCTTTTTTACCGTATTGTGCAAAACAGAATTACCGATACGCATCGCAAAAAACGCTGGGCAAAATTAATGCTACCGTGGCGCGAAGAAAACGATGAACATCCAACGCATGCCGAAATTGCCGATACGCAGCAAGTAACGCAAGCCGACCAACTGCAGCAATCGCGTGCGATGCAACGCTTGCAAAGCGCTTTGCAGAATCTTCCGCATCGTCAGCAGCAAGCGTATTTGCTTAGGCATTGGGAAGGCTTGGATGTGAAACAAACCGCGCAGGCTATGCGCTGCTCCGAAGGCAGTGTTAAAACCCATTTATTCCGCGCATTAAGCGCCTTAAAAACTGCACTCACCGAGGAATGGCCATGAATCAATCCCAAGATGCGCGTCTTATTGCTGACATTAACCATATTCTGGACAGCCAGCCATTAGACCAAGACAGCCGATTTGCGTTGCAAAAAGCCCGCGCGCGCGCTATGCAAAAATCTTCAAGCCCTTGGCGTGCATTGCCATGGCTTAAATTTGCGCTAAGTGCAACATTGATTGCGGTTCTTGCGATTAACCTGCCAAGCAAAAAATCTGTGCCGGCGCATCCTGCAAAACCGGAAACGGTGGCAGTCAATAATTCGCCCAGCAAAGCTTCAGCAAAACCCGTGGCCACTGTTGCTGTAAAGCCTACAGCAATGACTGCCACTTCCACAATTAAACCTGTTGCCGTTAATCCGATTGTTGATGCAGATTTGCTGGAAAATTTGGAGCTTTACGAAGACGGCGAGTTTTACCAATGGCTTTCCGAACAAGACACACAAGGAGTTACCAATGCGTAATATCACATTTAGCTTGCTACTTTTTAGCAGCAGCATGCAGTTGGCACACGCCGCTAACACCGAGCCCAAGCCTGTTGAGTGGAACAGCTTGAACCCCATTGAACAGCAGCAACTCGCGCCAATGAAATCGCAATGGCAGAGCCTGCCCGCCGAACGGCAAACACGCCTGCGTGCAAATGCCCAGCGTTGGGCGCAAATGAGCCCCGAACAACAGGCGCGGATTAAAGCCAATCGTGCGCGCTGGCAGTCTTTGCCGCCGGAAAAACGCCAACGCCTGCAGGAGCGACAAAAACAATTTCGCGAAATGCCACCCGAACAGCGCCAACAGATGAAACAAGCGTTCCAACATTACCGGAAACTCAGCCCCGAACAGCGGCAAAAATTTCGCCAGCGTTTTCAGAATATGACACCCGAACAACGCCAAGCATTTCGCGAACGACGTGCATTAAAAAAACGTGTGGATTAAAGCTGGGTTTCGCTGCGCTTAACCCAGCCTACGGTTTATCAATCAATTATCTACAAGCACTTATCTAACATAACAATGCCTATTACGCTTGCCGCGCACGCTCTTGCTGCAGGATTTTTTCCTTAAGTGGCAAACCCCAACGGTAGCCACCCAACGAACCATCGCCGCGAATAATGCGATGGCAAGGCACCAACACCGCTACTTTATTGCTGGCGCAGGCGCGCGCCACCGCTCGCGCGGCTTTCGGCATCGCCAGTTGTTCAGCCAGCTCGGCATAGCTGTGTGTTTGCCCAGCCGGTATTTTCATTAGCGCCTGCCACACTTTCTGCTGAAATGCGGTGCCAAGCAATTCAACCGCAACATGTGATGCTTTGCCATGCAAGCTCTTGGCTACTGCATGCACTTTGTCACGAATAAAATCGTGTTCGTCTGGCACATAATTAAGCTGCGCCTTTGGAAACTCGCTGTGCAGCTCGGCAAGCATCAAGTCTTTGCTGCTGCCCAAGATCACCGCACACACACCGCGTTCGGTTGCAGCCACTAAGGCTAAACCAAGCGCTGTATCGCAGTGTGTCCAATGAATAAGCAGGCCCTGCCCGCCTTTTTTATAGGCCAAAGGCAACATGCCCAATTTGGCGGCGCCATGCTCATACACCCGCGAACAAGAGCCAAAGCCGCTATCCACCCACGCTTGGGTGACGTCTTCGGCACTACGAAGATTTTTTTTCAGCGCGCTGAGTTTTTGTTGCGCCGCAAACCCTGCCGGGCTTAAGCCAAATGCTTTCTTGAATTGCCGTTGCAAATAGCTGGGGCTAAGCCCCGTTTCAGCGGCTAATTCTGATAAAGAAAAAGCACGCGAACTTAGTAGTTCACGTGCTTTTAATAATTTTGCATCAGTAGAATGTTGTGTCATGGCTAAAGCATACAAGAAGCTAGCGCAGTGCGTTATCCGAATCTTGCTTTACTGCGTCCATACCTCTGCCGAATTTGCGCTTGGAAACACTTGCGTGAGCAATGGCTTATTGCCCTCGAGCAACACAATGGCATCCGATAAAATCTGCGCCGATTCTTTCAGCAATGGATCTGGCCGTTCTTTGGCTTTTTTCTCTTCGGCTACTTGATCAACAATCTTACGTTCACCGGCTTGCAAGCCATCGTCGTTATCGTCTTCGCCTAAGCTAGCCAAGCCCAAGGCCTTACGTTCTTTTTCACGCGCTTCGCGCTGTGCTTTCAAACTATTGCGTTCGGCGATGCGTTCTTGTTCGTTCAAGGAAATGCTTTTCTTGTCGCGCTCGGTTTTGAAATACGCCACATCCTGCATCCACCAGGAGAATTCCTTGTCTTGGCTGATGCGTGTTTTATGCAGGCTATCCAACTGCGGATTGATGGATTTAAAGCTGCCTAATTTTTGATACGCCGCTGGCGCAATTTCGGTGTAAGGCAAGGCGTTTTCGTAAGTGCTTTCACCGTACTCATTGGCATCCACCGATACCGGGAACAACACATCGGGCGTAACCGCCGCGTTTTGGGTGGTGCCGCCGTTGATGCGGAAGAACTGCGCAGTGGTCATGTGCAGCTCGCCCAGTTGCATGTCTTTAGCGCGCGGATAGCGGTTGAAATCGACCACGGTTTGAACCGTGCCTTTGCCAAAAGTGGGTTCGCCAATAATCAGGCCGCGGCCATAATCTTGAATCGCTGCGGCAAATATTTCAGATGCCGATGCTGATGAGCGATTGACCAACACAGCCAATGGGCCACTCCATGCCACGTCTTCATTGGTATCGTCTAAATGCTCGGTAGCACCACTGCTGTCGCGCACTTGCAACACTGGCCCTTGCTTAATAAATAAGCCGGTTAGTTCAATCGCTTCTGGCAACGAGCCGCCGCCATTGCTTCGCAAATCAACCACCACGCCATCGACGTTTTCCTGCTTCAGCTCAAGCAATAATTTACGCACATCGGCGGTGGCCGAACGGGCATTCGGGTCGCCACGGCGTGCGGCTTCAAAATCAAGATAAAAAGCTTGCAGCTCAATCACGCCAATACGCTTATTGCCACTGTTGATAATTTTTTTACTGGCGGCTTGGTCTTCCAGTTTAATTTTATCGCGGATAATTTTAACAATTTTATGTGAACCATCAGCGCCTTCAGCGCCAGATTGAATATCCAAACGCACCACTGAGCCTTTCGGACCGCGAATTTTGGCGACCACATCGTTAATGCCCCAATCGACGACATCCACCATAGGGCCGTTCTCGCCTTGGCCAACCGCTAACACGCGATCGCCAGTTTTGATTTGGCCGGATTTTTCGGCCGGGCTGCCCGGCATAATGGTACGAAATACCACAAAATCATCTTGCTCCTGCAGCACTGCACCCACGCCTTCCAAAGACAGCTTCATGCTCATGCTGAAATTATCGGCACTGCGCGGGCTGAAGTAGGCGGTATGTGGATCAATCGCATTGCCATAGGCATTCATGAAATTTTCCAATACATCGTCAGCGCTTAATTGATGGATGCGTTCCGACAGATTGCTGTAGCGTTTATCGAGCGTTTTGCGAATTTCTTCCATTGGCCGCCCAGCCAACTTCAAACGCAGCACATCGTTCTTCACCGATTGCCGCCATATTTCATCCAACTGTTTTTCGGAGCTTGCCCAGGCCGCATCTTTACGATCGTATTGATAGCTTTCTTTGACTGTGAAATCGAATTCTTGTTTAAGCAACGAACGCGCAAACGCAATGCGATTATCCACGCGGTTTATATAGGTTTTGAAAATATCAAAGGCCGGATTAAGGTCTTTGTCTTTAATCGCATCATCGAAATGCGTTTCGTAATACTTAATTTTTTCAATATCGCTGGCCAGAAAGAATATTTTGTTTTCGTCCAGCGATTTTAAATAATTGTGGTAAATCTGAGCCGACAACGCATCATCGAGTGGCAATGGCCGATACGCGAAATTACTGCCCGACAAATGCAGATACATCAAGTTGCTGGCAATTGCTTGTGATTCGGTGGGCACCAATGCCGATACGGGCGTGCTGGGCTTATTTTGCGTTGCGGCCAGCGCAATGGCTAATGGCAATGCAGCTGTAAGTGCTAAAACGTAGCGTTTTTTCATAAACCACCTCAAGTAAATTTTTCCATTACAACCATTATTAAGTGCCTGCAACCGTTGCGCCATAGGCCATTGGTGTTGTTAGGCCTCAACAAAACCCGCATCAATCGCCATCCGATCAGCATGGTAGCTGGAACGCACCATCGGTCCTGATGCGACATGGGTAAAGCCCAATTGGTTCCCGAAATCTTCAATTTCCGCGAATTCTTCCGGTGTCCAATAACGCATCACCGGGTGATGATGCGGCGTGGGTTGCAGGTATTGACCCACTGTAATCATATCCACGTCATGGTCGCGTAAATCTTGCAAAGTTTGTTGCACCTCAGCCATGGTTTCGCCAAGGCCAAGCATAATGCCGGATTTGGTGGGCACGTTTGGATTGGCGGCTTTGAATTCTTTCAAGAGCTTCAACGACCACTGGTAATCGGCGCCAGGGCGTACGTTTGGGTACAGATGCGGCACGGTTTCCAGATTATGGTTGAACACATCCGGCGGCGCTTGGTTAAGCAATTCAAGCGCGCGTTCCATGCGGCCTTTGCCGCGGAAATCGGGGGTTAATATCTCAATCTTGATGTTCGGGCTAAGTGCGCGGATTTCGCTTATGCAGCGAGTAAAATGCTCGGCGCCACCATCACGCAAGTCGTCGCGGTCCACCGAGGTAACCACCACATAACGCAGCTTCATATCGGCAATAGTTTTGGCCAAATTTAACGGCTCATCCATATCCGGCGGTTTCGGGCGGCCGTGCGCCACATCGCAAAAACTGCAACGCCTAGTGCACACTTCGCCCAGAATCATGAAGGTGGCAGTGCCGTGGCTGAAGCATTCATGGATATTCGGGCAAGACGCTTCTTCGCAAACCGTGACTAAGCGATTCTCGCGCAACTGCGCTTTTAGTTTCGCCACCGCATTGCCGGCTGGAATGCGCACCCGAATCCAGCTTGGCTTACGCAGCAGCGGCGCTTCAGCAAAGGTGACCGGACTACGCGCAATTTTACTTTCACCCATCTGCTTAACGCCCGTTTCTAGGCTGCTGATGGTTTGCGCGGCAATGATTTTATTGTTGGACATTAAGCATTCACCATATCTGTGTTGCACTGTAAAGCGGAGGGCAATTGGGCCAGCCAAATAGGCTGTAAACCTAATTGCCGAGAAAGTTGTTTAACCAATACGTCTGTTACAGCAGCCATGCTGGCGATATCGGTTAATTCTAGCATTTGGGTGACTTGCAAACCGCTATAACCACACGGATTAATGCCATAAAACGGTGCTAAATCCATATTGATATTAAACGCCAAACCATGAAAACTGCAGCCATGCCGAACACGCAAACCCAAGGCCGCTATTTTGGCATTGCCAACGTACACACCGGGCGCACCTTCACGGCGCTGTGCCAAAATATTCCAGTGCGCGCAGGTGTCGATGATGGCTTGCTCTATGCGGCAAACCAGCTCGCGCACACCGATGCCAAGACGGCGAATATTAATTAACGGATATGCCACGATTTGCCCTGGGCCATGATACGTGACCTGCCCGCCGCGATTGCAGCGAATCACCGGAATGTCGCCAGCCATCAGCACATGCTCGGGCTTACCGGCTTGGCCAAGCGTATACACCGGATCATGCTCAACCAGCCAGAGCTCATCAGCGCCGTCATCGCCGCGTGTATTGGTATAGCGCTCCATGGCATCCCAAACCGGCTGATACGCCTGCCGACCGAGCTGACGGATGGTTAGCGGAGGGCTTACAGCGTCCACTTGATTTCAGGGTGTGCACGCAGGGCGTTGTGCGCGGTTTCGTAATCGGCGCGTGAATTGGCTTTGAAGCTCAAGGATACCGACACAAAACGCCCGGCGCTGGAGGCGCGCGAGGTGACGGTTTCATGCAAAACCGTTAAACCAGCTTGCTCAAGCTCATGTGGAATGGCGGTTTGCAAATTAGCGCTGGCCGAGCCCATCGCGGTTATTTCAAACACGCCAGGAAACACAAAGCCTTGGGGATTTTCAGTTTCAGTACTCATGTAGATATTATCGGGGCTAAACGCTGAAAACCCAAGCACCCGGCGTAAAGTTTTACGCAACGCGACGCGGCACAGCACGAAAAACGGCATTTGTTCATAAATGTATGCCTTTTGGCACATCTCCTTGGCCAAAATTCGCTTAAACTTGATGGGTTCATTCACTTGAGGTGTTTCATCATGCTTAAAAACCCAATCACCCTTTCCATTGCCCTTGCGCTTGCAACTGCCAGCATGGGTATGGCTACACAACCTTTGCAAGCTGCCACCAAGGAATCCATGCAAACCATGAATCCATTTTTTCAACCAAGTCCGCTGGCGTTGCAATACCCGCAATTCGACAAAATCAAAGACAGCGATTTCGCCCCCGCCTTTGATCGCGGCATGGCCGATAACATCAAAGAAATTGATGCCATTGCTAACAACACGGCTGCGCCAAGCTTTGACAACACCATTATTGCCTTAGAAAAATCGGGTCAGCTGTTGCGCCGTGCTGCCGTTGTGTTTGGCAATTTAACCGGTGCCAACACCAATGACACCTTAGACCAACTAGACGCTGATTATTCACCGAAATTTGCCGCGCATAATGACCGCGTGTATTTGAATGCCAAACTGTTTGAGCGCATTAAAAACTTATACAACAAACGCGAAACGCTTGGCTTAGATGCGCAAGGCGTGCGTTTGGTTGAACGTTATTACGTTGACTTCGTGCGCTCCGGTGCAAACTTAAATGACGCACAAAAAACGCGCGTTAAAGCCATCAATAGCGAAATGGCGACACTCACCACACAATTCAATCAAAACGTGCAAGATGAAGTGAACGACTCCGCGGTGTTCGTTACCGATCGCGCTGAATTGGCGGGTTTATCCGATGAACAAATTGCAGGCTTAGCAGAATCCGCGAAAGCCAAAGGCCAGCCTGGCAAATACCGTATTGCGCTGCTGAACACCACCATTCAGCCGCTGTTGCCGCAACTCGACAACCGCGCCTTGCGTGAACGCATCCATAAAGCCTCGATTGCACGCGGTAGCCGTGGTAACCAGTGGGACAACCGTGCGGTAGTTTCAAAAGTGACTAAACTGCGCGCTGAACGCGCCGCCATCATGGGCTACCCAAGCTATGCGGCATTCGGTTTAGCGGAAGAAACCGCCAAGAACCCGGAAGCTGTGAATAAAATGCTGGAGCAATTGGCACCGCCAGCGGTGGCCAATGCCCGCAAAGAAGGCGCCGTGCTGCAAGCGATGATTGATAGCGAGCAAAAAGCCAAAGGCCAAAAGAGCTTTGCACTTGAGCCGTGGGATTGGGCGTACTACACCGACAAAGTCCGCAAGGCGCAATACAACTACGACGAAACGCAGTTGAAACCGTATCTTGAAATGAACAACGTGCTGCAAAACGGCGTGTTCTTTGCTGCTAACCGACTGTATGGCCTTAGCTTCAAACGTCGCACCGATTTGCCGGTGTATCAAGAAGATGTGCAAGTCTATGAAGTGTTCAACGAAGACGGTTCGCAGTTGGCATTCGTGATTGTTGATCCGTATGCACGCTCTTCTAAGCGCGGCGGTGCGTGGATGAGTTCATACGTTGATCAGTCCGCGTTGATGGGCACCAAGCCAGTGGTTGCCTTGCACTTGAACGTAACTAAACCAAGCGCGGGCAACCCTGCCTTGATGACTTGGGACGATGCCAACACCGCCTTCCATGAATTCGGCCATGTGTTGCACGGCATGTTCTCGAATGTGAAATACCCGTATTTCAGCGGCACCAACGTACCGCGCGACTTCGTTGAATTCCCATCGCAGGTTAATGAAATGTGGTCGGATTGGCCAGAAATTTTGGCTAATTATGCCAAGCATTGGAAAACCGGCGAACCGATGCCGAAAGAACTGCTCGATAAAGTTTTATCCGCGTCGAAGTTCAACCAAGGCTTCACCACCACATCCTATCTTGGCGCCGCCATGCTAGACCAAAAATGGCACCAAGTATCAGCCGATAAATTACCCAACGCAGACGGTGTTCTCGCGTATGAAGCCAAAGCCTTAAAAGATGTTGGCTTGGATTATGCCGCTGTTCCACCGCGCTATCGCACCACCTATTTCGGCCACATTATGGGCGGCTATGCAGCCGGTTACTATGCCTATATTTGGTCGGAAATATTGGATGCTGATACCGTGCAATGGATCAAAAACCACGGCGGCTTGACCCGTGAAAACGGCGATCGCTTCCGCAGCACCTTGCTCTCGCAGGGCGGCAGCAAAGATGCACTGCAACTGTTCCGCGATTTCTCTGAACAAGACCCAGACATCACACCACTGCTGGAACGCCGCGGTTTGACGATTGAGAAATAATATCTGTAAGCGTGCAAATAAAAAGCCGGCGAAAGCCGGCTTTTTTGTGGGCGATAGTTCGTGTAGGGGCGCGTTCCAAACGCGCCCATTTTTACTTGCGTCGATTTCCGAACGCGTTCAATTATAATCAGGCACATCATTGGGCGGGTCTGGGACCCGCCCCTACGCCACAACATTTGTAAAACGTAGTAGGGGCACGTTGCACGTGCCCGTTCGAAATAGAAATACGGCTAACTAGGGCACGTGCAACGTGCCGCTACACAAACGATTGTCGTGTGCAAAAAATAAGGGCGGACACATTGGTCCGCCCCTACAAGTTCAACAATTTGTGTTGGCTTACAGCTTATCCCACCACATCCAGAAGCCATCCCACAAGCGGCCAAAGAAGCCCGCTTCGGCAACGGCGATTTTTGCAACTAAAGGTGCTTCAGCAATCACTTTGCCGTCTAAACTAATGCGCAAGGTACCGACTTTCTGACCAACGGCCAATGGTGCAATGATATATTTTGGTGTGTCAATATTGGCTTTCAAGGCTTCGAATTTACCGCGCGGAACACTAACGTTAAACGGCGTTGCAACGCCAAGTGCCACGGCGTCTTCTTTGCCTTTCCAAACGCGCGGGCTAGTGATGGTTTTATCTGGTGTGTACAGTGTGCGGGTTTCATAGAAGCGGAAGCCCCAATTCAACAGCGCTAAGTTGCCGTCTTCGCGCAAGCGGAAACCTTCTTTCTGCGAGTCGGTTTTGATGCCAAGCACAACTGAAATCAAGCGTTGTTCACCACGCTTAGCCGAAGCCAACAAACAGAATCCCGCCGCCGAAGTATGCCCGGTTTTAATGCCATCCACCGACGCATCTTTCCACAACAAGCCATTGCGATTGTGCTGACGAATGCCGTTAACGGTATATTCTTTGATTTTGTTGTAGGCATACGCTTCAGGGAAATCGCGAATCATAGCGCGTCCCATCAGCGCCAAATCACGGGCAGTTGAATAATGGTTAGGATCGGATAAACCGTGCGGATTAGCGAAATGGCTGTTGTTCATGCCAATTTTCTTGGCATAGCTATTCATCAACTCAACAAACGCCTGCTCGGAGCCTGCCACGTGTTCGGCTAAAGCAATCGCGGCATCATTGCCAGACTGAATCACCATACCTTGTTCCAAATCAGCAAGGCTTACTGTGCTGTTCAATGGCAGGAAACTGGTTGAACCATCGGTGCCGCCACCGCCGCCTCGCCAAGCATTTTCACTAATCATCACCTGATCAGTGGCCTTAATTTTGCCGGCTTTCATTTCCGCCGCCACCACATAAGACGTCATCACTTTGGTGATGCTGGCAGGTTCAATGCGAACATCGGGGTTCTGGCTGGAAAGAATCTGTCCGTTGCCAAAATCCATGACTAACCAAGAGGCGGCGCCAACCGGCGCTGGCGCTGCGGGTATTTGCACCGTTGGCGATGCGCTAGGCGCGGCATTCGGCACTGGCGTGGATTGCGCAAACGCAACGGCAACAGCACAAACCGCAGCACTTGCTACTAAAAAACGGGGGAATTGCATGAGAGCTCCAAAAGTGGGATTACTACCCGGCTATTTTAAGCTTATTCGTCACTAACACGAAGCCCTTTCAGGCCTATTTCGCTTAATTTGTTGTCTATTTCGCGCATTTCAGAGTCGTTTAATGGCCCTATTCGCACTCGCCACACCGAACTATCATTTACTTGTGATTTTTTGATAAACGCGTGCTTAAAATTAGCCTGCTCTAATCGCTCCAAAAGTGCCTGCGCATTGTCTTTATTTGAAAAAGAAGCAATCTGCAAAGTACTGCGAGTGGAATTAACCATTTCAGGCGCCAACAGCGTTTGCTGCGGTGCAAAAGATGTTGCAGCCACCCTAAGCGGGGCACTCGGCTGATCTGCCACATTGATTGCCTCAACAGTCACTTTGGCGGTACCGACTTTATTGATGCCAAGCTTAGTTGCGGCAGCCAAGCTCAGATCAATAATGCGGCCTTCATGAAACGGGCCACGGTCGTTAATTCTGACAATAACCGACTGCCCTGTGTCTAACCGCGTAACTCGGGCATAGCTTGGAATCGGCAGGGTTTTGTGAGCCGCACTGAATTGACACATGTCATATATTTCTTGGCTAGAGGTGGCACGTCCATGAAATTTTGTGCCATACCAAGAGGCAACGCCGCTTTCTTTATACGCTTCTGACGAATCCATGACAAAATATTTTTTGCCCAACACACTATACGGCGACCTATTGCCATATCTAGATTTTGGCTCATTTCTAGGTGTCGGTTCTTGTAATTGACTAATTTCTAAATCGCCGAGTGGTGAAGCATCTGAAATGCCCGGCGCGTATAAGCCACCAGCCGTGTAGTTGCGCTCATCGTGCTGCATGGTTTGCCGACAGACCTGGGCATTATTGTTTTCAGCTTGTGTGGTATATTCGGTTTCAACAATTTCATCGGTGTCTTGTCGAGGATTTATCGCGGTGTATTCCGTTTTTGAATGCGTGGTTTGATTGGTTCGATTAGCTTGTTTAATCGGCGCGCTAGAGCAAGCACTAAGCGCTATGATCAATACAAAAACAAACCGATTACTACTCATGGTGAAATAGGTGCAGGCTGAATGTTATAAGGCTTTTGCGCAATTTCCTGCGAGAGCTGGAATACCGACATGGCATACATGGGCGAACGGTTATAGCGAGTAATCACCCAAAAATTCTTAAAGCCAATCCAATGCTCAGTGCCTTGCGCACCTTCCAACGTTAATAAGGTGGCAGGCAATGCCGGCACTGGCTGATTCGGCGTATAGCCTTTTTCCGACAGCTGGCCGAGTGAATAATTTGCCTCCCAATTATCTGGTTTGAAGGGCAAGGCCTCAGCGGTTTTGGATGCACGCACAAAGGTAGGTTTATCGGTTTGCCAGCCAAAGCCAACAAAGTAATTGGCAATAGAGGCGAAGGCATCTTGTTTTGAATTGAATAAATCCCGTTTGCCGTCGCCATCGCCATCTTTGGCGTATTTACGATAGCTCGAAGGCATAAATTGCCCTAAGCCCATCGCGCCGGCATAGCTGCCTTTAACCGTCAGAATATCGAAGCCTTCTTCTTTGCATAAGGCAAACAGCTGGCCTAATTCATCGGTGAAAAAAGCACTGCGTGCGGGATTGGCTTTGCCATTAATCACGGGGTAATAAAAGGCCAATGTGTACAGCGCATCGAGCACGTTATAGCTGCCCATGTTCTGGCCCCAGCCGGTTTCAACGCCCATGATGGCCAAAATAATTTCCGGTGGCACGCCGTATTGGCTGGCAATGCGCTCAACCGAAACGCGATTGTCTGCTAAATAGTTCTGGCCTTGGGCAATACGGGTTTCAGTGACAAAAATTGGACGGTATTGCGCCCACGTTTTGGTCGCTTCAGCAGGCCGCGACATAGCATTCACGGTACTTTGCCGGTATTTGGCTTGTGCCAACACAGCGCGAATTGTGTCTTCAGAAATTTGATATTTCGCTGCCGTTTCTCGAATGAAACGTGCTTGCGCCTCGGCAACTTCTGCGTTCATTGGTTCGCCGACATCGGCCAAGGCTGGCGCCAGTGTTGGTGCAGGCAAAACAACAACAGGTGTGGTTTGTAAGGGTTTAACCGGCGATGTTTGGCAGCCCGCTAATAAAAGTGCACCGATGGTGAGCACGGGGAAAAATTTATTCATTGGGTAAAACCCTTGTGGTGTTCATGTTCAAACTTAGCACAATTTTTTTAGCGCGTGCATGGTTTATCATTGATTATGTTGCTGTCATTCACGCAAGCAATCACCTTCACAGCTGCGCAGGATCGAGATCGCGGCACAGTGGGTCAAGCGCTGTAAAGCGTTCCAGCAGCGCATCTTTTGTGGGGAGCTCCCAGGTGATGAAATAGCGCGCAGCCGCTTGCTTGCCCAGTAGGTAATTGCGTCGCGCGGCGCTAATGTCTTGCGTAGCCAGATGATTGGCCGCACACAGCGCTTGGTCAAGCCAAAGCCAAGCCAGCACGGCATGGCCCATCGCATCAAGCAGCAAATAGGCATTGGCAAGCGCAAGATCCAGGTCGGTACGCGCGGCATTACCGGCAGCTTGTATGGCTGGATTAAGTTTTGCCCAACGTAGTGCTAATAAATCGGCCAGCGGCACAAGCGCTTGATGGCTTCGAGCAGCCGTCAGCGTGGCTTCAACGCGCAAGGTGAGCAATGCAAACGCTTTTCCGCCATCGCCGAGCAACTTACGGCCCAGCAAATCCATGGCTTGAATACCATTGGTGCCTTCGTGAATCGCGTTGATGCGGTTCTCACGCCATAGCCGTTCAACCGGAAAATCTCGGGTATAGCCGGCGCCGCCATGCACTTGAATAGCAATGGAGTTTGCTTCTAGTGCGTAATCCGATGGCCAAGCTTTCACGATGGGGGTGAGTAAATCAACCAAGGCCTGTGCTTCCGCCGCATTGGCATGCTGTGCTTTTGCATCATCCAGTAATCGTGCTGCATACAAACACAGTGCGAAGCTGCCTTCAGCAAAACTTTTCGCGCGCAACAATTGGCGGCGTACATCGGCGTGCTCAATAATTGGCAACATAGGTGTGCTCGGGTCGCGCTCGGTGACGGCGCGTCCTTGCCGGCGTTCTTTGGCGTATGCCAATGCCGCGCGGTAGCCCGCATAGCCGCCCATCGCGGCTCCCAAGCCAACCCCAATGCGGGCTTCGTTCATCATTACAAACATGCCGCGTAAACCGTCATGCGCGGTGCCAATCAGCTCGCCAATGCAAGGCTCGTGCTCACCAAAGCCAAGCAGGCAATTCACCTGCCCGTGCGTGCCTAATTTATGGTTAAGGCCTAATAATGTAACGCCATTACGTTCACCTGCGAATCCAGCAGAATCAACATGACGTTTCGGCACAAGAAACAAGGAAATGCCTTTGCTGCCCGCTGGCCCGCCTGGAATTTTGGCGAGCACCAAATGCACAATATTTTCAGCCATCTCGTGATCGCCACTGCTAATCCACATTTTGTTGCCGCGTAGTGCATAGCGGCCATCCAGCAAGGGCTCTGCTGTTGTTCTAATATCGGCCAAACTAGAGCCCGCTTGTGGCTCCGACAAACACATGGTGCCAAACCAACGGCCTTCCACCATGGCGGGCAGATAGCGACGTTTCTGCTCCTCACTACCCACTTCGCGAATAAGCTTGCCAGCAGCTTGGGTTAAAAACGCATAGCCATTGGTTGCCACATTGGCACAGGAAAATATTCCACCGATGGTTGCCACCACGGTATAGGGCAAGCCTAAACCTGCTTCGTCTAACGGTGCTTCCATGCCAAAGAAACCCGCGTCGCGATAGGCTGCCAAGGCCTGCGCCAGTTCCGGAATAATGCTTACCCGACCCTCGTTAAACGTG
Source organism: Arenimonas sp. (assembly GCA_043744535.1). Lineage (GTDB taxonomy): Bacteria > Pseudomonadota > Gammaproteobacteria > Xanthomonadales > Xanthomonadaceae > Arenimonas. The sequence continues at coordinate 15,564 of JAYTVJ010000098.1, forward strand.
GGCGGATTGGCATCCGATTTCGCTGCATGTGGTAAAAACTCCGCAGCGGCTAAATCCAATGCAGCATCAAGCATGGCTTCTGTGCTTTCGCGGTCTAAATGGGCGAAAGCCGGTTGCTCAGCCAAGGTGTCGGCGTGCAGCCAATCAAACAGTAAAAAATGTAAATCCTCGCGAGGTGGCAACATCATCAGGCAATCCTTGTGTAAAAAATAGCGATATTTAATCGCCTAAATATTTGCGGTGCGCAAATGCAGACATAATTAATCCGAAACCCGCCAGCAACGACACAGCCGACGTACCACCATAGCTAATCAAGGGCATCGGCACGCCAACCACAGGCAAAAAGCCCGCAACCATACCGCCGTTAACCAGAATGTAAATAAAAAACGTTAATGAAAGCGAGCCCGCCAGCAACCGTGAATAGGTGTCTTTGGCATTCATGGCCATCCACATACAACGTAAAATAATGAATAAATAAATAGCAAATATCACCAGCACGCCAATCCAGCCCCATTCTTCAGAGAATACCGAAAATGCAAAATCGGTGGTGTGCTCTGGCAGAAAATCTAAATTGGCTTGTGTGCTTAAGCCCCAGCCCTTGCCCCAAAAACCGCCCGAACCAATGGCGATTTTGGATTGGATGATATTCCAACCCGCACCCTGCGGCGCACTTTCTGGGCTTAGAAAAACATTGATGCGATCTTTTTGGTACGGCATCAAAAACTGATAGCCAATGGGAATTGCTGCTGCAACGAGCGTGACGAAAAAGGCAATACGCTGCCACTGCAAGCCAGCTAAAAATAGTGCAAATGCGCCTGAAGCAACCACCAGCACGCCGGTGCCAAAATCGGGCTGCTTTGCAATCAATATAAATGGCACGCCCACAATGAGCGCGCAAACAAACAGTGTTTTCCAACTTGGCGGAAGTACTTGTTTATTCAAATACCAGGCCACCATCATCGGTACGCTTAATTTCAATAATTCGCCAGGCTGCAAATAAAAGAAGCCCAGATTAAGCCATAAATTTGCACTGCGGCCACTGCCAAAAATAAACACCAAAGGCATCAATGCCAAGGTGAAGGCATATACCCATGGTGTCCAAGCGCGTAAATTCGCGGGGCTGGTATTAGCCAATAGCAGCAAAATAACTAAACCCAAAACAAAGCGCGAACCCTGCGCTATCACCGCGTGCCAGGCGTTATCACCAGCACTTGACTGCACCAACAAGCTGACCACCATAACAGCCACTAAAGCCAACAACAAAGGGGCATCTACGCGTGAAAAAATACGCCCGAGCAACCGATTTGTGCGCACTATCGCATTCGCAATCATGGTGAGTCCTCTACCGCTGGCTTAGGCTTGCCTAACAAATACGCGTCCAGCATTTTGCGTGCAATGGGCGCAGCCGAACTGGCGCCATAGCCGCCATGTTCAACCACCACCACCACGGCAATTTTTGGCGCATTGGCTGGCGCATAGCCAATAAATAAAGCCTGATGACGCAAACTCAAGGGCAGGTTTTTAGGGTCTAAGCTGATATTGCCTTTGCGGCTGATTTTTTGCACCGTGCCGGTTTTGCCGGCTATTAAATACGGCGCATGCGCGCCGATGGCATAGCCCGTGCCGCGCGGCGAATGCATGGTCATCTGCATGCCACGGTTAATATCGAGCAATTGCTGCGCGGTGGCGCCAATGGATCTGGGAACAGGCTTTACCTGCATTTGCCAAGGCTGATTTAAACCAATCCGTTTTTGCTGCACTAAGCGCAGTGGCATTAATCGCCCGCCATTGGCTAAGCTTGCCGTGCCTTGCGCCAGCTGCAAAGGGGTAACCACCCAATAGCCTTGGCCAATGCCCGCAATAACCGTTTCGCCGGTGAACCACGGTTGCTTTAACCGTTTACGCTTCCATTCTGGCGATGGCACAATGCCTGATACTTCGCCGATTAAATCAATGCCGGTTGGCTGACCAAAGCCATAGCGTCGCATATAGGCATCGAACTTATTGATGCCCATATCCAATGCCAGTTTGTAGTAATACGTGTTCACCGATTCAGCAATTGAACTGTACAAATTCACCACGCCATGCCCGCCTTTGTGAGCATCGCGGTAGCCTCGGCGTTGTCCGGGAATAAAAAATTCGCCACTTGAGTAAATGGTATCTTCGGGTTTCCGCAAACCCGATTCTAAACCCGCCAAGGCCACGAAAGGCTTAATGGTTGAGCCTGGTGGTGTTCCACCGCGCACATTTCGGTTAAATAAAGGCTGTGAAAGATCTGTTGATAGTGTGTGGTAATCGAGCGTTGAAATGCCATTGATAAACAAATTAGTATCGAAAGATGGCAGGCTAACCATAGCTAATACTTCGCCAGTGTTGGGATCAACTGCCACGGCAGACCCCGTTTTATCTTCAAAAGCGGCTATGGTGGCTTTTTGCAGTTCCAAATCAATGCTTAAGCGTAAATCGGTGCCGGCCTGTGAAATATGCCGTTTAATCACACCCAACGAACGGCCGCGTGCATTGGTTTCAATTTCCTCATAACCAATGGTGCCTCGCAGTTGCTCTTCGTAGGATCGCTCAATACCGGTTT
>JAYTVJ010000099.1:0-18142 GCA_043744535.1 Arenimonas sp.
GGAATTTGATCACTACCCAAACCGCGAGCCCGTTGAATACATCGGCTTATTAAATGCTTCGCAAGGCGCAGAGCCGCAATGGCCTGCCGCTAGCGGGCCAAAAGTCTTCGCTTACTTGAAGCCTTTCCCAACTTTGCCACAATTGCTTATGCAACTAAAGCAACGGCAGTGTGCCACCTTGATTTATCCAGATGGCATTTCAACACAGCAGATACGCGAATTCCAATCTGACACACTACGCTTTGTTGACGGGCCACTGGATATTACAGCCGTTGGCCAAAGCGCCGATTTTGCCATTCATAACGGCAATCATGGCACCTCATGTGAGGTTCTACTGGCTGGCGTGCCTGCCTTCGTGTTGCCCATACAGGCAGAGCAAGCGATTATGGGACAGCGCTTAAGCCAAATGAAAACAGCCATTTCAAGTATTGAAAAAACACCCGATGAACTACACGCCGCACTGAGTATTTTATGCAAGCCTTCAATGCTTCACGAAAACGCGCGCGCATTTGCAGAAAAATATCAGGGCATTGATCGTAAGCAGTCTGTTATGCGTGTTGTACAAGTTGTTGCAGAGATGCTTAGCTAAGCGTCAAGTACGCTCCAACGTGCATACGCCACATCCAATTCAGCCTGCGCTTTTTCCATCGCTTGATTATGTGCCGTAATTTTTTCCGGGCTTTGCAAGAAAAAATCAGCGTGTTGCATTTGCTCGGCTTGCGTGGCTAACAAAGATTCCAATTGTTCAATGCTTAGCGGCAAGGCTTCCAGCTCGCGCTGTTCTTTGAACGATAATTTTTTCTTGGCGGGCACAACCACACTTTGCGCTGGCACCGATTTATTGACTGGCATACTCCGCCCGGTTGACACAGTTTTTAGCGCAGTTGGCCGTTTCTGGCGTTGGTAGTCGCTGTAGCCACCCACGTATTCTTCTATCAGGCCATCGCCCACCATCACCATGCACGACGTGGCCACGGCATCGATGAAATCACGATCATGGCTAACCAACAACAACGTGCCTTGGTAGTTATCGAGCAATTCTTCAAGCAGCTCCAAAGTTTCCACATCAAGATCATTGGTCGGCTCATCCATTACCAATAAGTTGGATGGCTGTGCAAATAATTTCGCTAGCAATAAGCGATTACGCTCACCGCCCGATAGACGGGTAATCGGTGCGCGCGAACGTTCTGGCGTAAACAAGAAATCCTGCAAATAGCCGAGCACGTGTTTGCGCCCACCATTAATTTCGATGAATTCCTGGCCTTCAGACACATTGTCTAAGGCATTCCAATCTTCACGCAAGGTATTGCGGTATTGATCAAAATACGCCACTTCCAAGCGCGTACCCTGCTCCACTTCACCCGATTGCGGAGTAAGCTGGCCCAATAGCAATTTGATGAAGGTGGACTTGCCGCTACCGTTCGGGCCAATCAAGGCCAAGCGATCGCCGCGCTGAATACGCGTGGAAAAATCTTTAATCAAGACTTTTTCGCCGAAACCAAAACTGATGTTTTTCACTTCTAGCACGCGCTTGCCAGAGCTTTCCGCTTGCGCAGCCTGCATATTCACATTGCCGACTTTTTCGCGGCGCACAGAACGCTCGCGACGCATGCTTTCCAAGCGGCGCACACGGCCTTCATCGCGGGTTCGACGCGCTTTGATGCCCTGCCGAATCCAGATTTCTTCTTGTGCTAAAAATTTATCGAAGCGAGCATTGTTTACCGTTTCATCGTTCAAACGCTCAGCCAAGCGGCGTTGATAATTCTCCCAATCACCCGGCCATGAAGTGACCGAACCGCGATCAATTTCCACAATACGTGTGGCCAAATTCTTCAAGAAGCGCCGATCATGGGTAATAAATACCAAGCACCCCACCCATTGTTTTAAGGTGGTTTCCAGCCAATCAATGGCTTCAATATCAAGGTGATTGGTGGGTTCGTCGAGCAGCAAAACATCGGGTGACGCCACTAAAGCACGCGCCAGCAAGACCCGGCGTTTCATGCCGCCTGAAAGACTGGCAAAATCCACCTCGGCATCTAGCGCCATACGTTCTAAGGTTTCGATGACTTTTTGATCTAAATTCCAACCATCGCTGGCTTCAATGCGCGCTTGCACATCGGCCAGCGCATTGGCATCAAACACTTCGGCATGGCTTAAATGATGATACAAAGCCAAATCTTCGCCCAATGTTCCAAGCCCCGTTGCCACCACATCGAATAGTGTGCCGTGTAGATCGTTCGGCACTTCTTGCTCAAGGCGCGCAATACGCAGCCCTTCTTGACGAATGATCTGGCCATCATCGGGCTGTAGCTCGCCTTCAATTAAACGCAGCAAGGTCGATTTTCCGGCGCCATTACGGCCAATCAAGGCAATGCGTTCGCCCGCATCCAGGCTAAGCTGCACACGTTGCAGCAATAATGGGCCGCCAACACTGAAATCGACTTGGTTAAGACTGAGCAAAGGCATAGGGAATTCACGATTTTTCGACCTGCCATTGTACGTGCAGCGCTTCCACATAGCCAGCTATCAAGGCATTGGGCATAGGCTGCTATTCAGACGAGTTTGGTTAAATGCGCCGAACTAGGCGATAATACGCGCATGTCAGACATCTTGCTTTCTACCCTAAATGCCCGCTACAGCCATGCTTCGCTGGGTTTGCGTTGCTTGCGCGCCAATTTAGGCGCGTTGCATGCGCGCTCGGCAATTAAGGAATTTGTGATTGGGCAAAAAACCGAAGAAATTGCCGAAGCCATCTTGCTTGCCGCGCCGAAAATTCTTGGCTTGGGCGTATATATTTGGAACTGTGAGGAAAGCCTGAAGCTGGTGCTGATGTTAAAAGCCATTCGCCCTGATCTCATTATTGTGCTTGGCGGCCCAGAAGTGAGCTATGAAAGTGGCGAGCAGCAAATCTGCGCCGTTGCCGATTACACCATTACCGGCTGGGGCGATATTAGCTTTGGCCAGCTCTGCGCAGAGATTTTTGCCAATAGTGCGCCGGAAGCGAAAATCATTCCTGGCATCCAAGCCAAACTGCCGGATTTAGCCTCGCCCTATGCCGAATACACTGACGAAGACATAGCGCAGCGGCATTTGTATGTGGAAGCATCGCGCGGTTGTCCGTTTAAATGCGAATTTTGTTTGTCGGCATTGGATAAAACCGCGTGGCCATTTCCCTTGGATGCTTTTTTAGCTGATTTGGAAATGCTCTGGCAAAAAGGCGCAAGGCAATTTAAGTTTGTTGACCGCACCTTTAACTTGAAAGTAGAAACTTCGCTGAAAATAATGGATTTCTTTCTGGATAAAATTGCAGAAAATCCTGATGATATGCCGTTCGCGCACTTTGAATTAATTCCTGATCATTTGCCGGAAAAACTGAAAGAAGCCATCGTGCGCTTTCCAGAAGGCACGCTACAATTCGAAATTGGCATTCAAACCTTTAACCTTGATGTGCAACAGCGCATTTCCCGCAAGCAGAAAAATGAATTAGCTAAAGAAAATATTATTTGGCTGGGTGAACATTCCGGTGCGCACTTGCATGTTGATTTAATCGCGGGATTACCCGGAGAAACAGTAGACAGTTTTGCTGAAGGATTTAACCGCTTAGTGGCGCTAAATCCACACGAAATTCAATTTGGTATTTTGAAGCGTTTGCGCGGCGCGCCTATTGCGCGGCATACCAAAGATTTTGAACTGCGTTTCAACCCTGCACCGCCCTACAATATCCTCTCAACCAACTGCATCGATTTTTCTGAAATGCAGCAGCTATCGCGCTTTTCACGTTACTGGGACATTTTAGCTAACTCCGGACGCTACACCCACACCATGCAACTGATTTTGGCGGATTCCGCGTTCCAGCATTTTTATGATTTAAGCCAGTGGCTGTATCAAAAAACCCGGCAAACGCATGCCATTGCTCACGAACGCATGGTGCATCTGGTACACGAATATTTAATTGATTCACGCAAACTCGATGCAAAACGTGTTGCCGATGCGCTGATTACTGACTACCGCGGCACGGGCGGGCGCAGCCGACTAAAATTTGAAGACGAAAAAGCGATTTTGCCCTTACCACGCCCACAGAAAAACAAAAAGCACACGCCCGATCGGCAAACACGGCATATCGCAACATCGCTGTAGGGTGGGCCTTGGCCCGCACATCAAATGGTGGCAGTCATTGGGCGGGTCTAGGACCCGCCCCTACAAACATCGCCGATTATCATTCGCCGCCTTTGTATACTGCGCCGCCTTTCATCACAAAATCGATGTGTTCTAACAAGGTCACATCGTCAGTAGGATTGCCTTTCACAGCAACAATATCGGCAAAACGTCCCGCCTCAACAACACCAACATCGCTTCGCCCTAAGGCTTGCGAGGCGTTAATCGTTGCCGATTGAATCGCCTGGGTCGGTGTCATGCCGTATTTCACCATCCAGCGGAATTGTTTGCCATTGTCGCCATGCGGATAAACCCCGGCATCGGTGCCATACACCATTTTCACCCCCGCTGCATTGGCTTTGCGAAAGCCTTCACGTTGCACATCAGCTACGTCGCGATCTTTGCGCAGATTATCTTCAAGCACGCCATTTTTCGCGCCTTCCGATTGCGTATATTCGGTATTGTAAATATCCATTGATAACCATGTGCCCATTTTTTTTGCTAAGGTAATGCCTTCATCATCAATCAAGCTGGCGTGTTCAATGGTATCAATGCCCGCGCGAATGGCATCTTTAATCCCAGATGCACCATGTGCATGGGCAGCCACTTTTAAGCCATACATGTGCGCATCGTCGGCAATGGCTTTCATTTCCGCATAGCTTAATTGCTGTTGCCCGGGCTCGGTATTGTGCGAGAACACGCCACCGGTGGCGCAAATTTTTATGACCTGCGCGCCATACTTACGTAGCTTACGCACCGATTTTCGTCCTTCATCGGGGGTGTCGGCGTTGTATGGGCTTTTCTGATTCATTGAAGGTGGAAAAAAGGTGGAATCGCAATGGCCGCCGGTAGCGCCGAATGCGTACCCCGCTGGCACAATGCGCGGCCCCGGCACTTTACCTTCGGTGATGGCTTGCGCCAAACCTACGTCATTCCACGCATCTGAACCCACATTACGAATGGTGGTGAAGCCCGCTTGCAAGGTTTTCAAGGCATTCGGCACAGCAATAACCGACCAGAAGCGATCACTGAATTGCAAGGCGTTATAGCCACCATAGGTTGGATCAGAATCAATATGGGTATGCATATCAATTAAGCCGGGCAGTAAGGTCATGCCTTTTAGCGTAATTACTTGTGCGCCAGCCGGCAATGCGCCGCCAGAATGTACAAAAACAATTCGTTGATCTTTGATAAAAACAACAGGGTTGGCAATCATGCTGCCGGTTTTGGCATCAAACAGTCGATCGGCAACGAGTACGGTGCCTGTATCGTTTGCTTGCGTTTGTGCGTTTGCCGTGTTGCAAAGCACTGAAAAAGATATTGCAATAAAAGCCAGTCGGTAAATTTTCATGGATAGAATTAAACCTTAGAAATGAAAATGATGCAAACACAAGGGAACGCTATAATTCAACGCGGTTCCGACCCAGTTGTTTTGCGCGATACATCGCCGCATCGGCACGTGAAACCCAATGTTCGCAAGATTCGCCTTGCATTATGTTGGCAATACCCAAAGAAACAGTCACCTTGCCAAGGCCAGACTCCGAGCCACTTTCTGTGCTGTGACGAATTTTCTCTGCAATGGCAGATGCTTCTTCTGGTTTGGCATTTTTAACCAACATCAAGAATTCTTCTCCGCCATATCTAAAAAAGCGGTCGTTTTGACGGGTATTTTGTTTTATCGATTCAGCAAATGTACTGAGCACGAAATCGCCTTTATCATGCCCATACAAATCGTTGATTCGTTTGAAATGATCTATGTCCATAAGGATAACGGCCATTGGCGTGCCTTTGCGCGCATGCTCTTCAACAGCAAGATGCAATTCTTGCTCCATAACGCGGCGGTTGAATGCGCCCGTTAGTGGATCAACCATCGCCAAATGCTCAAGGCGCTGACGTTGCAAGCTGTATTGTTGCGCAATGATAAAGCTCAACAAAGCAATCAGAAATCCGGTTGCAAGAAAAGACCACATCTGCGAGGCATTGGCAAAACTTTTTCCAGTAATGGCTAACAAAATCATGATGCAAATAGTAAAGATTGTGGCAAAACGTAAATTTTTGGTGAGAAAGAAGTTCGCCACAATGGCCACATACATCCAAAATAAGCCCACCACACCTAATAGTTCAGAGCTCATTAATGCGCCAAAACCGCCCACCACAACCAATATTTGGCCAGTGCGTTCGGTTTTTTCGAATTTCCAGCCATACACCACAACACAGGCAATAAAAGTGACTAAGCAAGTATCGAGAATACCAACTGCGGTTGCACCTGTTAGAAACCGGTAGATGGCGAATGGGGTGATGCTGGCCGCGGAAAAAAATCCATATAAAAGGACAATTTTAAGTTGGAAATCTGTTGCTGATAAACGTTTAAACATACAGACCCCATGGTTGACCTTAGCGCGGCACCGAGCTGATACTCTTGGCATCAGCTCGGGAATGCTGAACGTTGAGCAATTATTTTTTCTTGACTAAGCCGTAAATAACTAACAATACAAGGGCGCCAACAACAGCGCCAATAAAACTGGCCGGCTCACCTTCTTTATACCAATTGAGTGCTTTTCCAATATAGCCTGCAGCAAATGACCCCGCAACACCCAACACACTGGTCATGATGATGCCCATTTTATCGTCGCCGGGCTTTAATGCACGCGCAACTAAACCCACCACAAAGCCAATTACAATCATCCATAGCCAACTCATCGTTATATCCCCCATGCGGTTATAAAGCAAAAGTGTCTAATAAGCCAATCAGACAAGCCTATCTAATCAAATAAACGCACGCAAAGCAAGTCGAGCAAGTTATTAAGCGCTGTAGCGCTATGGCTGCCGAATAGCAATACTGATAAAGCCATTAGCAAGCTCTGCGCTATGTACGATGAATTGGTACGGGGTGTTATCAATACTGGCCTGGCTTTCCATCAATGCCGGCGCTTGCAACCGATAGTGCCGGAAATAGGCCGGCTGCGGTGCGGGGCATGCCTTGTAGATGGCTTCGTTGGTGGTCCAAAGCCGTTGCAGTGTTTTTGCTTTATCCGCATCGGGCAATTGCTGCCAGTAGGCAAGCGTTTGGTCCGTTAAGATCCGATTCGCCACCTCAAAAGAAGGCATTCTATTCAACTGCAGATCTATACCAATGCCTTGCACGGCTAGCGATGCTATGGCAACGGCATGCCCTTCACTGTGGCTCAATGAGCAAAATTTACTGGGCCAAGCCACAGATGAGGTATCGGTATCTTGGCCAATGCAGGCAAGTACGGCTTTTAATGCATATCGGCCAAGCAGATAGTCTGATTTACGTGTTTCCGAGGCAAAATCCGCTAGCCGGTTTTTTTCATTGAAGCTCAGCATCTCTGCATCTAGCAATAAATGCTGGTGCGCAAGAAAAATCGGCGCGGTACAAACCGCGCCAAAGTGAGCTTGCAATGCCGATTGAGTTAACTCAATCAACATATACCGTTTTGATATTCATAAATTCGTGAATACCATGCTCAGCCAATTCTCGGCCGAAGCCTGAGGTTTTTGTTCCGCCAAATGGCAAGCGGCAATCTGAGCGCACCAAGGAATTAACGAATATCGCACCGGCCTGAATTTTGCGCGCCAGCGCTTCGCCTTTCACTTTATCTTCAGTCCAAATACTGGCGGCTAAACCGAACGCGGTGTCGTTAGCAATGCGAATGGCATCAGCCTCGTCGGTGGCATAAAGGATGCTGGCCACTGGCCCAAACAGTTCTTCGCTATAGGCAGGCACGCCTGGTACTACATTATCTAAAATGGTGGCAGGGTATTCGCAAACGCCCGACCCTTTCTCGCCGCCCAACAGCAACGTAGCACCGGCTGCAACACTTGCTAATACTTGCCTATGCAGCTCGTCGCGCGCATCTGGCCGCACCATAGGCGCAAGATTGGTTTCATCTTTGCTCGGGTCGCCCACTACAAGTTTTGCTGCTGCCGCAGTGAACTGCGAAACAAATTGTTTCGCAATGCCCGGCGTTACGATAAAGCGTTTGGCAGCAATGCAGGTTTGGCCACCATTGCCGAATCGCGAGGCGATGGCAATCGGAATGGCTTTGTTCAAATCGGCATCATCAAGCACCACAAAGGGGTCGCTGCCGCCAAGCTCCATGACACATTTTTTTAAATTGTTACCGGCATTTGATGCCACCGATTTACCGGCACGTTCGCTGCCAGTTAGTGTAATTGCATGCACTCGCGGATCAGCAATGATTTGTGCTGCATCAGTGTTGTTGATGTGTAATACCCCAAAAACACCTTCTGGTATTCCAGCCAAGCGAATCATTTCAGCGATGATATCAGCACATTGCGGCACATTGGTGGCATGCTTTAGCAGCGCTACGTTGCCGGCCATTAGCCCCGGCGCCAGAAAACGAAAGACTTGCCAAATCGGAAAATTCCAAGGCATAACGGCAAACACACAGCCAATCGGTTCATAGCACACAAAACTGTGCGTAGCTTCAGTGGCAATGTCTTTATCTTGCATGTAAATTTGCGCTTGCTTGGCATAATATTCGCAGGCACCGGCTGATTTTTCAATTTCACCCAAAGCTTCCCGTCGCAGCTTGCCCATTTCGGCAGTCATGGTGCTAGCAATCCGTTCACGATGCTCACGCAGCAAGGCGGCAACTTTATTGATATAGCTTGCGCGTTCAGCAAATGACAACGCCGACCACCGCGGATAGGCATTTGCAGAAGCCGCCAGTTTGGCTTCAATCTGAGCGGGTCCAAAGTAATCGTATCGGTAATTAACCGCGCCGGTCCATGGGTTTATATTTTCAACAGTCATAGTATTTTCAATCAATGTTGTTGTAGGGCAAGTTGTACATCGCGCTGACGGCGCCTTTCAGTGCGCCACATAGACCACCAAGCAATCATTGCGGCTAAGGTCACCATTAGAATCATCAATGAGGCTAGCGCATTAATTTTCGGACTTACGCCCATGCGCACCGATGAGAATATTTTCATCGGCAACGTGGTTGAGGAAGGCCCGGAACTGAAGCTTGAAATCACTAAATCATCTAAGGACAAGGTAAACGCCATCAGCCAACCAGACAATAAGGCAGGCGCGATAATTGGCAAGGTAATCACAAAAAACACCTTCAAGCGATTAGCGCCTAAATCCATGGCCGCTTCTTCTAAGGAACGATCAAACTCGCTTAAACGTGAAAAAATAATGATGGTTACAAACGACATCGTGAATGTCACATGGGCAATCCACATGGTTACTACGCCACGTTGCTCAAAAATACCAAACCATTCGCCAAGCGATACAAACAACAGCAATAAGGACAAGCCGGTAATCACTTCGGGCATTACTAACGGCGCGGTAATTAAAGCGCTGAATAGTGTTTTGCCACGGAAACTTCTAAAGCGTGTCATCACCATCGCGGCCATGGTGCCCAACACAACAGCACTGCAGGCAGTAGCAAAAGCAAGCTTCAAGCTGACTTTAGCCGCATCAATCATTTGTTGGTCTTTAAATAATTCGAAATACCACTTAGTTGAAAATCCTGCCCACACGGTAACCAATTTGGATTCATTAAAGGAATACACAATCAAACTAAGGATGGGTATGTATAAAAACATAAACCCCATAGCCAACATGAGCATGCTGAGATTAAACGAGCGATTGACTTTACTCATGCCAGTTTCGACTCCAATTCACGCGCTTGTGCTCGATGGAAAATAATAATTGGCACTAGCAATATAAGCAGCATGACGATAGACACTGCTGAAGCCACTGGCCAATCACGATTATTGAAGAATTCCTGCCATAAAATACGGCCAATCATCAGCGTATCCGGGCCACCGAGCATTTCTGGAATAACGAATTCACCCACCACCGGAATCATTACCAACATTGAGCCAGCAATAATGCCTGCTTTAGACAGCGGCAAGGTAATTTTTAGAAATGCCTTCCAAGGCTTGGCACCTAAATCGCTGGCAGCTTCCAGCAATCGCAAATCCAGCTTCACCAAGTTTGCATACAGCGGCAAAATCATAAATGGCAGATAGGCATACACAATACCAATGTACACCGCAACCGGCGTATGCATAATCGCTAGCGGCTGATCGATGATTCCCGTCCAAAGTAGGAAATTATTCAGCAGACCATTATTTTTTAAAATACCAATCCATGCGTAAATACGAATCAAGAACGACGTCCATGACGGAAGCACTACCATCATCATGGCAATATTGCGAGTGGAAGGTTCCATGCGGGCAATTGCATAGGCCATCGGATAGCCGATCAGCAAGCACAGCAATGTTGAAATCACTGCAATTTTAATCGAGCTTAAATACGCATTCACATACAGACTGTCGCTAATTAAATACAAGTAATTCTTTGGGTTAATATCAAGGCTAAGCGACCCATCTACCCAATTAAAAACCGGCGTGTACGGCGGCATGGAAATGGCCGCTTGAGAAAAAGAAATCTTAAAAGCAATCGCCAACGGGATAGCGAAAAAAACCAGCAGCCAGATATACGGCACCGCAATAACCAGCCAACGCGAGCCTGGCAGTTTTCGCTTCAGGGATTTAGTGCGCTTGCTCATGAGGTTAACACCACTCCGGAGTTATCAGCCCAGCTGACCCATACACTGTCGTTCCAGGTGAACCGCTCTGACGCCCAGCGTTTCATATTAACGAAATTACAAAGCACTTTTGCACCGCTTGGCAGGCGAACATGGTAAACAGAATGCGAACCAAAATAAGCAATTTCTTCAATCAGGCCTTGCGCTTTGTTGTATTTCTGCGCTGGCTCATCTTTACTGATGTTGACTTTTTCAGGCCGTATAGCAAAAGCAACTTTCATTCCATCGTAGCCTGTGATGCCATGGCCAACATATATTGGGGTTTCCAAGCCCGGCGTACGGATGGTTACATAATCTTTTTCATCTTCATCCACTTTGCCATCAAATAAATTGACGGAGCCAATAAACTCGGCGGTGTAGCGCGAATTGGGCTGTTCATAAATTTCATCAGGCGTGCCAATTTGGCAGATCTTACCTGCATCCATTACAGCAATACGATGCGCCATGGTCATCGCTTCTTCTTGATCATGGGTAACCATGACACAGGTTACACCCAAGCGTTCTACAATATTGACCAGCTCGATTTGCATCTGCGAACGTAACTTTTTATCCAACGCGCCCATTGGCTCATCCAATAATAATAACTTCGGGCTTTTTGCCAATGAACGTGCCAAGGCGACGCGTTGTTGTTGCCCACCGGAAAGCTGATGCGGCTTGCGTTTAGCCAGTTTGGACATTTGCACCAAACCAAGCATTTCGTCGACACGGGCAGCAACGTCTTTTTTATTCATGCCATCTTGAATTAAACCGAAAGCCACATTCTGCTCAACCGTCATATGCGGGAACAACGCATACGATTGAAACATCATGTTAATTGGCCGCTCAAACGGTGCTAGACCAACAATGTCTTCGCCATCTAGCATCAGTGAACCTCTGGTGGGGCGTTCGAAGCCCGCCAGCATGCGTAATAATGTGGATTTTCCACACCCAGAAGCACCGAGCAATGCGAAAATTTCGCCTTTACGGATACTGAAACTAACATCGTCGACAGCCACGAAACCTTCGAATTCTTTACGAATTCCTTCAATGCGGACGTAGTTTTCAGTTTTTACTTTTTCAGGTTTAGAGGACGAAGGAGCAATAGCTTGCACGGCTGAGTTCATTGCAGTTTATTCCAAAAAAAGGGCAAGCCTTTCGGCCTGCCCTTGGGGTTTATTGGCCAGTTTTTAAACCGGTCCAAATACGATTGAACAAGCGATCAACGGCGGCAGGCAACACAGCTAAATTAAACAAGCCTTTTTTTGCTTCAGGCGTAGGGTACACACCTGCATTGGCCAATAATTCTTTATCCACTAAGGGTAAAGACGCCTTATTTGCACTAGCATATGCGACGTAGTTGGAAATTTCAGCTGCAATTTCTGGACGCAGAATAAAGTTGATAAATTTATGCGCGTTGTCAGGATGCTTTGCGTCTTTTGGAATGGCCATCATATCAAACCACATGGGTGCGCCTTCTTTTGGAATGACATAAGCAATTTCAACACCGTTCTTGGCTTCTTCGGCACGCGTTGCCGCCTGGAAGATATCGCCCGACCAACCCACTGCTACACACGCATCGCCATTGGCTAGTGCATTGATGTATTCGGAGGAATGGAATTGCGTGATCGAAGGACGCAACTGCTTCAGCAATGTTTCTGCTTTAGCAATTACCGCAGGGTCAAAACTATTCGGCGCTTCACCCAAATAATTCAACACCGGCGGAATGATTTCTGACGGCGTATCTAAAAAATACACACCGCAGCTTTTCAGCTTTGCAAGGTTTGCCGGATTGAACACAAAATCCCAACTATCTACTTTGACATCGTCACCGAAAATCGCTTTAATTTTTTTGACGTTATAGCCAATGCCGGTGGTGCCCCAAAGGTAGTTCACTGAATGCGCATTTTCGGGATCTAATTTTGCAATATTGGCCTGAATTTCAGGATCAAGATTCACTAAATTAGGCAGCTTTGATTTATCTAAGGGCATGAATACGCCCGCTTGAATTTGCCGTGAAAGGAATGTTAACGAAGGTACTACTACGTCGTACCCGGTGTTGCCGGTGACTAATTTGGTTTCCAACACTTCATTGCTGTCGAATACGTCGTACGTTACTTTGATACCAGTTTCTTTCTCAAATTTAGCTAAAGTATCCGGTGCAATATAATCCGACCAGTTGTACACGTTAAGGACTTTTTCTTCTTCTGCAGCGGCTGCAGTTGAAGCGCTATTGCCTTCCTTCTTGCCGCATGATGCAAGCATCAATGCACTTACTGCTAAGCCTAGTAATTTCAACTTCATAATAGAATTCTCATGTAAAGATTATGAAACACCCTCTTGCTATTGCTAGCAAGCCCCTAACGACTGCTTAAGCCAAAGCCTCGGCAGTTTCATTCAACGACTTCCATGCCTTTTCAAACAACTCATCAATTTCAGAACGGCTAATCACCAATGGCGGCGAGATCAGCATTGAATCATAGGTTGCACGAAGAATTAAGCCATTCTTCAAAGCAATATTACGGCATAAACTGCCGACATTTCCACGTTCTGCAAAAAATTTGCGTTCAGACTTATTTGGCACCAATTCCAAGGCACCCAACATGCCCGCACCACGCGCCTCGCCCACTAGCCGATGTTCGCCGAGCATTTTCAGGCGCTCAGCCAAATACGGACCTGTGTCGTTCTTGCAGGTTTCAACAATTTTCTCATCTTGCAAAATTCGAATGTTCTCTAAAGCCACCACGGCACAAACTGGATGCCCGGAATAGGTGTAGCCATGTGCCAGCTCGCCGCCTTTATCGCGCAGCACATGGGCGATGCGATCGTTAAATAACACCGCGCCCATCGGAATATAGCCAGAGGTTAAGCCCTTGGCGGTGGTCATGATGTCGGGCGTGAAGCCGAAATACTGCGCACCAAACCATTCGCCGGTTCGGCCATAGCCGCAAATCACCTCATCGGCGCACAGCAAAATGTCGTATTTACGGCAGATGCGTTCCACTTCCGGCCAATAGGTTCTTGGCGGAATATACACGCCAATTGCGCCCATAATTGGCTCGCCAATAAACGCTGCAACGCGCTCAGGGCCGAGCTCAAGAATTTTTTCTTCCAGGCGACGCGCGGCTACCAAGCCATATTCGTCTTCGGAATACTCACCGCCATCAGCAAAAAAGAATGGCGGTTCAATATGATGAATATCAGGAATGGGCAAGCCACCCTGCGCATGCATGCCTTTCATACCGCCCAAGCTAGCACCGGCAACGGTTGAACCGTGGTAGCCGTTGTAGCGACCAATGACAATATTTTTGTTGGGCTGATCTTGCACGGCCCAAAAATGCCGAACCATACGCAACACGGTGTCGTTACCTTCCGAGCCCGAGTTCGAAAAAAACACATGGTTCAAATCGGCCGGCGACAACTCGGCCAATTTAGCAGCTAAGTGAATCGCGGGCTCAGTGGTGCATTGAAAGAAGGTGTTGTAATACGCCAATTGCTCCATCTGCTTGGCCGCAACTTCACCCATTGATTTACGACCATAGCCAATATTGACACACCACAAACCCGCGAACGCATCCAGCAGCTTATTGCCTTCAGCATCCCACACATAGCAACTCTCGCCTTTGGTGAGTATGCGCGTGCCTTTTTTGGCTAACTCAGCATTATCATTAAACGGATGAATATGATGCGCGGCATCGAGTTGTTGCAGGTGTTGGTAGGTGTTGGTCATGGTTGTCACTTATACGTTGAGCAGCAGGAACTCGCGTTCCCACGAGCTGATAACACGGAAAAAGGTTTGGTATTCTTTGCGCTTGATGCACACATAGGCTTTGCAAAAACGCTCGCCCAAAATCTCGCCGAGTGCTTTTGAACCTTCAAGAAATTCCAGTGAATCCTGCATCGATTTTGGTAAATCAAAACCGCTGCTGTGCGTTGAACCCGACGATGGCTCGGTGGGCTGCAGTTTTTGTTCAATGCCCAATAAGCCGCAGGCTAAAGTGGCAGCAATGGCTAAATACGGATTGGCATCGGAGCCGGCGAAGCGGCTTTCAACACGCATATTTTCCGGGCTATCGTATGGCACGCGCAGCCCGCAGGTGCGGTTGTCGTAGCCCCACTGCACATTTTTCGGCGACACTTCGCCGTAAATGAGTCGTCGGTAAGAATTCACGTTCGGTGCAAAAAACGCCATCGCTTCGGGAATATAACGTTGCAAGCCGCCTAGATAATGCATGAACAAATCGCTATGGCGCTGGCCATCTTTGCCAATAAATACATTTTTACCGGTTTTGGCATCGACAATACTTTGATGAATATGCATCGAGCTGCCAGGCTCGTTTTCCATCGGTTTCGCTAAAAACGTGGCATAAATATCGTGCCGAAGCGCGGCTTCACGCATGGTGCGCTTGAACAAAAATACTTGGTCGGCGCGCGATAATGGATCGGCATGCAGAAAATTAATTTCAAGCTGCGCGGCGCCCGATTCATGAATCAAGGTATCGACATCCAATTCCATCGCTTCGCAATAGTCATACATTAAATCCAAGATCGGATCGAATTCATTCACCGCATCAATAGAATACGATTGCCGCGCGGTTTCTTGACGGCCATTACGGCCAAGTGGCGGTTGCAATGGAAAGTCTGGGTCGGTGTTTTTCTGCACTAAGAAAAACTCTAGCTCGGGCGCAATAATCGGCTTCAAACCCAAGGCATCGTAGCGTTCCAAGACACGGCGCAACACATTACGCGGCGCTAATTCATGGGCTTTGCCGTCTTTGGTGAAACAATCATGAATAATCTGCACGGTTGGATCGCTGGCCCACGGCACAACGCGCACCGTGTTCGGGTCTGGGCGCAGATACATATCGGAATCGGAGGCGCTAACAATCTCTTCGTATTCGTCAATGTATTCGCCAGTTACGGTGGTGGCGAAAATACCTTCTGGCAAACGCGTGCCGTAATCGGTAGAGAATTTAGCGGCTGGAATAATTTTGCCGCGCGCGTTACCGGTGATGTCCGGCACTAAACATTCCACTTCGGTAATGCGGTGCTCGCGCAACCAGCGCTTTAAATGATTTTCTTCACGATCGTTGGCGCTACTAGGCTTTGCTGGGCTGATTGATGCACTCTGCACTTTCTTTGCCACGCGTTGCTTAACCGATGCTCTTGAAACAGCGGTTTTGCTAGCTACCTTGACAATCGCTGGCGCTTTGCTAGTTTTTACTTTGACCGATGTTGCCGACTTTGCCGGTTTGCTATTAGGCTTTGACGTGTTTTTTTTGATGGGCTTTTTGATAGACATTATTTAACTCGTTTTTCAGCGCGCGCTTTACACGCTTGGCCAAAGGCTTTGAATATATTGTGGTAAAACGGATTTTCGGTGACTTTCCACTCTGGGTGCCATTGCAGTGCCAGCAAGAACGTTTGTTCTGAATCCAACCGCACCGCTTCAATTAAGCCATCGGGCGCGGTGGCTTCAGCAATTAAGCCTTTACCCAAGGTTTTTAAGCCTTGCCCGTGCAGAGAATTCACCATCACAGTGCGTTCGCCATCGGCAAATTGCTGCAATAAACCGCCTTCTAATAAATTCAATGAATGCACTGGTGCGTATTGAATATCCAAGCTTTGCGTGGTGTCTTCTTTGTGATTCATCATGCCGGGCACTTCATGCACTTTTTGATGCAAACTGCCGCCCATGGCTACAATCACTTCTTGAAAGCCGCGGCATACTGCAAGCACCGGCACGCCTTTGGCTATTGCCTTTGGAATTAAATTCAAGGTAGTTAAATCGCGCGCTGCATCATGCAGGTTACCCTCGTAGCTTGCTTCATCGGAATAATGATGCGGCTCAATATTACTCGGAGAACCCGTTAAGAACAGGCCATCCAAATGCTCAAGCAAGGCATCTAAATCTAAGCCGCGATGCATAGAAGGAATAAGCAAGGGCTGCACATTTGCGCCATCAAGCAGGCCACGGATGTACTTTTCGCCAACCGCCTGAAACGGATGAGGCCCTATTGTTTTGCTGTCTGCGGGGATGCCAACAAAGATCATGTGCTTTTCTGCGCAAATAAAAACCGTGAGTAGAGCCTTTACCCTAACCTGACTGTAAAATTTTATCAACAGAAATTTTTGATTCCCGCAAAAAGCCGTATAAGCCCATGCAATGGACTCATTCCAACAATTAAAGCCTTTTTTGGCTCAATAAAGCCAGCCTATTCCGGTTTTTAAAGCCACAAAAAGCCCGGTAATGATGAATATTTTTTACACTTTACAGAAACTCTGCTAGTATTCGAGCATCGAACCTGGAAGCTCAACATGACACATAACGCCCTAAATGCTGCTGATGCCAAAGTTTTGGCCGACCACCCAGATGCCGAACTCATTGACTTAATTCTTCCAGATTCCAATGGCTTACTGCGAGGCAAGCGCATTACCCGCGATGCCTTAGAAAAGATTTACCAAGCCGGCGTGTGTTTGCCGATGTCGTTGATGGCCACTGACGTGACCGGTAACACCGTTGAAGAAAGCGGCCTTGGCTACGACATTGGCGATGAAGACCGTATTTGCCGCCCTATCCCCGGCACCTTGAAGCCGATTCCTTGGCAAGGGCGCCCAATGTTGCAATGTTTGCTGAGTATGGAAGGCTTTGATGGCAATCTGTTCTCCGCTAATCCACGCGAAGTGTTAAAAAATGTGGTGCAAAAATTCAAAGACCGCGGCTTAACGCCGGTGGTGGCCGTGGAGCTGGAATTCTACTTGCTCGACAAAACCCTGACCGCCGATGGCCGCCCGCAAACCTCGATTAACCCCGCCACAGGCACGCGTAATACCTCAACGCAAGTGTATTACATGGAAGACTTGAACGATTACCAAGCCTTTACCGATGCCGTGTCTGATGCGTGCGTGGCACAGAATATTCCAGCTGACACTGCCGTTGCGGAATACGCACCGGGCCAGTTTGAAATTAACCTGAAGCACCGCGACGATGCCGTGGGCGCGTGCGATGACGCCATTTTGCTAAAACGCGTGATTAAATCGGTGGCTGAAAAGCAAAACCTACTGGCCAGCTTTATGGCCAAGCCGTTTGTTGATCAAGCCGGTTCGGGCACGCATATTCATGTGTCTTTGCTGGATAAAGACGGCAAAAATATTTTTGCCAGTAGCAAAGATAACCCGGCCGAGCCCCTAAAACACGCTATTTCCGGGCTGCAGCAGGTTTCAAAAGACACCATGCTGATGTTTGCGCCACATGCCAATAGCTATCGCCGTTTTGTGTTGAATGCCTTTGTGCCATTAAACGATTGCTGGGGTTATAACAACCGCACCGTGGCGTTGCGCATACCGCATTCCGATGAAAAAAATGTGCGCGTGGAGCACCGTATTGCGGGTGCCGATGC
>JAYTVJ010000100.1:0-18028 GCA_043744535.1 Arenimonas sp.
CGTAGGTGCTCAGTTAAACGCCTATAAAACGTACGCGTTCAAAGCCAGTGCAGGTATTGATGCGTATGGCAATGCCAGCATTGCATCGGCACATATGAAAGCGGCCATTCGGCAAGAAATGTCGGTGCGCGGCTATGTGTACAGCGAGAGCACTCCCAATTTATGGATAGACTTCAATACCAGTATTGTAAGTCGTGCCAAAAAAAACGCAGGCCCAACACTCAGCTTAGGTATGTTTGGCTCGCACGGTGGCGTTAGTCTTGGAGTTCCTGTATCGAGTGGCGGTGCCAATGATCAGAAAGTCAATCGTATCTTCTTAGAGTTATTGGACACAACACGCAAAGAAGTGGTTTGGCAGGGCGCATATGAAGCCGTGCTGTCTGAGCGCGATCTCGCTGAACCAAGCCTTGCGTTGTATGCTGGAGTACATAGTATCTACAGCCGCTTTCCGATAAAGTAATGACGAACAAGCGGTATGCTTGTGGCCTTAACCAATGCTGATGAAAATCAAGCACTGTTCCCCGTTCCAACATTCAAACACTGAGGTTTTTATGAAAAATAGTGTATTAAAAACAGTTTTGCTAGGCTCAGTCTTAGCGATAGCCAGTTGTGCCAGTCAGCCGAATATCAGTAGTCAGTCACGCCCAAACGTCGATTTTTCGGTGTATAAAAGCTATGCTTGGGTAGCGCCATTAGCCACCGATAAAGCCGGTTATTCCACCATCATCACCAGCCATTTCAAGGCTGCCGTGCAGTCTCAGATGGCCGCACGTGGTTACACATTTAATGCCACGAATCCCGATTTATTGATCAATTTTTTCTCCAATGTTGAAACCCGTACCGAAACCCGCAGCAGCCCAAGCATGAATGTTGGCTACTTCGGTTATCGTGGCAGTTTTGGCTATGGCATGGGCATCCCGCTTTATGGTAGCAACGTAGAAACGCGCAATTACAAAGTAGGCACGGTAAGCATTGATGTGGTGGATGCTAAGCGCAAAGAATTGGTTTGGGAGGGTGCGCTTGAAGGCGCGCTGAGTTCAAAGGCAATGCAAAATCCAGGCGGTGCTATTCAGTCGGCAGTGGGACAAATATTTACTAAATTCCCCGTGCAATCGGGCAATGCTACGCCAGCCCAGTAGGCGTTTAATTTTTAAGGCATTAAAAAACGGCCGAGTGGCCGTTTTTTATTTCTGCAAGACGTTTTGGAATTCATGTTCAAGCGTGTAAACCATTCGATCGCGGCTACTTGGCGTTTTATTTTCAAGCCATTCGCCAAGTTTCACCGGGGTGCTTGAGGTTTTTGCTGTTTCGGTTAGAAAACGTGTTTCAATTTCGCGTTTCATAATAAAAATACGCTGATCGTTTGGTTTGTTCAATTCTTCGGCCAAGCTTGAATCATAGGCCGAATCAGAAATCGGTTTAGGTTTTGTTGTAAATGAGACTTTCTTGATATTGGTTTGAAAATACAGGTTCAAGCCATTACGCGACATATCTTCAACAAAAATAATTTGATTTGGGTGGCCTGGCAGCATCGGTCGAATATCGGTGGCAAAGGCGCGCGAATCTTTGCCATTTTCGTTGAGAAGAAGGGGTGCCAAGCCTTTTATGCTCAGCAACAGGAGCAACCAGAGGATGATGCCCAGTTGCGCACCTGTGCCAATGCGCCAATTTTGTAAGCGCTGTGCCAGCAACAAGCAGGCTGGTACAAACAGCCCAAGAATATATAAGTACAAACGCGATTGCGAGAGAAAGAAAATCAGCAAGGGCAGCAAGAGCCAGAGCCACAGAAAGCGTTTTTGTTGTTGTGGCAGTTCAACGGGTTCATTGGTCTTTGACAAGCGTTGCTTTGCCAAAACTACAAGCCATGGCAATAGGCCCAAGAGCAATACCGGTACGTAGACTTTAAAGCCACCATACCATTCGCTATTGCGTGCATGGGTGTTGGTGGCAATGCGCGCATACACTTCATGGCCAAGGAAATAGTTTAACAAGCCAGGATGGCGCTGAATGACCATGCCATACCAGCTTAAACCAACCACGGCAAAGGCGAGCAATCCCCATGGACGAAGCAATGATTTCGCATTTTTATGCCAAACGTCGAACACCACAACCACTAGCAAAGGCAATAATGCCGGCGGGCCTTTGGTAAGAAATGCCAAACCAAATGCCAACCACATGGCATCTAGCCAGCGTTGGCTGCCGCCGGCAAAGCGCGCTTTAACAAAACAGCACATGGCTAATGTCAGCATGGCCGCCAATACGCCATCGGTGTTGACGGTGTTGGAGGCAAAATACACCACCGGCGAGCCCAAAAGAAATAGGGCAGGCAGCCACGGACGTTTAGGCGCGAATGTTTTACCAAGCTGGGCGCTGAGAAAAATGCTCAGCATGAACGCAAGCGCCATCGGCAGGCGCACCGCCCATTCGTTAGAGCCAAACACCGACACCGAACTGGCAATCAGCCAATAGGTCAGCGGCGGCTTAGTAAAGTGCAGGCTGTCTTGGTTGCGATACAGCGATATCCAGTCATTATGCTGCAGAATCTGTAAAGCCACATTGCTATAGCGCCCTTCATCTGGCTCTATCAAACCACGGCTGCCCTGGAAGGCAAGCGCCCATAAGCATGCAATCAGCATAAGGCTAAGCAAGGGGTTTTTAAGCACGAAAGTGCGTAGTCGTTGAATGGCATTCATGTGCTTATAGTAAACCAAACGTCGATTCATGACGAAAGTCATATAAGCCTTTGGCACATGGCGGCAAGAAGGCGAATCGCTAAACTAAGCACTGATTTGTTCAACAATAAAAGGCTTGTTATGCAGTATTCATCGATTCGCGTTTGCACACTAACCGCTGCAATGGCAATCACAGTCAGCTTGCCTGCGCAGGCAAAAGAACACGACATCAGCATTAGTTGCAATGCTAGCTCTGACTACAATGTGACGCTGAGTGGCCAGTCTTTTGTGTTTGAAGGCAATGACAATAAAATCCCGCGGGTTGTTGTGGGTGGCGGCATACTGTTCATCAATGGCAAGCAAGCGACTTTGTCGGCGGCTGATCAAAAACGCATTGACGGCTTTGAATCGGAAATGCGACTTCTGGTGCCTGAATCGCGCCAAGTGATCACCGAAGCGGTCAATATTGCCTATGATGCGCTCAGTCATGTGTCGGCCAGTTTTAGCGGTAACCCTGAAAAAGCCATGCAGAAATACCAGCAATCTCGCGCAAAATCTTTGGCTGGCCTAAATGATACGAATTCAATGCTATTGTTCAACGACGAATCGATGGAAAGTATTGTCAAGCCAATTGTGCAAGAGTTTGTTCCAGGCATTGTTGGGCACGCGGTTGGTTTTGCGCTGAAATCCATTTTCAGCAGCGAAGAAAAAACCAATGCCATGGAAGCGCGTATAGACAACATGGAAAAAGACTTAGATGAGCGTATCGATAAACGCGCCAAGGCGTTAGAGCCGCTTGCCGAAACCATGTGCAAACGTATTCAGCGCATGGATGTTCTGGATGACAGCCTTGAAATCCGCCTGCCAAATGGCAAGCCGATTAACTTCATTGATGCTAATAAAGCTGATTAATTCGATTCAAACCGTTTTTCCTCTCCCTCTCGCTTCGGCGAGAGTTTTTTTATCGGGGCTAGCAAGGCATTGGCAAGCGAGCCAACTCGGGTGACAATAGCACCGATACTCTACGAATATGGTTAATTCTATGTCTGATGCAATTGAAGCGCGCGTGCCTGATTTGGGCAATGATGCCGGTGTGCCGGTAATCGAGTTATTGGTTAAGGTGGGCGATGTGGTTCAAAAAGACCAAGGCCTGCTTACGCTCGAGTCCGACAAAGCCACCATGGAAGTGCCTTCGCCGATTGCTGGCGAAATTATTGAAATCGTCGCAAAACTGGGTGATGAATTAAAGAGCGGCGATTTGGTGGCCATGATCCGCGTAAGTGCAGCCGCAGAACCGGTACAATCTGTGCCGGAACCTGTTTCTGAACCCGTAAGGGCGATTCATGAATCGCCCCTACAATCCACGCCGCAATCCATTCCTGCCGCTGTTGCGCCCCTACAGGACGTACCGGTTGTGATTGCGCCACCAAAATCGCCCACGCATGCCATTGAATCATCCGATTTGGTGCCCGGCAATGTGCCCTATGCTAGCCCGGCAGTGCGCGTGTTCGCGCGCGAACTCGGCGTTGATTTAGCCCAAGTGCATGGCACGGAACGTGGCGGGCGAATTTCCAAAGACGATATTCAGAAATTTGTTAAAGCGGTGCTGGCAGGCACGTCGACAGGCTCAGTGACTGAAAACGCGCATATTGCTGGAAGTGGTTTGAATTTGATTCCGTGGCCGAAAGTTGATTTCAGCAAGTTCGGTCCAGTCACCTCCGAGCCCCTGTCGCGTATCAAAAAGCTGTCTGGTGCAAATCTGGCGCGAAATTGGGCGATGATTCCGCATGTTACCCAATTCGACCAAGCTGATATTACCGAGATGGAAATTTTTCGTAAGAAACTTGGCGAAGAACACAAAGATGTCAAAATCACGCCCTTGGTATTCCTCATCAAAGCCTCGGTGGCGGCCTTGAAAAAATTCCCGAACTTCAATGCCTCGTTGGAGGGCGATAATTTGGTGCTGAAGAATTATTTCCACATTGGCATTGCGGTTGATACGCCAGATGGCCTGGTGGTTCCGGTTATCCGCGATTGCGATCTAAAAGGCTTGCTAGAGCTTTCCCATGAATTAGCAGCTATCAGTGTGAAAGCGCGTGATAAAAAATTAACCGCAAACGAGATGCAAGGCGGTTGCTTCACCATTTCATCGCTGGGTGGTATTGGCGGCACAGCGTTCACGCCGATAATCAATGCGCCGGAAGTGGCGATTTTGGGTGTATCAAAAGCACAGACCACGCCGGTTTGGAATGGCACCGAATTTGTGCCAAAGCTGATGTTGCCGCTTTCATTATCGTATGATCATCGCGTGATTGACGGTGCTGGCGCAGCGCGCTTCACAGCCTATTTGGCGCAAGTATTGGCTGACCTTCGCCGTTTGTTGGTCTGAGGACATTATGAGCACGATTGAACTGAAAGTACCGGACATTGGCGGCAGCGCTGAAATCATTGAACTACTGGCCAAAGCAGGCGATAGCATTAGCTTGAACCAAGGATTGCTTACCCTTGAATCGGATAAAGCCAGCATGGAAGTGCCAGCCACGCACGCCGGCGTGTTGAAACAATGGACGGTGAAAATTGGCGACAGCGTCAGCGAAGGCGATGTGATTGCCTTGATTGAATCCGTAGGGGCGCCGCTTGCTGCGCCCGAATCCAACCCTGCGCCCGTTGTCACAGCGTCCGCCGCGCCCGCCGTAAATATGCCCGAACCCGAACGGGCGCATCGCGATGCGCCCCTACAAAAATCGGATTACACCTGCCAATTGGTGGTGATTGGTTCTGGCCCCGGTGGTTACACAGCCGCGTTCCGCGCCGCCGATTTGGGCATGGACGTGTTGTTGGTTGAACGCTATGAACAACTCGGCGGTGTATGCCTGAACGTGGGCTGCATTCCTTCGAAAGCCTTATTGCACGCAGCCAATGTGCTAGAGGAAGTGAAGCACGTGGCCGATATTGGCTTGGATTTTGGCGCGGCCAAGATTAATCTTGATAAGCTTCGTGCGCACAAAGAAAAAACTGTTGCTACGCTCAGCAAAGGCATTGCTGGTATGGCTAAACAACGCAAGGTGCGCACTGTCACTGGTGTCGCCGAGTTTGCTTCCGCAAATCGTCTGTCGCTAAAAACCGATCAGGGCGTTCAGACCATCGATTTTGCGCAATGCATAATTGCGGCAGGTTCGCAGCCGGTGAAATTACCCGCCTTCCCGTGGCAGGATCCGCGCGTGATGGATTCCACAGACGCGCTGTTGTTGCAGGATATTCCCAATCGTTTATTAGTGGTGGGTGGCGGCATCATTGGCTTGGAAATGGCCTGTGTGTATTCCGCGCTCGGCAGCGCGGTTACCGTGGTTGAATTTATGGATCAGCTGATGCCGGGTGCCGATCCGGATTTAGTAAAACCATTACATATGTTGTTGAAGAAACGCGGCGTTGCGATTCATACCTCCTGCAAAGTGCTCAATGTGCTTGCCGGTAAAAAAGCACTCAATGCCGAGTTTGAAGGCGCTTCGGTGCCTGAAGGTAAAGAATTTGACCGTGTGTTAGTGTCGGTTGGTCGCACGCCGAACGGTGGCAAGTTGAAAGCTGAGAATGCTGGCGTTGCAGTCACTGAGCGCGGCTTCATCAATGTTGATAAACAAATGCGCACCAATGTGCCGCACATTTTCGCCATCGGTGATTTGGTTGGCCAGCCGATGTTGGCGCACAAAGCCACGCACGAGGCGAAAGTCGCGGCGGAAGTGGCTGCTGGCCATAAGAAAGAATGGGTGGCGCGGGTGATTCCGTCGGTGGCGTACACCGACCCAGAAATCGCTTGGGTTGGTCTCACCGAAACCGAAGCCAAGGCCAAAGGTATTGCCTATGAAACCGGCAAATTTCCGTGGGCGGCCTCTGGCCGCGCTATTGGCATTGGCCGCACCGAGGGCTTCACCAAGCTGCTATTCGATCCAGCCACGCAGCGCATTATGGGTGCCGGAATTGTGGGTTCACACGCGGGCGATTTAATTGCCGAACTCGGCTTGGCGATTGAAATGGGTTGCGAAGCATCCGATATTGGCCACACCATTCACCCGCACCCAACACTCAGCGAAACGGTGGCAATGGCCGCGGAAGTATTCGACGGCAGCATCACCGATTTGTATATTCCGAAAAAACGGTAGGGGCGCTGCTTGCTGCGCCCTTTATCAAAATATTCCGAATATACGCAGGGGCGATTCATGAATCGCCCGCAGATACAGGCCGATATGGGCGAACACAAGGTTCGCCCCTACATTAACTACGGATAAATCATTTATTGCTTGCCTGTTGTTCATGATTGACGGCGCATGACCGTTCAACTCTAATGGCTGAATGCTGCGCACCGCGTGGCCACTGCCACAGGAAATTCCATGAAACTTCGCCTCGTTGTTCCGCTGATTGCATTGATGTTGCTCGTTTCTTGTTCTAAGCAAGAGGAAGTTGCTTCTGATGCGGCAAGTGTTGAATCAAGCACGGCACCCGCTAGCGTATCGACTGATTTATCAAAGCAGTTGGCGCCTTCTGATGATTCTGCGCCATTATCAACTGACGCGTTAACCTCTAGCACGCTTACACAAACCGCTGGTGAACGCCGGTTTGTCATCACATCAAGTTTAGAATTTCGCGTTAAGCGTGTGCAAGATGCTGCGATGAAGTTTGAAGACCTTGCCGCAAAGCACGGTGGTTTCGTGGTGGATAACACCATTACGTCGGACACTGGACGCGTTGAGCGCAATGAGCGTAGCGATGGTAGTGTCTTGGTATTGTCGGAATACATTACGCGAGGTAGTTTGATAGTGCGTGTTCCATCTGCCAATACGCAAGCGTTTATCCGTGAACTGGCACCGTTTGTGGAGTTTCTAGATAAGCGTCAATTTTCGGCGCAAGATGTGCATCTCGAGTTATTAACACAACAATTGCTTGCCAATAGAAGCGCTGCAACGCAAGGAAAACTCAATGATCTTGTCGATCAACCAGGTAAAATAAATCAGAAAGCACAAATAATTGAAAAGGTTGCCGATGCGGGTTCTGGCCGCGACCAAGCCGAGCTTAATCGCCTATTGCTGGAAGACAAAATTGGTTTGAGTACCATCGCTTTGGCGATTTATCAAAACCCTGACATTAGCCGAAATGTAGTTAACGATTTTGATGCGGTGCGCCGTGATAATCGTTCAGACTTTTTGCCCAGCCTATGGTCTTCACTCAAATCTGGTTGGTTAGGATTTATCAGCTTTGTGATCGGTTTAGTTAGTATTTGGCCACTCTTGCTGGTCATAGGGTTTGTGCTTGTATGGTTACGTACGCGTAAACGTAATGCCTAAATTAAAACCGCCCAACACACTGCGCATACCACCAACACGCTGACAATATCCAGCCAGGCGCCTTCGCGGAGCATGTCTTGATTGCGGATGAAGCCCGAGCCGTAAGCGATGGCGTTCGGGGCGGTGGCCACCGGCAGCATAAAGCCGATACTGGCGGCCATGGCGGCCGGAAGCATGAGCAGCGCGGGTTCAATGTTCAGGCCTTTGGCGGCGGCCGCTAAAATGGGCATCAACAACACAGCGGTGGCAGTGTTGCTGGCAATTTCCGAGAGTAGCACCACGCAAGCGATGATAATCACCATCATTAAGAAAATCGGCAAATGCTGCGCTGAAACTAATGAATTGCTGATTGCATCACTGACGCCACTGCTTTGGAAGGCTGTAGCTAGCGCAATGCCGCCGGCAAACAGCAATAGCGCGCCCCACGGAATGCTGGATGCCGATTGCCACGTTAGCAATTTTTCAGCATCGGCTTTGCCAGACGGCATAATGCTGAGCACGAATACCGCGCAAAGTGCCACGCTGGCGTCGTTGGCATTCGGCATATTAAGCCATGCACTCCAACCACCGTTCGGTGCGGCGCGGGTTATCCACGCTAAAGCGGTGATAGCGAAAATACTCAACACGCGTTTCTCGGCCGAGCTCCAGGCCTGTTGCGCAGGCAAAATGGCGGGCGGGCTGTGCTTCAGATTGCGCGATAAACCAAACGCTAGCAAAGGTAGGAGAATCAGCACAATCGGCACACCCACTTTCATCCAATCGGTGAAGCTATACGCATGGCCGGTGGCTTGTTGGTATTGCTGCATGAACACCAAATTCGGCGGTGAACCAACCGGCGTGCCCAAACCGCCAATACTGGCGGCATAGGCGATAGCGAGAATCAGCGGCGCGGCTAAGCGCGGGTCTTTGTAATGTTCAATCACGGCATAAGCAACCGGCAGCATAATCAAAGTTGTTGCGGTGTTGGAAATCCACATGCTGATGAAGCCGGTGGTTAGCGTGAATCCAAAGATCAGGCTGCGCCCAGATTTTCCACCAATCGCATTAACCATCGCAAACGCAAGGCGTTTATGTGCGCCGCTACTTTCTAAGGCGCGCGACAACATAAATCCGCCCATCAACAAAAGTATTAATTCATTGCCCACACTTTGGGCCACTTGCTTGCTGTCGAGAATGCCCAGCATGGGTAATAGAGCCAGCGGAATGAGCGCTGTGAAAGCGGGGTTAATGGCTTCACTCATCCACCATACAGCGCACCACGCGGTAATCGCGAGTGTTAACGCAAAAGCATGGCTCTGGCCATTTGCATTCAATGCAAAAAAACAGCCACAGCCCAAAATTGGGCCCAACAAACGAAAAAAACGGCTAAGTGGCATTGCTTTCAAATTCAGTGTGATTGACGCATTATAGATAGTTAGCCGCCTTCAATGGAATCTTGTATGCCAAACGCCGCTCCAAGCCCCGCCATTTATCGGCGCGCCCTTGCATCCTTGAATGCCTTTATGAAAATGGAAGCCGCCGGCGGTATTGTTTTGGTATTGGCTACAGTGCTCGCTATGTGGGTTGCTAATTCGGCATTAAGTGCGGATTATTTGGCTGGCCTGCAAACGCATTTTAGTTTTGGCGTTGGCCAGCTAAGCTTAGATAAATCCGTTTCACATTGGATTAACGATGGCTTGATGGTGATTTTCTTTTTGGTGGTTGGCTTAGAGCTTAAGCGCGAAATTGTTGAGGGTCAGTTTGCCGATCGTGCCAATATCCGTCTGCCAGTGATTGGTGCATTCGGCGGTATGGCTATTCCTATGCTAATTTACGCCGCCATCAATTGGGGCGATTCGGCCGCCATGCGTGGCACAGCAATCCCTGCTGCCACCGATATTGCCTTTGCATTAGGCATATTGAGCTTGCTGGGTGCGCGCGTGCCCATGGCCTTAAAAATGCTGCTACTGGCCATCGCGGTAGCCGATGATTTAGGCGCAATCATCATTATTGCGGTGTTTTATACCGAACAGCTCTCGCTGTTGGGCTTGTTCTGCTCGGTGGCTTTGCTTGCTGTGTTGTACGGCTTAAACCGGCTTCAGGTGAAGCAAATCTGGGCTTATCTCTTGGTGGGCTTTTTGTTATGGCTGGCGGTGCTCAATTCGGGCATCCACGCCACCATAGCCGGTGTGGCGCTAGGCTTGCTAATCCCGCTTGGCGATAGCGCTGAAGGCCAGCACAGACCTGCAGAGCGGCTTATGCACGCACTTCACCCTTGGGTGGCATTTGCCATTCTGCCGGTTTTTGCCTTTGCCAATGCTGGAGTGCCTTTGCAGGGCTTGGCCTTTACCAATTTACTCGAGCCCGTGCCGTTGGGTGTTGCGGCGGGATTGTTCGTAGGCAAGCAAGTGGGGGTGTTTGGGTTTATCTGGGCAAGCGTTAAGCTGGGGCTTGCCAAAATGGATGAGGCGCTTAACTGGAAGATGCTGTTTGGCATGGCCACTTTATGCGGTATTGGCTTTACCATGAGCTTGTTTGTGGGTTCCTTGTCGTTTGACGCTAGCCATGTTGAGTATCTTTTGACGCATAGGCTGGGGATTTTGTCGGGATCTTTCCTGTCTGCTGTACTTGGATACATGATGCTTAGCTATGTTTTAGCTAAGCCCAAAGCCAGATAATGGCATTATTTGCATTTTCCGTACGCTGGGGTATTGCAATTTCCTAACGATAACTTAATATGTCAGAACGGAGAGAGTTCCGTATAGGTGGCATTTGCAAGTTGGCATTAGAGTTTTTACTCATCATTTGGAGAGAGTGATGATGGGGCCAATGGCTTGTAAATGGTGCGGAAATACTTAACAAAAACTGGACATAAACCCATGAAAAAAACACAAAACTTAAATCGACTGATTACACGCTCCCCGCTTGCAGCTGCTGTTGCACTCGGTTTATTTGTTACGCCTATGGCGCAAGCCTTTGATTTCGAAAATGGCGAATTTAAAGGCAGTATCGATACCACGGTGTCGTACGGTATTTCGATTCGTGCCGATGATCCAGCAGATGGCTTGATTGGTAAAGCCACCATCAACCCTTTAATTGCCTTACAAGGTCAAGCATTGCCCGGCGCCTTAGCAGGATTAGGTAAATTCCCAGGTTCGGCGGCACAAATTGCAGCACCAGGTCGCTTTTCCGGTAACCGTGATGATGGCAACATCAAATATGAAAAAGGCGATGCCTTTTCGAACGCCTTCAAACTCACCTCAGAATTAGAAATGACTTACAAAAGCTGGGGTGCATTTGCACGGGTCAGCTATTTTTATGATTTCGAAAACAATGGCCGTGACGACATGAGCAAAGCGGCATTGAAAAAAGTGGGCACAGACTTCCGCTTATACGATGCCTTCTTGTATAAAAACTATGCGCTAGGCGCAAATGACGAAGTGAGCGGTACAGTGCGCTTTGGTAAGCAAGTACTGAGTTGGGGCGAAAGCACCTTCATCCAAAACGGCATCAACGTCATCAATCCAGTCGATGTGTCGCGCTTGCGTGTTGCCGGCGCAGAGCTGAAAGAAGCGTTCCTGCCAACCAATATGCTCTGGGCTTCCACCAAGTTCAGTGATTCAGTATCCATGGAAGCCTACTACCAGTTTAACTGGCGTCCAACCGAAATTGATCCGTCCGGCACCTATTTCAGCACCAATGATTTCGCTTCCCCAGGCGGCACCTATATTATGCTGGGCTTCGGTACTGTAACCCAGCCGGTGAACAACCCTGAAAATTACGCGTCCACTTGCAAAACGGGTGCGGGTACAACGGCCGTACAAACCAATGTGGGTAATTCCGATCGTTTCGCCGAATTGTCTGCGCTGTATGGTGCACCAACCGCTACCGTCTTGTTGGCGGCTGCTTGCGGTGCCGCTGGCCCACGTATTGAAGATAACAAAGCGCGTAACACTGGACAATTTGGTTTGGCTTTGCGTTGGTATGCTGAAGGCTTAAACCAAACGGAATTTGGTTTTTACGCCATGAATTACCACAGTCGTTTGCCGTTGTTGTCGGGCCGCGCTGCATCCGTTATCTTGCCTGTGCCAGCTGCTAACTCGGCAGCCTTGATTGTTGAATACCCAGAAGACATTCACTTGTTTGGTGTGAGCTTCAACACCACATTGCCTGGTGGCGTGGCATGGCAAGGCGAGTTAAGCTATCGTCCGAATGTGCCATTGCAACTTGATGACGTTGAAGTATTGTTTGCCGGCTTAAGCCCAATTAATCAGGCGTTGTCTGCTAGTGGTGCGCCGAAAGCCGCTTACTTCTGCAGCCAATTATTACCAGGTTGCACATCAGCAGCTCCGGGCCAATACATTCAAGGCTGGCGCGAACACCAAATGACTCAACTGCAAATGACCTTCACCAAAGCCTTCGCGCAAGTGCTGGGTGCAGAACAAATTGCTTTAGTTGGCGAAATTGGTGGCACACAAGTCAATCTTGAAGATCCATCCGTGTTCCGTTACGAAGGTGAAGGCACCGATACCGGCGGCGGTTGCGATGTGGCCGATGTGGTTTCCGGACTTCCTGGTAGCGTGTTATTGCCAGGTTGCTTGCGTAACCCACAAACCCTAGACAAAGGCTTCCCAACCGATTTCTCATGGGGCTATCGCTTGGCTGCAAAAGCCGATTACAACAGCGTATTCGGTACACCTGTAACGCTTTCACCCCGTATTGCATTTAACCATGACGTTAAAGGCATTACCCCGGGTCCAGGTGGCAACTTCTTGGAAGGCCGTAAATCCTTAACTTTAGGCGTTGAAGCCAACTATTTAAATAGCCTTGTCTTCGATTTAAGTTACACTGCCTTTTCGGGAGCGGGGAGTTTAAATCAGATTTATGATCGCGACTTCTACTCATTCTCCGTGAAATACTCGTTCTAACAATCCTGGGAGGGAAAATACGAATGAAAATAACACTAAATAAATCCGCACTTGCCGTTATGGCAAGTGCAGGACTCCTCATCGCTCAAGCCAGTTCGGCCGCAGTCAGTGCAGATAAAGCAGCGCAATTGGGTAGAAATCTAACCCCGCTTGGTGCAGAAAAAGCCGGTAATGGCGGAGCCATTCCTGAGTGGACGGGCGGCATCACTAAGCCACCCGCAGGCTACAAAGTCGGTATGTTTCATCCCGACCCGTTTGCCAGCGACAAAGTAGCGTTTAGCATTACCCCGGCAAACTACAGCAAATATGCCGGACAATTATCGCCAGGCCAAGAGGCAATGTTTGGTAAATACAAAACATTCCGCATGGATATTTATCCAACCCGTCGTTCCGCGTCGGCACCAAAACGTACCTACGATTTCACAGCCAAAAATGCCACCCAATGCCAGTTAATTGCGAATGGTGAAGGCATTAAAAATTGCGCGGAAGGTATTCCATTTCCTATCCCGCAAAATGGCCAAGAAGTTATTTGGAACCATAAGCTGAAATTCAAAGGCGTGTCGTTCTCGCGCTTCTCAAACCAAGCGGCACCATCTGCTTCTGGTGCGTTCACGTTAATCCGCTTGCGCGAAGACGGCTTAGGCTTGTACTACAAACCAGGCAATACCTCTGAAAACATCAACAGCATTTTGTTGTACTTCAAACAAGAAGTGCTTGGACCAGCGCGTTTGGCCGGGCAGGTTTTGTTGGTGCACGAAAGCTTAAATTCGGTAGCATCGCCGCGTAAAGCATGGGTTTATAATCCTGGTCAACGTCGGGTTCGTTTGGCACCAAACGTAGCGTATGACAATCCAGGTACAGCTACCGATGGTTTGCGTACCAATGACATGACCGATATGTTCAATGGCGCTATGGATCGTTTCAACTGGAAATTGGTTGGCAAGCAAGAAATGTATGTGCCATACAACTCCTATAAAGCGCATAGTGGCAACACCAAGGTTAAGGATTTAATTCGCCCTAACCATTTAAATCCAGACTATTTGCGTTATGAGTTGCACCGTGTTTGGGTGGTTGATGCAACCCTTAAGCCTGGTCAGCGTCACATCAATTCACGTCGCACTTTCTATGTGGATGAAGACAGCTGGCAAATCTTGATGGTTGATCATTACGATGGCCAAGGTAAATTGTGGCGTTACTCAGAAGCACCTTCGGTTAACTACTACGAAGTACCTGTGTTCTGGGCAACCATTGAAACCCATCACGACCTGAAATCGGGCCGCTATATTGCCGGTCTGTTGGATAACGAAGAAAAACCATTTAACTTCGGTTACCAAAGCGCACCAAGCGACTATACGCCGCAAAATCTGCGTAACGAAGGCGTGCGTTAATCAACTAAACCGCGCCTCCGGGCGCGGTTTTTTTTGCAACAATCCCAACGCGGGAGAAATCAAATGGCAAAATTGCCAAATACACCGTGGCGCATCCTAGGCGCTGTAACAATCTTATCTATTCCGTTGCTGGCTTTATCTTTAGAAGCAAATAAAGACGATCCATCCACCAGTGCCTCGGAAATTCAGCCAAAAGCGCAGCGCAGCTTGTTGCTTGATATTGCAAAAACCGATACCGGTTTTGTGGCCGTTGGCGAGCGCGGACATATTATTACCTCAGTTGATGGCGAGAGTTGGCAACAATCGCAAACACCCACCCGCTCAACACTAACAACAGTTAGCGCGCAAGGCGCGAATATTTGGGCAGCGGGCCACGATGGGGTTATTTTGCACTCTGCTGATTCTGGAAAAACCTGGCAAAGTCAGCGTGTTCAGCCGTGGTCAGCCGATAGCCAAGAAATCACCAACGGTTCCGCCATTCTAGACACACTGTTTGTGGATGAGAAAACTGGCTACGCCGTTGGCGCGTACAGTCTGCTACTGAAAACTCAAGATGGCGGTGCTAGTTGGCAGGCATTAAGTGTTTCTGCCCCACATGCCGAAAGTGCGCAAGCAGTAGCCAGCAATAGCGGTGTGTTCAGCGACAGTGATTTAGCGCTCGCCGCAGAATCTGATCCACATCTAAATGCCATCACGCGAACCGAATCGGGGCAGTTGATTGTAATGGGTGAGCGCGGAGCAGGCTTTCGCTCAAACGATGACGGTGCCAGCTGGCAGAAAATTCGTTTGCCGTATGGCGGCTCCATGTTCGGGGTAATCTCCTTGGGCGGCGAAAAAATTCTCGCGTTTGGTTTGCGCGGCAATGTCTTTGAATCCGCCGATGCGGGCAGTAGCTGGACAAAAGTGAACAGCGGCACCGATATCAGCTTGCAAGGCGGTACGCATGCTGACGATGGCAGTGTCGTGCTGGTTGGTAGCAATGGCTCATTGTTTGTTCGCGCGCCGGGTCAATCGGCATTTAGCATGCGTCATGTGCAACTAAGCACGGGGCAAAGTCCGGCTTTTTCCGCGATTATTGCCAACAACACGGGCTACCTGCTCACTGCAGATATTGGCCATATTACTTACCGTATAAAGTGATGGAGTATTTATGAGTAAATTTGACGACATCGCTGAAAAGATTATTTTTAAAAACCGCGCCATTATTTTGGCGCTATTCGTATTCATTACTGGCGCAATGGTTTTCTTCGCTAGCCAATTGAAAGTCGATGCTGGCTTTAATAAGCAAGTGCCGTTGCAGCATGAATACATGCGCACATTCACCGACTACATGGCGGATTTTGGCGGTGCCAATCGTGTCTTGATTGCAGTGATGGCTAAAGACGGCAATATGTTCTCTAAAGAATATATGGCAACACTGGAAAACATCACCAACGACGTGATTAACCTAGAAGCCACCGATGATGCCAAGGCACGTTCATTATTCACGCCGAATGTGCGGTTTATTGAAGTGGTAGAAGATGGCTTAAGCGGCGGCAATGTTATTCCGCAAAACTTTACCCCAAACCTGCAAGGCTTTGAAGCAACACCGGAACAGTTTGCCAAAATCAAAGGCAATATTGTTAAAGCCGGCATTGTTGGCCGATTAGTAGCCAAGGATTATTCGGGCTCGATGGTATGGGCCGATCTTATTCCCGAAAGCAATGTCAATAAACTTGACTACAACGTTGTGGCAAAGCAATTAGAAGGGATTCGGAAAAAATACGAAAACGAAAACACCAGTGTGCATATCATTGGCTTTGCAAAAATGGTGGGCGATATTTCCGATGGTGCGATGAGCGTTATCAAATTCTTTTTGCTTACTATCGCGTTCACCTGGCTGTTGTTGTTCCTATATTCCAGTTCTGCCAAGCTCGCGTCGCTCACGGTGTTAGCGGCGTTGGTATCGGTTACATGGATGTTGGGCGCATTGAAACTTATGGGTTTCGGTATTGACCCCATGAATATGCTAACCCCATTCCTGATTTTTGCCATTGCGGTTAGCCATGGCGAACAAATGATTAACCGCTTTCGCGGCGAAATTTTCTTTGGTGGCTTAGAAGAAGGCACGGTGGATGAATTGCGCGAACGCGAAAAATTTGCCGTTGACCCGCTCACCGCAGCAACCCGTAGTTTCCGTGCTTTGTTGATTCCCGGCACGGTGGCTTTGTTGGCCGGTTGCATTGGTTTCGGCGCGATCATGGTTATTCCAATTCAAATGATTCGCGAGTTAGCCATTACCGCAACTGTTGGCGTGGCTCTAACTATTCTGACCGATTTAATACTGTTGCCTATTCTGCTTAGCTACACCAAGCTGCGCAATTTGGATAAAAAACGGGCATTCCGTTTGCGGCAATTAACCCAGTTTGACAAAATTTGGGTGGCCTTATCAAAACTCTCACAGCCTAAAGCAGCGGCCATCGTGCTCAGCATTGGCGCCATCATTTGGGCGGCTGCGTGGTATCGCGGCAATCAGGTGATGATTGGTGATGCCCAGCAAGGCGTGGCGGAGTTACGCCCAGAAGCCCGTTACAACCAAGATGCGCGCTTAATCAGTTCGAAATTTGCGCTCGGCGTTGATACCATGAACGTGATTGTGGAGGCTGGTCCGTCGGCTTGCACCACCAGCTACAAAGCCATGGAAACGATAGATCGCTTCGCATGGCATATGGAAAATGTTGAAGGCGTTGAGCAAGTGATTACTTTGCCGAAAGCGGCTAAGCAAGTGAATGCCGGTTGGAACGATGGGTCAATGCGTTGGCGCGTATTGCCGCGCGATCCAGATACCTTGCGGCAATCCACACAAAGCTTCGAAACCGATTCCGGTTTGTTGAATGCCGATTGTTCGGCAATTCCGGTGACGATTTTCACCAAAGACCATAAATCCACCACAATCGATCGTATTGTGGCTGAAACCAAAAAATTCCGCACCGAAAACCATGCCTATGAAGTGGGCTTTGCCAAAAAGCGTGATGCGGCCATGGCCAAGGCACAGGAAAACGGCGAAGAATACACCACCGATCAAGTGAACTTCCGTTTGGCTACCGGCCCGCTGGGTGTGCAAGCCGCCACCAACGACACCGTGCGTGAGAAGGAACATTTGATTCTATGGTTGCTATACGGCGCAGTGTTCACCATGTGTTGGATCAGTTTCAAGAGCTGGCGTTCGGCTTTGTGCGTTACCCTGCCGCTGATGATGGTCACTGAACTCGGCCACAGCCTGATGGTGCAACTTGGCATTGGCATGAAGGTTAATACGCTAACGGTAGTCGCACTCGGCGTTGGCATCGGCGTGGATTACGGCATCTACATTTTCGCCCGTATGCGTGAAGCCATG
The DNA here is from genome assembly GCA_043744535.1 of Arenimonas sp. Classification (GTDB taxonomy): domain Bacteria; phylum Pseudomonadota; class Gammaproteobacteria; order Xanthomonadales; family Xanthomonadaceae; genus Arenimonas. The sequence continues at coordinate 17,680 of JAYTVJ010000100.1, forward strand.
AACCAAGGCAAAACTTTGTCGGAAAGCTACTTCATTGCACTGAAAACCACCGGCATCGCGATTTTCTACACCGCGCTAACGCTGGCTGTTGGCGTAGCGATGTGGATTTTCTCTGACCTGAAATTCCAAGCCGATATGGGCGTAATGCTGACCTTTATGTTTGTGGTTAACATGTTGGCCGCCATCATCTTCCTGCCGGCGCTGTGCCGCTGGATATGCTGCGCCAAAGAAGTAGATAACTGGAAAGCGCATGTGTAATTAAAAAGGGCCCGAAAGGGCCCTTTTTTATGGTGATATTTAATCTATTCGGCGTGCCAAGGCACGCCCTATAAAAATGTATTGAATCATA
>JAYTVJ010000101.1:0-18021 GCA_043744535.1 Arenimonas sp.
AAAACGGCGCGCACATAGACGCCTTAATGGCGATGGGTTTTGGCTTTGTTGAAATTGGCACGGTTACTCCGCGCCCGCAAGAAGGCAACCCAAAGCCGCGCATGTTCCGCCTGAAAGAGCACGAAGCAATCATCAACCGTTTAGGCTTTAATAACCACGGCGTGGATGCCTTGGTTAAAAATGTTGAACGCTCGAAACGCGAAGGCATTTTGGGCATCAATATCGGCAAGAATAAAGACACCCCAAACGAACGTGCGGCCGACGATTACATTTACTGCTTAGAGCGCGTGTACGATTTAGCCGATTACATCACCGTCAATATTTCATCGCCAAACACCCAAGGCCTACGCGATTTACAAAACGAAGATGCCTTGCGAAAATTTATCTTTGAGCTTCGCACTGCACAAGAAGATTTATCCAGCGTACGCGGTCATCGTGTGCCGATGCTGGTTAAAATTGCGCCCGATTTAAGCGAATCAGAACTGGACGGCATCGCTGAAGTGTTCAATGCCGTAAAACTGGATGGCGTAATTGCTGGCAACACCACCATCAGCCGAAACTTGGTGAGCGATCACCCGTTATCAGGGCAAGTGGGTGGATTATCCGGCAAACCGCTATACGAAAAATCCACCACCACGCTGCGTCGATTGCGCTTACGGCTTGACGACAGCATTCCGATCATCGGTGTGGGCGGCATTTCCTCGGGCGCTGATGCAGTGGGAAAAATTTCGGCAGGTGCGCAATTGGTGCAAATCTATACCGGCTTTATCTATCACGGCCCGCAGCTGATTGGCGATTGCGTAACGGCACTGCGCCGGCGCAAAGAAGGCGTGGCCTGATGCAAAAGCTGCAATGGGCTGAACACATCTCCCTTGCAGGACGCAATACCTTGCACATTGCCGCCACAGCCGCCGCCATGTGCGACATCAACAAGCTTGAACAACTGCCGCACGCTTTCGAACTGGCTGACGCCAAGCGCATGCCGGTTTTGGTGCTTGGCGAAGGCAGTAATGTGTTATTCGCTGATGATTACCCAGGCTTAGTGCTGTGCATCACCGCCAACCAATGCGCTGTTATCGAACAAAATACAGATTACGCATTGATTCGCGCTGAAGCTGGCATGCTTTGGAATGATCTCGTGCATTGGAGTTTGGCGCGCGGCTGGAACGGCTTAGAAAATATGGCCTTGATTCCCGGTACCGTGGGCGCTTGCCCGATTCAAAATATTGGTGCGTATGGCGCTGAAGTGGCCGAGTTCATTGAAACAGTTGAAGCGTATAACCGCATCACGGGGCAAACCAAACGCTTAAGCAATAGCGATTGCACGTTCGGCTACCGCGATTCCTGCTTCAAGCAGCAACGCGATGAATGGGTCATCACTGCTGTAGAATTTCGCTTGAGTAAAAACCGCGCCTTACAAATGCAATACGCCGGTGTGCCCGAAGAAATTGCAGCCATGGGCATCACTGAACCGAAAGCCGTGCATCTTGCCGAAGCCATCAGCCGAATTCGTAGCCGCAAGCTGCCGAATCCTGCCATCTTGGGCAATGCCGGTAGTTTCTTCAAAAACCCAATCGTTTCTGAAGCACAAGCAGAAGCACTTCATGCCAAATATGAAAAACTACCCGTATTTCCAAGTGGGCATCCCGAAACCCGAAAAATATCAGCTGCATGGCTAATTGAACAAGCCGGCTGGAAAGGATTTCGCCAAGGCGATGCGGGTATTGCCGAACAACACGCCTTGGTTTTGGTTAACTATGGACAGGCCAGCGGCAAACAGCTGCTCGATGTAGCGCGGCAAGTGGTGGCTTCGGTTCATGACGTATTTGGCATCACCCTCGAACCCGAGCCACGTATTATTGGTGCGGATTTTTGATTTCCATAAAGCACCAGCAGCCCGCCGCACGCGCGGTGTTGTTAATGGTGTTCAGCACCGTGTTGTTTGGCCTGATGGCTGTCTGCATTCGGCTAGCTTCTAAAACACAACATGCGTTTGAAATCGCTTTTTTCCGTAATTTTTTCGGGCTAGTATTCACCCTGCCCTTATTTTTTCGGCATGGCCTTGGCATTCTGAAAACCGAAAAACTGCCGCTCTACCTGTTTCGCTGCTTTATTGGCACCATTGGTATGTTGTCAGGCTTTTGGGCGATTGTGCATTTGCCCTTGGCACAGGCGGTGGCCATTTCGTACTCAACGCCGCTATTCGTCACCATCGGTGCTGTATGGGTGTTAGGCGAAGTGGTACGCGCAAGGCGTTGGGCCGCAGTTTTAATTGGCTTTATCGGCGTGATTATTTTGCTACGCCCAGGTGCAGAAACGTTTTCGGGTGCAAGCCTTGTGGCTTTACTGGCCGCCTTAATGAGCGCCAGCGTGGCCATTTCCATCAAATTCTTAGCGCGCACTGAAAAACCCGATGCTATTGTGATTTATACCACCTTGTTGTGGGTGCCCATGTCTTTCATTCCAGCCTTGTTCGTTTGGCAAATGCCTAGCGGCATCACTTGGTTGTGGCTGGTACTATGCGGCATGTTTGGCACCATGGCGCATATGTGCTGGACGCGCGCCTTGCAGCTAGGCGATGCCTCGATGCTAACGCCGATCAGCTTTCTGCAAGTGTTGGTGGTGGGCGTGTTTGGTTTTTGGCTATTTGATGAGCCTATTGATCGTTATACCTTGATTGGCGCATTGATTATCTTTGGCTCGAATATCTATATTGCTCACCGCGAAATTCAACTGGCAAAACCGACCACCACCGATCCACTCATTGCTTCCGAAACGCAACAACGTTAATGTTTGCACGCTGTTTCGGTTACACTTTTAAAACGTATAGGGGAACAATATGACGCAGCTTATTTTTTTATTTATCTTAGCAGTGGTGATTATTTGGTCAGTGATGACCTACAACGGTTTAGTGAACCTGAAGCACAATGTAGCCAAAGCGTGGGCGAACATCGAGGTGTTGCTGAAACAGCGGCACGATGAACTGCCAAAACTGGTTGAAGTCTGTAAGCAATACACACAGTTCGAGCAAAGCACCTTGGAAAAAGTGATGCAAGCGCGCTCGGCGGTCTTCACCGCTAGCCAAAGCCGCAACATAGAAGCACTTGGCAATGCTGAAAGCCAGTTGCGCACCAGCATGGGCCAGATTAATGCAGTGGCTGAAGCATATCCGGAATTAAAAGCCAACGAAAATTTTCAACACCTGCTTGGCCGCATCACTGGTTTAGAAAACACCCTTGCCGATCGCCGTGAATTCTACAATGACTCGGTCAATATAAACAATGTTCGTATCGAACATTTCCCCGATACACTGATTGCCCGACTGTTCGGCTTTGGGCCTTTCAAGCTATTAAAATTCAGCGGCGCGCAAACCGCGGATGTTGATATGTCGCAATTGTTTAACGCGTAATCTAGCGCGATGATGGTTTCTTTGTTTGGCAAAGGGCTGAATCTAGATTCACAGCTGGGCTCGCGTTTGCTATGGGACGAAGCCGGCTGGTCGCTTGCGAGTGCGTTTGGTATTTTTATTGCTTTACGCACAGACCAATCGTTTATTGCACTTATCGCAGCCGCGCTGAGCCTTTGGGCGTGGGTGCAAAGCCGAAGAAACTACCGTGCAATCGCGGATGTTCCCACTGCAAAACTTTCCTCGGCACCGCAAGGACTGGTTGAGCTATCCGGCTATGGCGATGCCCTGCCCGAATACCCCGTGATAAGCCCATTAACCACGCTGCCGTGTTTATGGTTCGAATACAAAGTGGAAGAAGGCGAAGGTAAAAGCCGGCGCGTAACGCAGCAAGGAACCAGCGACTCACCGTTTGCACTCAAAGACGGCGCACTGCAGGCGATGGTTTTACCCAACGCGGCGCGCGTTATTTCAAAACATCGGCAAAGCTGGCAACGCGGCGATGAAACCTGCACCGAATCGGTGTTGCTGAAAGATGAGCCGTTATTTATTCTGGGCGAATACGTACACGATTGGGTAGAATCCAACAACACCAGCCTTGATAAACAAACGGGTGCATTACTGCAAGAATGGAAAAGCGACCAGCAAGCGCTCAAAGCACGATTCGACAGTAACGGTGACGGTGTTATTGATGCGATGGAATGGCAAGCCGCGCGTGATCAAGCACAACAGGATGTTTTAACCGGAAAACACATACCGGAAAATACAGCACAACAATGTATCCGCAAACCCACTTCAGGCGGGCAATTCATCATCTCAAATTATTCGGCGCAACAACTGGCCAGCCGTTTCCGGCGTTGGTCGTGGTTGCATTTTGCGGTGTTTTTTATGGCCTTGGTGGTTGCGGCCAATTAAGCATTGGTTGAGCGCACCGCGTATTTATTCTCAACGTATTGATCAATAATCGCGACAAATTCCTGGGCGATATGTTCGCCGCGCAAGGTGATTTTTTTCTCGCCATCGATGAACACCGGTGCGGCTGGTGATTCGCCGGTTCCGGGCAATGAAATACCGATATCGGCGTGTTTGGATTCGCCTGGCCCGTTCACAATGCAGCCCATCACCGCTAATGACAAATGCTCGGCACCAGGATGGGTGATTTTCCATTCCGGCATTTTTGCACGCACATGTTCTTGCACCGTTTTCGCTAATTCCTGAAAAAATTCAGAGGTGGTTCTTCCGCAACCAGGGCACGCGGTAACCAGTGGCGTAAAGGCGCGCAAGCCCATGGTTTGCAATAATTCCTGAGCCACAATCACTTCTTGCGTTCGCGATGCACCGGGCTCTGGGGTTAAGGAAATACGGATGGTATCGCCGATACCTTCTTGCAAAAGTACCGCTAAGGCCGCTGTGGATGCCACAATGCCTTTGCTGCCCATACCCGCTTCGGTTAAACCCAAATGCAAAGGGTAATCGCAACGTTTAGCAAGATCGCGGTACACCGCAATCAATTCCTGCACACCACTAACTTTGGCCGATAAAATGATGCGATTTTTGGGCATGCCAAGCTGCACCGCTTGTTCAGCAGAATCGAGCGCTGAGCGCACCAAGGCTTCTTGTAAAACCCGCATTGCTGACCACGGTTGTTGCCGTTGCGCATTTTCATCCATCAAACTTTGCGCCAAACGTTGATCTAATGAACCCCAATTAACGCCTATACGAACTGGCTTTTCATATCGGTTAGCCAGTTCAATAATTGCACCGAATTGGCTGTCTCGCTTCTTTCCAAAGCCTACATTGCCCGGATTTATGCGGTATTTCGCTAAGCGCTCGGCGCAGGCCGGTTCAGCCGTTAATAACTGATGGCCGTTGTAATGAAAATCACCGACAATCGGCACGTCAATGCCCATCATCTCAAGCTTATCGGCAATATGCGGCAACGCTTTAGCTGATTCGATATTGTTGACCGTAACGCGAACCAATTCGGAACCAGCGCGCCACAGTTGCGCAATTTGCTTTACGCTCCCATCAATATCGGCGGTATCGGTATTGGTCATCGATTGCACCACGATTGGCGAATCAGACCCTACCTTAACGCGCCCAATAGCAACCGTTGAACTGACCCGCCGCATAATCATCGATGCTTGGCTCATGATGGCTGCACGTCTAACGACGAATAATCCATATTGGATGCAAGGCTTTTGGATCGTGTATTCACTATTTCCACTTGCCTTGGCGGCCCCAACCGATTGGGCTCATAGCTATACATCACTTCAATATTCTGTAGATTGCCTTCTAAGCGGCCCGACATCAAAAAGCGACGTGGTAAATCATTCGCCAATGGTGTTAACTCTAAGCCGCGCAGCAAGTTGCCAGTTCGGCCGGCATGATTGATGCGCAATGCCACCGCATTACTGCGTCTGGACAATAATTTTATACCCGCAATCACCGAGCCATCTTGTTCATAGCGCAACCAACGGATGACACCCACCATCCAAACCGGCTCAGCATCGGCGCCATTGACATTCAACCCAACGATTTCACCGACACGCACACGCAGTGCTTGGTCGGCAGGCCAAAGTATCCGATAGCCACCAAAGCTATGATCCAAGACTTTGCCACGCAGTTTTTTAGGCTGCTGTGTATCAGCAATCCAGTCTGCAGTTAAATTTAGACCTTGCGCGCCCATTTGCGATAATTTTTGAATATAACTCTCAAAATCAAGCTGGCCTGCCGCAAAGAAGTGCACGCCACTAAGCGCAACCACCGTTTCAATGTCGTACATCGCGTAAATGCGCGTAAAAACACGCGCAGAAGACAAGCCTAATGCGCGCCGGGCTTTTTTTAATACGTTAAGTGGCAGGCTAATGCGTTGAGATTTGCTGAGCTCAATAACCACTTGCTCACCTTGACTGTTTTGCGAAGCCAATTCAAGTGCTGCTATAAAACTTGAATACACCAAATAACTGATTTCTTCGTCAGGCAACTCAGCATCAATCGGCAAATCGGCATCAATGGGAATCTTTGCGGTGTTTTCCGATGTATTAAAGCGCTCAATAGTACAACGCGGTGAAAAGCTTTTCGCTAGTTGCCGGAGCATGTCTTGCTCGGTTTGTGCGAAGGCATACGGATTCATTAACGACATCAAGGCCGTTTCAATGTACATATCTTGAATGCGAACTGAGCGGCCCAGACACGGGTCTTCAATATCTTTAAGACCTAGCTTAAAGAAAATGGCAAATTGATACAGGCGATGCAGGCCTTTCCAGACACCCGGCATACTGCCTTGATAAAGTTTCCAACTCATCAAAAGCGCTTGCTGATAATGCCAAACACCCCGTGCCAACGCGCCATTCACTGCGCCAGATTTGAGCATGGGGATAACGCCGTTCGGATAGCATATTTCGTAACAGGCCAAGCGGTAACTGTCGGCTAGCAATAGGTGCAATTCGAGTGTTTGTTTGGCATTGTTTAGCCGGTCGTGGGTGAGTGGCAATGGGCTGCCAATAAACTGGCGCTCTAGCCAGGTTACCGAGTCATTCACATCCGGACGCAGCATCTCGAGCAAGCTAAAACGAATCGAGCCATCCATTTTCACGGCAATACTTTGCGCCAAGCCATTGCGCAGCATCTGCGCCATTTCTTTGGCATTGCCGCGTGGCAAGTTGTCTAGCCACTGCTTCAAGGAGCGCGTTTCTTTCGGCAAGGCTTGGCCCTGCACATTGTCTACATTGATAAAACCGGCCGATAAGCGTTCAAACTGCACTGACATAGGATTCTCCTAGAACCACTAGTTTAAATGAAATCGCGAAATCCTGTGCACTCGGTTATGCTAGTAGGGTGATTTCACAACTGCAGCCACTCAACCCTGAACGACGTATTTTCAAGCCAGCACAGCTCAATGCTCTGGCCAAAGATTTGCTTGAATCAAATTTCAGCCAAATTTGGCTAGAAGGTGAAATCAGCAACCTATCGCGGCCGAGTTCGGGGCATCTGTATTTCACCTTGAAAGACGAACGCGCGCAGGTGCGATGCGCCATGTTTAAAAACCGCGCCATGCTGCTTGAGTCTGCCCCGAAAGATGGGCAATTGGTGTTAGTTCGGGCAAGGCTTACCCTCTATGAAGCGCGTGGCGATTACCAACTGGCCGTTGAATCGATGCAAGCCGCCGGACAAGGCGCGCTGCAAATTGCATTCGAACAGCTTAAGCAAAAACTCGATAGCGAAGGCTTGTTTCAAGCGCAACGAAAGCAAGCGCTCGCGCCATTCATTAAACGCCTAGCACTGATTACCTCGCCGCGCGGCGCAGCCATTCATGATGTGTTGTCGGTGCTTGCTCGGCGTTTCCCGTTATTGCCTATTGAGCTTTGGCCGGTGCCGGTGCAAGGGTTTGAGGCTGCTGCCAAAATTCGTGAAAGCTTGCAGGCCGCGCTGAATAGCCAGCGCTACGATGCGATTTTGATTGCACGCGGCGGCGGTTCTTTAGAAGATTTATGGCCATTTAATGACGAGGCCTTGGTTCGCTTAGTTGCTAGCTCAAGCGTTCCCATTATTTCCGCGATTGGCCATGAAATTGATTTTAGCTTGTTGGATTTTGCCGCCGATATTCGTGCGCCAACTCCCTCTGCGGCCGCTGAACTGTTATCGCCTTCTGTGCTTGAATTGCAACAACGGCTGACGCAATTGCAGCGAAAATTGCAACAAGCCATGCGCAACCAGCTGCAAAACAGTGCGCAGCGAACCGACTTACTACTCGCGCGACTGTCTGCACAAAAGCCAGCGCAACGCTTACAACTTGGGCAACAGCATTTGCAACAGCTGTATCAACGCCTGCAACGCAGTACGCAAAGCGTGCTTGGCGCGAAAGTGCAACAATTGCGCGCCTTTGCATTCCGTCTCGACAAACAGCACCCCGAGGTGTTGCTGCAACAACACGGCACACAAATTCGTATGCTTCAGCATCGCTTACAAAGCAGTTTTAACTATCAACTGCAACAACGTACTCAGCATCTAAAAAGAGCAGGCAGCAGTTTAAATGCGCTTAGCCCTTTGGCCACCTTAGACAGAGGCTATAGCATCTTACGCAATCAACACCAACAAATTATCCATTCCACACAGCAAGTATCAGCTGGCGAAACGCTCACTGCACAGCTTGCCGATGGCCACCTACAGGTAAACGTAAAATCATGAGCGATGCACCCATTAAACCCATTAACACGTTGAAAGGTTTGCTGCCATTTTTAAAGCCACACAAACAAATGGTGGTATTTTGGCTACTGGCATTATCCATCTCTTCCGCTGCTACGCTTTTTTTCCCGGTAGCCATCAAGCACTTGGTTGACCAGGGCTTTTCTAAAAATGGCTCCATCGATCGCTGGTTCTTGTTATTGTTTGTTGTAGCGGTGGTGTTGGCATTAGCCACTGCGGCACGTTTTTATTTTGTGTCTTTGTTGGGCGAGAAAGTGATTGCCGATTTACGCAAAAAATTGTACGCGCATTTAATTCATCTCGACCAACAATTCTTTCACGACACCCGTTCTGGCGAATTATTGTCGCGCCTATCGGCCGATGCTGAGTTGCTGCGCACGGTGCTTGGCTCAAGCATGTCAATTGCCTTGCGAAGCAGCATTACCGTGGTGGGTAGCGCAGTGATGATGGTGATCACTAACCCGCGTTTAGGCGCGTTTGTGCTGGTTGGCATTCCGCTAATGATATTGCCGATGGTACTGTCGGGCCGCGGAGTGCGTGGCGCATCCAAGAACAGCCAAGATCGCCTAGCCGATGCTAGCGCGCGTGCCAGTGAAAGCTTTAATGCCATTCACACGGTGCAAAGCTATGTGCGCGAAAAATTTGAATCCGAACGCTTTTTCTCTGCCATTGATTTTGCCTTAGCCGCGGCACGCAAGCGCATTCGTTTGCAGTCGCTGCTTACCGCCATAGCGATTATCGTGGTATTCGGCGGCATCACTCTAATTCTTTGGTCTGGCGCACGCAGTGTGGTATCGGGCGGCATGAGCGCCGGCACGCTCACGCAATTTATGTTTTATGCGGTGATTGGCGCTGGCTCGGTGGGTGCGTTGGCGGAAGTGTGGGCCGAAGTACAGCGCGCAGCTGGCGGCATGACACGCATTGTCGATTTGCTTTCGAAACAAAGCCGAATCCATTCTGAGCTAGCAAGCAAAACCTTTACACAAACGGTTAGCGGTCAAATCGACTTTAAACATGTCACCTTCAATTACCCACAGCGCGACATTTCGGCACTTTCTGACTTCACTTTATCCATCCATCCCGGCGAAACCGTGGCCTTAGTGGGTCCGTCGGGGGCGGGCAAAAGCACAGCATTTCAATTGCTATTGCGTTTCTACGACCCGCAATCTGGGCAAGTGTGCATTGATGCGCATGCATTAAACGACATGCCGCCCACCGAAATACGTGAACACATTGCGATTGTGCCGCAAGACCCGTTTATTTTTTCAGGTACTGCACGTGAAAACATCCGCTACGGAAAACTGGACGCCAGTGAAGACGAGATAATTCAAGCCTGCCAAAGCGCTGAAGCCTGGGGCTTTATTCAAGCACTGCCGAATGGCTTAGACAGCGAGCTGGGTGAACACGGTGCGCGGCTTTCTGGCGGCCAACAGCAACGCTTAGCGATTGCACGTGCGCTGCTGAAAAACGCGCCAATTTTGTTACTCGATGAAGCTACCAGCGCCCTCGATGCGCAATCTGAGCGGGCAGTGCAAATTGCGCTTGAGCATTTAATGCAAGGCCGCACCACCTTAGTTATTGCCCATCGCTTAGCCACGGTGCTGAAAGCAGACCGCATTGTAGTGATGGACCAAGGCCGCATCATCGCCACCGGCACGCACCAAAGTTTAATGGCCGAAAATGGTTTATATGCCGAACTGGCGCGTTTGCAGTTTCAGCAAGGGCTTGAAGATTCCGCTACTATGGATTAAGCCTTGAATTTGTTTGGCGTAACACCTTATTCTTTCCACTGCAGTAATTTTAACTCGTTGAGGTAGCTTATGAAATGGCGTAATGCGCGTGAAAGTAGCAATGTTGAACTCAGCAGCGGCCGCTCGGGTGGCGGTGGTATGAAAATGGGCTTGGGTGGCATCATTGTGGTGGTTATTCTGGGTTTAGTGATGGGCAAGAATCCGCTTGAAATGCTGGGTATGGTGTCGCAAATGCAAACACAAGCACCGGCTAGCCAAAGCACGCCCGTTGACCCCAATGCACCGAAAACCGAAGAGCAAGAGTTTTCAGCTCGTATTCTCGGCTCCACCGAAGATGTATGGACGAAGATTTTCGCCGCTAACAATGCCAAATACCCTGCTCCCACCATGACCCTATTTTCTGGCAGTGTGCAAACCGCGTGCGGCGGCGCATCAAGTGCTACCGGCCCGTTTTATTGCCCAGGCGATCAAAAAGTGTATCTCGACACCGGTTTTTTCAATGAAATGAAACAAAAACTTGGCGGCGGTGGCGATTTCGCGCAAGCCTATGTGATTGCCCATGAAGTGGGTCATCATATTCAAACCATCACCGGCACCTCAGAAAAGGTCAATGCTGCACGCCAGCAAGGCAAGGCTGAAGGCGCTAACGGCTTATTGGTGCGCCAAGAGCTGCAAGCGGACTGCTATGCGGGCTTATGGGCGCACTTTGCGCAGCAAGATGAGCAATGGATGGAGGCTGGCGATATGGAATCGGCTATCCGCACCGCGCAAGCCATTGGCGACGACACATTGCAACGACAAAGCCAAGGCACTGTGGTTCCAGATGCCTTTACGCACGGCAGTGCCGAGCAACGTATGGCGTGGTTCACGCGCGGCTTTGACTCGGGCGACATGAAACAATGCGATACATTTAGCGCTCAGCAACTGTAAGCAAGCAATTCGCTGTATAAAAAAACGCCCTGTCGGGCGTTTTTTATTTGGATTAGCCATAGATTACGGCGCAGATTTCATCAGTGCATTAAGTGTGTAGTTACTGGCAAGCGTTAGGTTTTCCGTGCCGCAACGCGATAGTTTCTCGGTGCCTGGGCCATGTGCATAAATGAACTGGCCTTGCTTCAACATATCAATCATGGGTTTGGCAATTTCGGTACGCACCGCTGGGCAACCCCACGAGCGCCCTAAACGGCCCATGGCCAATGCCGCTAATGGGTTCACATAACGCGCGCCATGCATCACAATCAACCGGCGCATCGCAGATTCGTTAAAACCTTTGCTTAAACCTTGCAGCTTTAAGGAATAGCCATTGCCGCCCTGATACGTAGCATCGGTTAAGAACAAGCCTAAGCTGGTTTGGTGGCTACCATCGCGGTCTGAGAAGGCTTTTGGAATATCGTCGCCCGAGCCTTGACCATGTGCAACAAATTCTTCAAACAATAATTTCTGGGCTTTTAAATCGACCACCCACAAACGCGGCTGTTTAGATGGAATGGTGTAATCAATAATAGCAATGCGGCTGGCATTTTTGCCAACGCCATGATTTTGGGCGCATTTCATCGCTGAAACGGCTTCGGTAATCACTAAGGGATTAATTTTTGGGGCTATCCGGCTAATTAAAGCCACATCGTCGGCCTTTGCTTGGGCGCTTGCGAGCAGGCTCAAGGCCAAAACGGGCAATAATCGCATCAGGACTACCTTAAAAGAATGTGGGGTTATGTACGATAACCAACATAACGAAAACGGGCGCTGAACACAAGCCTATTTTTATGAACAAACCTGAATGAATTCATTAAGATAGCGTTATTTTTTGTTATGTTTTGATGAATTGTGAACTATGTCACAAAACTAAGCACACTATTCAGGAAATTATTCGATCCAAAAACGATTTCACACCATCAAAAAAAGAACTGGATTTCGGCGAGTGCTTTGCGCCCTCTTCGCCATCAAAGGTTTTCTCGAACTCCTGCAATAGCTCGCGCTGTTTTGCCGTTAAGTTCACCGGCGTTTCAACCACCACGCGGCACAACAAATCGCCCGTGGCATGGCTACGAACCGATTTCACGCCCTTGCCACGCAACCGGAACACTTTGCCGGTTTGGGTTTCGGTTGGCACTTTAATAACCGCCTCGCCTTGCAAGGTGGGCACAATGAGCTCGGCGCCCAACGCCGCTTGCGAAAAACGGATGGGCACTTCGCAATACAAGTCGTTGCCATCGCGCTGGAAGATTTTATGCTCACGAACATGCACTTCCACGTATAAATCGCCCGCTACGCCGCCCGCCGGGCCAGCCTCACCTTCGTTTTGCAAACGAATACGGTCTTCGTTGTCGACGCCGGCCGGTATTTTAACTTGCAGGGTTTTCTGGCTTTGTTTGCGGCCTTGGCCGTGGCAAGATTTGCACGGTTTAGCAATGGTTTCGCCGCGCCCGCCACAATTTGGGCACGGCTGCTGCACCGAAAAAATACCGCGTTGCATACGCACTTGGCCGCGGCCTTGGCAGGTTTTGCAGGTTTCAACTTTGCGGTCTTCCGAGCCCGAGCCATCGCAGGCTTCGCATTCTAAGAGCGTGGGGATTTCAATTTGTTTTTCAACACCAAACACCGCTTCTTCTAGATCAAGTTCCATCACATAGCGTAAATCGGAACCACGGCGTGGGCCACGTTGCTGGGCGCGGCCACCGCCAAAAATATCACCGAAAATATCACCGAAAATATCGCCCATATCGCCAAAGCCAGCACCACCACCTGGGTTGCCATGTCCATGTTCAAATGCGGCATGGCCGTGCGCGTCGTATGCGCGGCGTTTATTGGCATCGCTCAAGGTTTCGTAGGCTTCTTTCGCCTCTTTAAAGGCGTGTTCGGCTTTGTTATCGTCGGGGTTGCGATCGGGGTGGTGTTTCATGGCCAAGCGCCGATAGGCTTTTTTCAGGTCTTCTTCCGAAGCACTTTTGGAAACACCTAACACCTCATAAAAATCACGCTTGCTCATAAACACTCACCGGTAAACATGGAGAAACCCACGCCAGCAGTTTTGCCATTGGCGTGGGTCTTTTTTCATTACAACTTACTTTTGTTCGTCTTTAACTTCAGTAAATTCGGCATCCACCACATCGTCATTGGCCGGTTTTGCTTCAGCATCTGGGCCGGCTTGTTCGCCACCCGATGCCGCTGCAAACAAGGCTTGCGCCACTTGCGACAAATTCTGCGTCTTGGTTTCAATTTGGCCTTTGTCGTCGCCTTTCATGGCGGTTTCTAAATCCGACAACGCCGATTCAATATTAGCTAATTGCTCGCTCGGTACTTTTGCGCCGTGTTCTTTAATGGCGGTGCGTGTGCTGTGCACAGCGGCGTCGGCCATGTTGCGGGCGGTAACCAGCTCATGGAATTTTTTATCCTCTTCACGGTTCGCTTCAGCATCGCGTACCATTTGTTGGATTTCTTCTTCGGTTAAGCCCGAGCCACCTTTAATTTCAACACGCTGCTCTTTGCCATTTTTCTTGTCTTTCGCCGACACATGAATAATGCCGTTGGCGTCGATGTCGAAGCTGACTTCCACTTGCGGCATGCCGCGTGGCGCTGCATCAATGCCTTGCAAATCAAAACGCGCTAAGGATTTATTAAAGCGGGCTTGCTCGCGCTCGCCTTGCAACACATGCACAGTCACTGCGCTTTGGTTGTCTTCAGCGGTGGAGAAGGTTTGCGATGCTTTGGTTGGAATGGTGGTATTTTTCTCGATGATTTTAGTGAACACACCGCCCATGGTTTCAATACCCAAAGACAGCGGGGTCACGTCGAGCAATAACACGTCTTTCACAGTACCTGCCAACACGCCGCCTTGCACCGCTGCGCCAATGGCAACCGCTTCATCGGGGTTAACGTCTTTGCGTGGCTCTTTGCCAAAAAACTCGGCCACTGCCGCTTGCACTTTCGGCATGCGGGTCATACCGCCGACCAAAATCACTTCGGAAATATCCGATGATTGCAATTTGGCATCCTTCATGGCGGTACGGCAAGGCTCGATGGTTTTCTTGACCAAATCATCCACCAAAGCTTCCAGCTTAGCGCGAGTCAGCTTGATGTTCAGGTGTTTAGGGCCTGAAGCATCGGCGGTAACGTAAGGCAAGTTAACATCGGTTTGTTGCGACGTAGACAACTCAATTTTTGCGCGTTCAGCGGCATCTTTCAAGCGTTGCAAGGCTAGTGGATCATTGCGTAAATCAATGCCCTGCTCTTTCTTAAATTCTTCCACCAAGAAATCGATGATGCGGAAATCGAAATCTTCGCCGCCTAAGAAGGTGTCGCCGTTGGTGGCCAACACTTCAAATTGTTTTTCACCGTCAATTTCAGCAATTTCAATAATTGATACGTCAAACGTGCCGCCGCCAAGATCGTACACGGCAATTTTACGATCACCGCCTTTTTTGTCTAAGCCATAGGCCAAGGCCGCTGCGGTGGGCTCATTGATAATGCGCTTCACTTCCAAGCCTGCAATACGGCCGGCGTCTTTGGTGGCTTGGCGCTGGCTATCGTTGAAATAGGCTGGAACAGTAATCACGGCTTCGGTCACCGCTTCGCCCAAATACGCTTCAGCGGTTTTTTTCATTTTTTCTAAAATGCGCGCCGAAATTTCCTGCGCCGCCATCAGTTTGCCATCCGAGGTTTGCACCCAGGCATCGCCGTTTTCATGCGCCACAATGCTGTATGGCACTAAGCCGATGTCTTTCTTCACTTCGGCATCGGTGAATTTACGACCGATTAAACGCTTCACAGCATAAAACGTGTTTTTCGGGTTGGTGACGCTTTGGCGCTTGGCCGACGCGCCGACAATCACTTCACCGTCTTTGGTGAATGCCACAATCGATGGCGTAGTGCGATCGCCTTCCGAGTTTTCAATCACTTTAGCCACGCCGCCTTCCATTACAGAAACGCAGCTGTTGGTGGTGCCTAAGTCAATACCGATAATTTTACCCATGATCAATCTCCTAAATTTTTTGTGTGCGGCGTCTTGCGCCATGAATACTTAATGTGTGCGTTTTTATATTTTTCAAGCGCCAGCCACAACAACCAATGCTGGGCGTAGCAAGCGTTCGTTCAGCAAATAGCCTTTTTGAAACACTTGCACCACCGAATCCGGTGCTGCATCGCCCGCTGGAGCATGGCTAATGGCTTGATGGTGTTCTGGATTAAACACCTGGCCAACGGGGTCGATTTGCTGCAACCCGTTATCAGCGGCCACTTTCAATAATTGCTTGAACGTCAATTCTAAGCCATCGCGCAATGGGCTGGCTTCATTGCCGGCCGCCATCAAGCCAGCGTCTAGGCTGTCGAATACCGGCAGTAAATCGCTAAGCAGGCGTTCATTGGCGAATTTGCGCGCCATGTCTACATCGCGCACCAGGCGTTTGCGTTGATTTTCCAGCTCAGCGCGCTCGCGCAGGCGTTCTTCCTGCATATGCGCCACAGCGGCTTTTAACTGCTCAAGTTCAGCTAAAAGGAGTTGCTCGTTATCGAATTCGGTGTTTGCGCCGGCTTCTGGGGATTCTGGCGTTTCGTTGTTTGCGTGCATAAGGTGTCCATTAAAATCACCCGACAATCGGGTATTCAACCTATGTGGGGATGGCTACGCCAGTTTCAAGGCATCGCCGAGTAAATCGGCTGTTGCTTTAACAATTGGGATGACGCGCTCATACGGCATGCGGGTGGGGCCAATCACGCCGAGCACGCCCAGCACCCGGCCTTGGCTGGAATACGGTGCGGTGATTACCGTGCAAGACTGCAGGGGCGCCAAGCCGCTTTCCTCGCCAATAAAAACCCGAATGCCTTGCGCACTGGCGCAGGAATCGAGTAAGCCGAGAATTTCGCGTTTCTGCGAAAAAGCCTCAAACAAGCTGCGCAAGCGGTCCATGTCGGCCATGCCGCTCATGCCCATCAAGCGCGTTTGGCCGGTGAGCAGCATGTCGTCTGGCTTATTTTCCTGCACCATCAATTGCTGGGAAATTTCCAGCGCCGAATTCATCAGCTGATCCATTTCTGTCTTGGCTTGTTGCATATCGGCCAACAAATGGTGCTGAATTTGGGCAAAGCTCAAGCCCGTAAAATGCCGATTCAAGTAATTCGCGGTTTGCTGCAATGCCTGTGCAGAAAATGCGCGCGGCAGTTGCACAATACGGTTTTGCACTACGTTATCGGGAAACACCAAAATAACCAGCACACGGTTATCGTCTAGCATCACAAAATCAATATGCTTGAACGCCGACTGACCGCGTTGTGGCATAGTGACAACCCCCACAAACTGGCTCATCGACGACAACACTTCACTGGCCTGCGCCAATAATTGCTGCGTGCTCACACCGGGCATCATTTGTTCGCGCAGGCGATTAATCTCGGCTTCCCGTAAAGGTTCAATTTCTAGCAAGGAGTCCACAAACACCCGATACGCTTGCGAGGTGGGAATACGGCCCGCCGAGGTGTGTGGCGCGGCCAATAAGCCCACTTGCTCAAGATTCGCCATGATGCTGCGGATAGTTGCCGAGCTAATTTCTAGGCCAGCCAGCTTGGCCAGCGATTTACTGGCTACCGGTTCGCCATCGCGAATATGCTGAGCAATTAAAGCATGCAAAAGGCGGCTAGCGCGTGGGTCAAGAGAAGTCATCATGCCCTATAGATTAGGGCAAACAGCCGGCATAGCAAGGGTTTGAAGAATTTTCTGACAAAAAAATCCGAAACGACGACGTTTTTCCTGAACCAATTAAGGCAAAATAGCCTTATGTTAATGCAATTGAATTTGAAAGATTTTGCGGTAGTTTCCGCCAGTGAGCTCGGCTTTTCGCCGGGCTTCACAGTAGTGACCGGTGAAACTGGCGCAGGGAAATCGCTGCTTGTGGATGCCTTGCTGTGCTTAACCGGCGCACGCGCCGATGTGGGCATGGTGCGGCATGGCGCGCAACGCGCAGAGCTGGCGGCTGAATTCAGCCTGCACGATGCACCGCAAGCAGAAGCATGGCTACTTGCCAACGCGTATGACGAACAGCAAGACTGCGTGATTCGCCGGGTGATTCGCGCCGATGGTGGTTCAAAAGCATGGATTAATGGCCGCAACGCAACTGTATCGCAATTGGCTGAGCTAGGCGCTTGCTTGCTAGAAATTCATGGCCAACACGAACAGCAAAACCTGCTGGAACGCCATAAACAAATGGATTTGCTCGATCAATTCGCGCAGCATAGCGCCTTAACAAAACAGCTTCAGCTGGCGCATCGCGAATGGTCGCAGGTGAAACACGCATTGAACGAACTGCAAGCGCGTGGCGATGTGTCCGATCAAATCCTGTATTTGCGCGATCAATTGCATGAGTTACAGCTGCAGCCTTTGCAACCCGAATTCATTCAAGACAGTCTTGCCGAACATAAACGCCACAGCCAATCCACGCAGCTCATTGCCGCTTGCACGGCAGCGCTTGCCTTATTGAGTGACGACGACAACGCCTCGGCGCTGCAACAACTGCGCGCAGGCATCCACCAGCTCAGCCGCTGGCAGGCTTCCGAGCCTGTTGTAGCGGACGTTATCAGCCTATTAGAATCGGCCGATATTCAAATTAAAGAAGCCAATAGTCAGCTTGAACATTGGCAAGCGCATATTGAGCTAGATGAGCACGATAGCCA
>JAYTVJ010000102.1:0-17973 GCA_043744535.1 Arenimonas sp.
TTTAAAGTACTCAAGAATTGCCCGCCAAGTACTTTCGTCTTTCGCACCGCCGCGATGGCATTCGTCGATGATGATGAAATCGAAAAAATCCTCTGGGTAATCCCCGAAATACGGGGTTTCGCCCTCGCCGCTCATGAAAGTCTGGAAGATGGTGAAGAAGATACTGCCGTTGGTTGGTACTCGGCCTTTCTTGCGGATTTCATCCGGATCAATACGCACCAAGGAACCCGAAATGGCGTCTTCAAAGGCCGAAAACGCATTGTAGGCTTGGTCGGCCAAGATATTGCGGTCTGCTAAAAATAGAATGCGCGGCCGGCGCGTGGGCTCGGCATCGGCTTTCCAATCTTTCACATTCCAGCGACTTTGAAACAGCTTCCAGGCCAGTTGAAAGGCAATAAAGGTTTTGCCGGTGCCGGTTGCTAAAGTCAGTAGGATACGTTGCTGTCCGGCGCACAGCGCCTCAAGAACTTTATCGACAGCGATATCTTGGTAATATCGACCTTGGAATGTGCCGCCCTTATCCTCAAACGGAATAGCTGCAAAACAATCACGCCAACGATTTTGCTCGGCGAAGGTCATCTGCCACAGTTCATCAGGGCTCGGGAATGCCGCCACATCGGCTTCTATGCCTGTATGCATATCGATACCGTAAATCTGTTGGCCGTTGGTGGCATAAGTGAAACGCACACTCAGCTTTTCGGCATAGCGTTTGGCCTGCGCCACGCCTTCGGTATAGTGCTTATCCCAGGCCTTTGCTTCAATCACAGCCAGCCGGTGACCGCGGTATTCCAGCACGTAATCGGCGATTTCAGCTTTCAAGCGCTTGCCACCGCCCTGAATCCGACCCGGCGTAATTTGATACGCCGATTTTTCTCGGCGAACCCGGCTTCCCTCAACCACACCCCAACCGGTCTTGGCTAAGGCGGGGTCGATGTGTTCGGCGCGGGTTTCGGCTTCGTTCATTTCTCGTAGCCCATGCCGTGCCGTTGCGAAAGCGCGGTTAACTCATCAAGGGCCGCCGTGCGCGACGAACTGACCTGCGCCAGCATATTCATGATCAAGCGGATCATGGTTTCTTTTTGCGCCGGATCAGACTCGGCCACCAATAAAGCCAGTGCCGCCAGACCGATATCATTGATGACCGGATGCCCCATGCCATCCAACAGACGGCCATTGCGGCTCAGGAAATCCACGAACAGGAATGCGCCGCAACGTTTGTTGCCATCGGTGAACGGGTGGTTTTTGACGACGAAATACAGCAAATGCGCGGCTTTGGCCTCAATACTGGGATAGGCCGGATCGCCGAATACGGTTTGATCGAGATTACCCAGCAATGCCGCGAAGCCATCGCTGCGCTCTTGAGCAAACAGCTTCGATGCCGTGCCACGCGCCATCAAGTCCGATTTCAGGCGCGCCAGCGATTGTCTGGCTTCTATAAGCGTTGGCAATGTGCCACCAGCAACGGTCGGCGGCTCCGCCAACAAGCCTTCATCGTAGCGTTGCAGCAGCAGGAATGTCTGTGCATAACGGGTTACGATATCCAGCAGCCCACGCCCAGTTTCGGCTTGCAGCTCCGGGCTTTGTGCCGCCTTTTTCACCAATTGCAGCGCCGCTTCCAGTTCGCGGGCATTGATCTCAAACCGTTGGCGATTGAGCGTATAGCCGCGGCTTAGGTGTTCGTTCAGGGTGCGGGTCGCCCATTGCCTGAAGCGGGTGCCCTGCTGGGATTTAACGCGGTAGCCGACCGAAATGATGACATCGAGGTTGTAATGCTCAACTTGATAGGTTTTGCCGTCAGCGGCAGTATGTGCAAATTTTGCACATACTGAATTCGCTTCCAGTTCGCCCTCGGCAAAGACATTGCGCAGATGCTTACTAACCACGGAACGTTCGCGACCGAATAACTGGCTCAGTTGCTCCTGACGCAACCAAACCGTATCCTGCTCCAGTCGTACTTCTACGCTGCCGTTCTCGTCTTGGTAGATGCTGATTTCGTTCATAGCCTTATTATGCTACAACTCCCCCGCAAAGGCCTTATGCAGCAGCGCTTTCTTCAGCTCATCGAGCGCGGCAATTTTTTGTTTGTAGATGGTTTCGAGGCGTTGGGTTTCTTCAGAAACAGCATCTAATTTTCTGACTATAGTTTGTTGGAGTGCTATAGAAGGTATATTTATTTTTAATTCCCTCATTGTCTTTAATGAGACATTTTTTATAGTAGCTCCCGTGGCTTCTTTATGTGCGTAATTAAAAAAATAAGGACTAATAAGAACATATTTGATGAAGTTCTTATCAACGTCTTCAACCAGATTAAAGTAACACGCGCTTTTCCCAAGTATTACTTTCTCATTATTATAAAAAGCAACATTACCTAATGTTCCATTAATTGAGACTAAAATTGTTCTATCTGTGAGTTTCTTTTTATATTTATCATACTCAGCAATTGAAACTCTTTTGGTGTTTTCTTTAAAAATGATTTTCCCATTATTTAAATTATTGCCGTTAATAAAAAAACAATCCCCAGATTCAGTATAGGTTGGTGTTCCGTGCAATCCATCACCTAAAAGAGTAGTTATTTGTTCTAGCCTCTTCTCAACCCAACCCTCACCCCGCTGCGTAAAAACCGCCTGCAAATGGCTTTCAAACAACGCGCGGGCATTTTTCAGGTTTTGTTCGGCATTGGCTTTGGCGCTGGCAATGTTTTCAAACGCTTCATCCAGAATGGCAACGATGCGGTGCTGTTCGGGGAGCGGCAAAAGGGGGATTTGTAAGGTCTCCACCATTTCCTTTGAAATCACTGTTTGTGCTGCGCCTACAGAACCAGATCGAAGGCGCTCAACAAGTGTCATCATGAAGTAATAGAGATAGAGCTGATTAAGTTTTAATATATCAGGGCGTATCGCTGCAACAGAACGTCCAATCGCGCATTCATCACCCAAGTTTATTTTTCCACAAGTTGCACCTACTACGCATAGTAGTACATCTGTTCTTTTTGCCATTCGTAATGGATTGGTAGTCCATTCGCGGATTACTGGACGAATCGCACCGAACTCACCGACTTTCACGAACGGTATTCCTCGTCCATCAAAGTTGGTATCTTTGCTAGATGGTGCTTGGCCCATTATCAAATCGACAACATTACCCAACATTGTGGATGTGCTCTTACTTTTCACAAAAGAGCCCTGATATTCCCCAGCACTTCCGCACTTTCGGCATCCAGCGCCGCAATTTCCGCCATGATGGATTCAGGGCTTCGGTGCGCCACCACTTCGCCGCCATTCGGGTTCTTCACCGACAGATCAAACGTATCGGCATCAACCGCAGTCACATCAATCGACCACGATTTTTCCGATTCGGCAAACGACTTCTGCAAGGCAATAAACTCAGCCAAATCGGCATCGTTCAGCGGATTGGTTTTGCCCATGTTGCGGCCGGGTTCAAGCTGATAGAACCACGTTTTGCGTGTGGGCGCGCCTTTCTCGAAAAACAGCACCACGGTTTTCACGCCCGCACCTTGGAAGGTGCCGCCCGGGCAATCGAGGATGGTGTGCAGGTTGCAGCTTTCCAGCAGCAGCTTGCGCAAACTCACTGAGGCGTTATCAGTATTACTTAGAAAAGTGTTCTTGATAACAATGGCAGCGCGGCCACCGGCTTTCAGCGATTTGATGAAGTGCTGCATGAACAGAAATGCGGTTTCGCCGGTGCGAATTGGGAAATTCTGCTGAACCTGTTTGTGTTCCTTGCCGCCAAACGGCGGGTTGGCAAGGATGATATCGAAGCGGTCTTTTTCTTGGATGTCGGAAATATTTTCAGCCAGCGTGTTGGTGTGCACAATGTTCGGCGCTTCAATGCCGTGCAAAATCATGTTCATAATGGCGATGACATACGCCAGCGATTTCTTTTCCTTGCCGTAAAAAGTGCTTTCCTGCAGCTGCTTCAGCTCACGTGCGTTTTTCACTTGCGGGCGCAGGTATTCGTAGCTTTCGCATAAAAAGCCAGCCGAACCGCAGGCCGCGTCATACACGGTTTCGCCAAGCTTTGGCGCAGTCACTTGAATCATGGCGCGGATCAATGGCCGTGGCGTGTAATACTCGCCGCCGTTGCGGCCGGCATTGCCCATGTTCTTAATCTTGGCTTCATACAAATGCGAAAGCTCGTGTTTCTCGGCTTGGCTGCCAAAGCGTAGCTCATCGACCAGATCAATCACGCCGCGCAGGCTGTAGCCACTTTGCAACTTGTTTTTTATTTCGCCAAAAATCTCGCCGATTTTGTATTCGATGGTATTCGGCCCGGCCGCTTTCAACTTGAAGCTGTGCAGATACGGAATCAGCTTGGCATTGACGAACTCACGCAGGTCTTCACCGGTTAGCGCGCTGTTATGATCAATCTTGCCATCGCGGCCTTTCGGCGCGGCCCACGCTTCCCAGCGGTATGGTGGGTCGAGGATGTAGCTGTATTTCTTGCCTTCCAGCTCGGCGGCCATGGCTTTCTGATTTTCCAGCGCATCCAAATATTTCAGGAACAGCAACCAAGAGCTTTGCTCGGTGTAGTCCAGCTCAGTGCCGCAACCAGAATCCTTGTGCAGGATGTCGTCGATATTCTTAAAGGTTTGCTCAAACATGGATTTAAGTGCTTATTTTTATAATCAATTTTGATTATACAAGACGAATTGGAATGGTGGCTTCCGAGGGCAAAAAGAAACCGCCGGTGGGCGGTGGTTTGCATGAAAAACCGCCAGAAGGCAACTATTTTTAACCCACTAATTTCAATTGCGCATAACAATTATGCCAAAACATGGTTATTTACTAAATGATTACAAGTATATGCATTAAATGAAATATTATTTTTTGCATAATTAGATATTGAGGTAATAATTGGCATCAATTGACCTTGATCATAAGGTTTGAAATATCCATCATTTGACAAAATTGTCTGGATTCTTGAGTAAGATAAATCACCAATCTTTGATACAACAAACAACCAATCATTGTGATTTGCATTTTCAAGATTATCAAAATTATTTGATCTTTCTATTACACCGTTAATAATCATTGAAACTGTCTCAGGCGACAATCCAGCCCCTGCAACCCTGTCAAAAGCATATCGGCCAATTAAAATGTAAATCATCATAAGAGTTACAGCTTTATGTTCGCGCCAGTTCACAATAATTAAGAGCTTAATTTTTACGCAGATTTGAAACCAATCCCGGATACTAATTCTCGGAAAAACCTGCATTAGCGAAACAACAGCATTCCAAGCCTCTTGAACAAGCTCCCGCTGATTATTCATGCCACTCAAAGATCCCAACTCCAACGAAGACCATATGAAACTAGCAATATCCCTCGGTTCTGGTTGCGGCAATCTAATTTCGTAATCAATAAATTTTCTAAAGTACGCGTCAGCAGAAAAATTTTGGCCATACACTGTTTGTGCAGCTGAGATTAGATATTCCGAATCATAAGCAACGAGAAATACTACTCCAGGAATATCAAAAAAATGCTTAATTCTCTCAAAAACACTAATTGCATAATCAGGTCTGCATCTATCGAGTTCATCAACTAAGATTAAAAGCTTACACCCACCGCCGGCTTTAATTGTTCTTTGAACATCAACAAGCTTTTTAATCTGAACTTCAAAAGCCTCTCTTAACGACTCATATTTAAACTGAGCATCTATAGTATCTTCTGATAATTTGTTGAATATTGAAGATGCAATTTCTGCTGTAGCAGCACCCGTTGAGGCTGCAAAATACGCACTGCCTGGGATAGCAGTCTCGGCGGCACTACCAATAACAGCCCCTAGAACTGAAGCGCGTATACCTTTGATTGAGCAAGCAAGCTTCTTTAGTATTACCTTAAGCTCTGCATTGATCTCGTTAAGTTTATTATTTGCTTCAGAGTTAGTTGGGGATTTTTCATTGCCAACTCCATTGATTAAAGCCAACGTCAATCCAATCAATGGGTCGCCGTTAGCTTCAACCTTCCATGCATCTAATCGAGCAACTATAAATCCAAGGTCATTTTGACTATTAATTTGGTTTCTCAACATATTGAGAAACTCCGTTTTTCCTGACCCCCAAGCCCCACAAAGCCCTATGGATACAGGTTGTTCATGTGCGCTGACAATTTGAATTATTGTCTTTCCAAACTCTTCCCGACTAAATTTATCGCCACCCCACGGTGCATCAATCGTAGAAGCTGCTGAAGGTGTACGTTTAATTTCAGGAGTTATTGCCAAACATCACCCACACTTGCTATACCCACAATTCAAACACGTCTGACATCCGTCCATCAGCACCAGCGCCTTGTTGTTGCACTTGTAGCACATGCTTGCGGTGGGTGGGAAAGTGGCGCCCTCGCTGGATTCCGATGCTGCCTCGTCGGCGCTTGCGCGCCCAGCATCCACAGCGAGGTCGCCCTCAGGAGACTTTTTTTTGGTACGGTTCTCATAGGCCGTGCGTTTGTCGGCAATCATCTGCCGTTGCGCGTCACTCAGTTCCGGATCGATGATCATCCCAATCGATTTCAGGTGTTCTTCCACCACCGAGCCAATCTCAGCCACAATCGATGGCATATAAATACCACCGGCTTTGAAGTAGCCGCCGCGCGGGTCGAATACCGCTTTCATTTCTTCCACTAAGAAGGTGACGTCGCCACCCTTGCGGAACACCGCGCTCATGATGCGGGTAATGGCAACCACCCACTGGAAATGGTCCATGTTCTTGGAATTGATGAACACTTCGAACGGACGGCGCAGTTCGTAGTCGGTGCCTGGGTTCAGCACAATGTCGTTGATGGTCACGTACATAGCGTGTTCCACTAACGGCGATTTGATTTTGTAGGTTGAGCCAACCAACGCTTCCGGGCGCTCCACTTTTTCATGCATCTGAATAATTTCAGCCACAGGAAATGCAGCCAACTGCACGGCAGCCGCGCTTACCGCGTCGGCGGTGGCTTTTTCTTCCGTGGTTTGCACGCTGTAGGATTTAATTTTTTTTGTAATCTTTATAGCCATTGCTGCCTGAGCTCCTAACGCTGTATTTATATAATGTATTTACTGACATTCACCAGTCCCTCTTCAGCTGTGAAGAGGGCTTGGCTGGGTTGCTTAATGCGCTGCGATTATTTCTTTTTCGCGGCTTTCTTCACCGCGGCTTTTTTAGCCGGTGCTTTTTTGGCTGGGGCTTTTTTAGCGGGCGCTTTTTTTGCCGGAGCCTTTTTAGCAACTGCTTTTTTCGCAGCGGCTTTTTTGGCCGGTGCTTTTTTCGCAGGAGCCGCTTTGGCTAACTTGGCTTTCACCGAATTAATGGCTTTCTTCACCGCTTTGGCAGCATCAGAACGCTCGGCTTGGCCAATGGCTTTTTTCACCGATTTAGCGGCATTGGATTTTTCCGCTTTAGCCACTTCTTGTTTAACGCGTTTAATCATTGGCGCCGCTTTCTTGGAAATAGCTGCGCCCACTTTCATGGCTTCATCCTGTACTTTTTTCACAGCGCCTTGCATGGCGCCAGTCGATTTCTTCGTACTCATAGTTCACCTATTATGTGTGGGTTGAGAAAATTAAAACTTGCCGTAATACCCTTCTTTCAACGCATCGAACAAATTGGCTGCGGTATGCATTTCGCCATCGTATTCAATTTCTTCATTGCCCTTTACTTCTACCACAGAACCGTCTTCCAATTCAAATCGGTAAAAAGTATTTTCCAGATCCGACTCTTTCACCAACACGCCTTGGAACGCGGCAGGATTAAAGCGGAAGGTGGTGCAACCTTTCAAGCCTTGCTGATGCGCGTAGGTGTAAATGTCTTTGAAGTCGTCGTACGGATAGTTGGTGGGCACATTGGCGGTTTTAGAAATAGAAGAATCAATCCATTTCTGCGAAGCAGCTTGAATGTCCACGTGCTCTTTCGGCGAGATGTCGTCGGCGGCCACAAAGTAATCGGGCAGCATCGCTTCTGGGTCAGCGCTGTAGGGCATGGCTTTATCATTAATCAAACTGCGGTACGCCAATAGTTCGTAGCTGTACACTTCCACTTTTTCTTTGCTTTTCTTGCCTTCGCGAATCACGTTGCGGCTGTAGTGATGGGCAAAACTTGGCTCAATGCCGTTCGAGGCATTGTTGGCGAGCGACAAAGAAATGGTGCCAGTGGGCGCAATCGAGCTGTGGTGGGTGAAACGCGTACCGCTTTCAGCCATAGCCGCTACTAATTCTGGCGCCACTTCCGCCACACGCTGCATATAGCGCGAATATTTGGCATGCAACACGCGGCCTTTAATCGATTGTCCAACCGCATAGCCATCAGCTGCCATTTCAGGGCGTTGCCGTAGCATGGCGGCGGTTACCGTGAAGTCTTCGTCCATAATCGGCGCAGGGCCTTTTTCTTTAGCTAATGCCAAGCCTTCTTCCCAGCCAGCAATGGCCATTTCACGCGAAATCGCTTCGGTGAATTCCAAGCTTGGCTTCGAGCCGTATTTCATTTGCAGCATGGTTAGGGTACTGCCTAAGCCTAAAAAGCCCATGCCATGGCGGCGCTTACGAATAATTTCTTTGCGTTGTTGTTCCAGCGGCAAGCCGTTCACTTCCACCACGTTGTCGAGCATGCGGGTGAACACGCGCACCACTTCTTTGTATTCTTCCCAATCGAACACCGCGTGCTCGGTGAACGGGTTGCGCACAAATAAGGTTAAGTTCACTGAGCCAAGCAAGCATGCGCCATACGGTGGCAGCGGTTGTTCGCCGCATGGGTTAGTGGCGCGGATATTTTCACACCACCAGTTATTATTCATTTCATTGACGCGGTCAATCAGGATGAAGCCCGGTTCGGCAAAATCATAGGTGGAAGCCATGATCCGGTTCCACAATTGCTGGGCACGAATCTGACCGTAAATTTTGCAGGCCACCATGCCGTCGTCGCGCGTTACATAGCCTTCGCTCAGCGGCCAATCGCGCCAAACAACAAGCTTGGCATCGTCAAGATTAATATCGCCCTGCTCTTTTTGGCTGATCGGGAAAATCAGCGGCCAATCGGCATCGTTCGCTACCGCGTCCATAAAGCCATCGGTGATTAATAAGGACAAATTGAACTGCCGCAAACGGCCATCTTCGCGCTTCGCGCCAATGAATTCTTTTACATCAGGATGCGAAACATCGAAGGTGCCCATTTGCGCACCACGGCGACCACCGGCCGACGACACCGTGAAACACATTTTGTCGTAGATATCCATGAAGCTTAATGGGCCAGACGTATGCGCACCGGCACCGGCCACAAACGCACCGCGCGGACGCAAGGTGGAGAACTCGTAACCAATACCGCAACCGGCTTTTAGGGTTAGGCCAGCTTCATGGACTTTATCTAAAATGCCGTCCATGGAATCGGTAATGCTACCCGACACCGTGCAATTGATGGTGCTGGTGGCTGGCTTGTGCGCCAAGGCACCGGCGTTGGAGGTAATCCGGCCAGCAGGAATCGCGCCACGGCGCAAAGCCCACAAAAAACGCTCATGCCAATAGACCTGTTTTTCGGCATTCGGCTCCGCATCCGACAAGGCTTTCGCCACGCGCTGATAGGTGTCATCGATGTTTTGGTCAACCGCCGCGCCGTTTTTTGCTTTCAAACGGTATTTTTTATCCCAAATATCCAAAGATGCCGGTTGCAATGGCAAGGCCTCTTGCTGGGAATTTGGGGTAATGGCTGGCACGGCTTCCAAACGGGGTGTACTCATAAACAACTTATCTCCCTAAATACGCTATATATCTTCTAATTTTTTGGCCCCCACACTACATCTTGGGGTTTATGATGAAAAAAACACAAGATGTTGTGTTTCACCTGTGTACATTACCTTTGAAAAAACCGACTGTCAACCAAAAATTAACCCGCATTATCTTGTTCATATCCGCTTAATTTACAGGCGTTTACACTCGCTTTATTGGCCCTGCGCAGCCTCTTTTGGGCGCAATTTATTTTGGCTTTGCTATACTTTTCATCAACACTCGGTAGAGAATGCTTATGTCACTGTCCATACGATCACTTACGTTAGCCGCCCTATTTACCGCCACCGGTGCCCTTGCCGCTGGGCTTTACTTTAACAATCAAGCGAATAGGCAAGATTCCAGCCAGCCAGCCAAACCGCTCGGCGATTGGATTATCGCGCCCGCGCAAGCGCTGACGCCCGCTGAAAACACAGCCATGCCAACCCTTGCGCCTATGCTGAGCAAAGTCACGCCAACCGTGGTTAATATTTACACCAAGCAAACCGTGCGCTCAGATCGGCTTACCGTGGAAGAGTACTACCGTGGCATTCGTGAACCCACCAAGCATATTTCGCAATCCTTAGGCTCCGGGGTCATCATTGATGCCGCGCGCGGCCTGATTCTAACCAATAACCATGTGGTGGAAGGTGCCGATGAAGTGTCGGTAGGGCTCACCGATGGCCGAACCTTTGAAGCGCAGCCGGTTGGCTCCGACCCCGACACCGATATTGCAGTGATTCGGATTTCCGCCAAAGATTTGCAAGCATTGCCCGTGGCCGATTCCACCAAGCTGCGCGTAGGCGATTACGTGGTGGCGGTTGGCAATCCATTTGGTTTAGGCCAAACGGTCACTTCCGGTATTGTGTCGGCAGTTGGCCGCAGCGGTTTGCAAGGCTTGGGCTACCAAAACTTTATTCAAACCGATGCGTCGATCAACCCCGGCAATTCGGGTGGCGCGTTAGTGAATCTCAATGGCGAGTTAGTTGGCATCAATGTGGCCAGTTTCAATCCACGCGGCAGTGCCGCCGGTAATATCGGATTGGGCTTTGCCATTCCCTCCAATTTGGCCAAGGAAATCATGCGCCAGCTTATGGCCTATGGCGAAGTACGTCGCGGCTCGCTGGGCCTGGAAGCCGAAACCGTACAAGCGCAAAGTGCACCGTTCAGCAAAGGCGCCATGGTGTCGCGCGTTTATCGCGGCGGTCCAGCCGAAGCGGCTGGCATCAAAGCCGGCGACGTGATTATAGCGGCCAACAAACAGCGCATCGACAGCGCCGACAGCCTGAGCAACCTAGAAGGCTTATTGCCACTTGGCGCACCCGTACACTTAGACATTATGCGTGGGGCACAACGCATTGCGCTGTCGGCTCAATTGCGCGCCGAGCCCAAAGAGCTGGATGCCGGGCAGCTGGATGCGCGCCTTGCCGGTGCCATTTTGATTGATATTCCCGAGCGCTACAAACAGTCTGGGCTACGCGGGGTGATTATCAGTAAAGTGGCGGCCAATAGCCGCGCTGCGCGCAATGGCTTGGAAGTGGGCGACCGCATTGCGGTGCTCAATCGGCAAGCCATAAACGATCTGAATGGATTACGCGCGGCCTTATCGCAAAAACCGGCGCAGTTAGAATTGGGTTTAGCGCGCAGCCGTCAAGCAGGTTATTTGCAAATGCATTAAAAACACACGATGCACACGCAGTTCACGGTATTCTATGGGTATGCATCCTGTGATGGCCTTGAGCCTTGATTTAGACGATACGTTGTGGCCCATTTGGCCGATTATTGAGCGAGCCGAACAGTGCTTGCAGGATTTTCTATTGGCCAACGCGCCCCAAACCGCTGCGCAATTTCCTTTGCCGGCCATGCGTCATCTGCGCGAGCAGGTTGCCCAAGCGCATCCTGAACTGGCGCACGATTTTACCGCACAACGGAAAATTTCACTCAGCCATGCGTTGCGTTTAAGTGGCGAATCTGATGCTTTGGTGGAGCCCGCCTTTGAAGCATTCTTTGCCGCGCGCAATCAGGTTTCCCTCTACGACGACTGCCTTCCAGCACTAGCGCAACTTGCATCCATGCTGCCGATTATTGCCTTAACCAATGGCAATGCCGATTTGCAACGCACCGGTATTGCGTCGTATTTTGTTGATTGCATCTCGGCAAAAAATGTGGGGAGCGCAAAACCCGATGTGGCCATTTTCACAGCAACCAGCCAGCGCTTGGGCATTGCCGCCGAACACATTCTGCATGTTGGCGACGACCCGTGGCTTGATGTGCAAGGCGCACACAATGCCGGTTTTCAGTCAGCATGGATAAATCGCACCCACGCGCAATGGCCAGCCGATATTCTGCCCGCACAGCACAACATTACGACCTTAAGCGAATTGATCCCCTTACTTGAAAGAACCCCATCATGAGCACAGCACTGCGTGGCATCGCGTTGCAAGCGAGCCCCGAATCCAAAGCCATCCTTGTGCTACAAGCCAGCCAATACCCTGCTTGGTTAGCCCAGCAATCGCCGTTCCTGCAAACGTTTCTGACGACACAGCAATTCAACGCCAGTCGCCAGCAGTTTATGTTGTTGCCCGATTCGCAAGGCCAATGGCACAGCGTACTGGCTATTATTGGTGAAACCGATGAACCGTATGCCATTGCGCATTTGCCGAAGCTTCTGCCGAAACACCGTTATCACCGCTGCCCAAGTTCACCGGCCAATTTAAGCGCCGATCATTTCTTTTTAGGCTGGGGTTTAGGCGCGTATCGATTTGAAAAATATGTTGCCGCCAGCGACAGCCCGCTGTTGTTTTCCGATCAACACAGCGTTGAAGCCGAAGCGCTATTGCGCGAGTCGCTGTTGGTTCGCGATTTAATCAACACCCCCGCCGAGCATATGGGGCCCGAGCAGCTTGAACATTGCGTGCGCAACATGGCACAAGAATTCAGTGCGCAATTCAACAGCATTAAAGGTGATGACTTGTTGGTGCAAAACTTCCCAACCCTACATGCCGTTGGCCGCGCTTCACACCGCGAGCCACGCCTACTGCGGCTTGATTGGGGCGATGCAACACACCCGCATGTGGTGATCTGTGGCAAAGGCGTATGTTTTGATACCGGTGGCTTAGATATTAAAGCCGCCGACGGTATGCGCAACATGAAAAAAGACATGGGCGGCGCGGCGCATGCTATTGCCTTGGCGCGCTTGGTGATGAACCAGCAATTGCCTGTGCGTATTACGCTGTTAATTGCTGCGGTAGATAATTCGATTGCCGGCAATGCCTTTCGGCCTGGCGATGTGATTATCACTCGGCAAGGCTTAAGCGTAGAAATAGACAACACCGATGCCGAAGGCCGCTTAGTATTAGCCGATGCCTTAGCATTAGCCAGCGAGCTGAAACCGGACGCGATTTTGGATTACGCGACACTTACCGGCGCGGCGCGGATTGCGCTTGGCCCGGATTTACCGGCGCTGTTTTGCAACCGCGATGATATGGCGCACGCCTATCTGGCGGCTGGCCAGAGCCAGTTCGATCCGTTATGGCGGATGCCATTGTGGCAGCCGTATTTATCGTATCTGAAATCCCATGTGGCCGACTTAGCCAACTCAAGCGCCAGCCGAATGGCGGGCTGCATTTCCGCCGCACTATTTCTGCAGCGCTTCGTGCCGGCAGACATTGCTTGGCTGCATGTGGATGTGTATAGCTGGAACGACAGCGAACGCCCGGGCAAGCCCACGGGCGGCGAAGCACAAGGTCTTCGCGCGGCGTTTACGTGGCTAAAAGCACACTATACTTAACGCTACAAACACACCCTATAAATACTTGCCTGAATTGATTTTGCCTTAGGAACCCGTATGAACCGCCCTGACCAACTGCTCAACGAATTGAAAATTAACCGCGATGGCCGTGCACCAACGAAAAAACGGCGCTGGCCGCTGTATGTGGGCATTGCACTGGCCTTGGCCGCTGTGGTGGGTTTTTTGGGCCGCGCCAAACCGATTGAGATTGAAACCGTCAATCCACGCTCCGCAGCGGAAAGCGGCCCAGCCTCGGTATTGGATGCGTCTGGCTATGTCACAGCAAGGCGTATCGCTACCGTGTCGTCTAAAGTCACCGGCAAAGTGGTTGAGGTGTTTATTGAAGAAGGCCAGCGCGTGAAAGAAGGCGAAATTCTGGCTCGACTTGATGTGCAAGATGCCAATGCACAATACCAACTAACCCAAGCGCAAATGGCCTCTAGCCAATCGCAGTTGGCCGAAGCGCAAGCACAATTAAGCCTAGCCGATAGCAACTATCGCCGAAACAAAGAACTGGCCAGCAAACAGCTGGTTGCGCGTTCAGCGCTTGATGCCGCCAAAGCCGAACGCGACTCCCGCGCCGCGCGATTGGTGAGTCTACAAAAAGCCATTGGCGTGTCTAAACAACAAATGCACGTGAGCGCGCTCGGTGTCGATAACACCATCATCCGCGCGCCCTTTGATGGTGTAATTATTGCTAAAGCGGCGCAGCCGGGCGAAATGATTTCGCCCATTTCCGCTGGCGGCGGCTCCATTCGAACGGGCATCGGCACCTTGGTGGATATGGATTCACTGGAAGTGCAAGTGGATGTTAACGAAGCCTATATTGGCCGCGTAACACCTGACATGCCGATTGAAGCGGTATTAAATGCCTACCCCGAATGGAAAATTCCTGGTGCAGTGATTGCTATTATTCCAACCGCTGATCGCTCGAAGGCAACCGTGAAAGTCCGCGTGGCGTTAAACAGCAAAGACACCCGCATCGTGCCAGACATGGGCGTTCGGGTTAGCTTTTTAGAGGCCCAAGACACCAGCAAGCCACTAACCGGCTTTTGGATTCCCAACAGCGCGATCAGTAAAGAGGCCGAACAGCAGTTTGTGTTCACTGTGGCAGACGGCAAAGCCAAGCGTGTGATCATTAACGCCGCAGAAAGCAACGACAGCGAAACGCGTGTTGATAAAGGGCTAAGCAAAGGCGATTCCATTATTGTGACGCCAAGCAAAGACCTAAAAGATGGCAGCAAAGTCAGCTTGAAAACGAGCGCAAAAAAATGAGCCTAGCCGATAAGTCCGCTTTGTTTCCTTTGGTGGAAATTCGGCAATTAACCAAAGCCTATGTGCGCGGCAAACAGGTTTTGGAAGTGTTGCACGGCATTAATTTGGATATTCCCGAAGGCGATTTTGTGGCCTTGATGGGCCCGTCGGGTTCAGGCAAAACCACCTTGCTAAATCTGATTGGCGGCATTGATTCGCCAACCAGTGGCGAGTTAAAAATAAACGGGCAACGCATTGATGATTTATCCGGCGACGAGCTGGCTTTATGGCGTGCCAATACGGTTGGATTTATTTTTCAAAGCTATAATTTAATGCCGGTGCTGACCGCGCAAAAAAATGTTGAACTGCCCTTACTACTAACCGATATGAATGCCAGCGAACGCAAGCACCGCGCCAATATTGCGCTGCAATTGGTTGGCATTGCCGATCGCGCCAGCCACAAACCGAACGAACTTTCTGGCGGCCAGCAGCAACGCGTAGCGATTGCACGTGCATTGGTGTCGGATCCACGCATTTTGATTTGCGACGAACCGACCGGCGATTTGGATCGCAAAACGGCCGATGAAGTGTTGACCTTACTGCAACAGTTAAACCGTGAGTTTGGCAAAACCATTGTGATGGTGACCCACGACCCGAAAGCTGCCGAATACGCCAAACATACGGTGCATTTAGATAAGGGCACGCTGGTTGCCGAGGCCAGCCACTAAGTGATTCGCAAATACTTTCCATTGATTTGGGGCGCATTGATGCGCAAAAAAACCCGCACCCTATTCACCTTGCTGTCTTTAGCGGCGGCATTTTTGCTGATTGGCTTATTGCAGGCGGTGAATTCGGTGTTGTCGGGAGGGGCCGATTTCTTGGGCGCTAATCGGATGATCACGCAAGCCAAAATAAGTTTCACCCAGCCCTTGCCCATGCGCTTAATGCCACAGATTGAATCCATTCCTGGTGTTGAATTTGTGTCGCATTCGCAATTTTTCGGCGGCCAATACCAAGATCCGAAAAATTTCTTCCCGCAATTTGCCGTTAACCCACAACGCTTGTTCGACACCTACCCAGAGTGGGTGTTGCCGGAAGCGCAAAAGCGCGCCTTTATCTCCACCCAAGACGGCGCAATTGCCGGGAAAGTTTTGGCCGACAAATTCGGCTGGAAAGTGGGCGACATTATTCCCTTGAATTCTTTCATCTGGACGCAGCGCGATGGCAGCCGCGTTTGGCAATGGCGCTTGGTAGGCATCTTCGAAGGCCGCGACCAAGAATGGACCGACCGCGCCAATCTGATGTATCTGAACTATGGCCAGTTCGATGAAGGCCGCTCGGAACGCGCGCGCGGCTTGGCTGGCGTGTTTGTGGTGCGCGTTAAAAACCCATTAGATTCCGAACGCATTGCCGCCGAGATTGATAAAAAATTTGAGAACTCGGCCGATGAAACCAAAACCCAAAGTGAGCAGGAATTTCAGCTGGGTTTTCTCAAACAATTGGGCGATATTGGCTTTATTGTTAACGCCATTTCCGGCGCGGTGTTTTTCACTATCCTCATTTTAACCGGCTACACCATGAGCCAAGCGGTGCGCGAACGTATTCCCGAATTGGCGGTGCTGAAATGCTTGGGCTTCACCGATAAAACGGTGCTGGCCTTGGTACTGGCCGAGTCGTTTTTATTATGTTTTATTGGCGCATTGCTTGGCATGCTGCTCGCCACACTCACCATTGGCGCTTTGCCGCCGGAATATCCGGTTAAGGCCGACGGCAGCGTTTGGGGTTTCGCCTTATTAACCACAATTTTTTTAGCCCTTGTGGTTGGCTTGCCACCCGCATGGCGCGCCATGCGTTTAAAAATTGTTGATGCATTGGCAGGACGATAATTATGAGTACAGCCACACAAGTGTATGAAATTGTGCTGATGAATCTGAAAAGTATTCCGCAGCGCTTGGGTGCATCCTTAGTGATTGTGATTGGCATCGCGGGTGTGGTCGGCGTATTGGTGGCCATGCTGTCTATGTCAACTGGCTTGAACAAAACCCTGACCGCGACCGGTAACCCAAACCGTGCCATTATTTTGCGCGGCGGCTCGAATGGCGAACTGGCCAGTTTTCTTGACCGCTCGGCCAGCACCCTAATCAAACAAGATCCGGCCATTGCCCGCCATGCGGATCAATTGCCGTTTGCTTCTGGCGAATTGATTGTGATTACCGAAGTGCCACGCAAAGGCCAAAGCGCCGGCGCCAATGTGTCCTTGCGTGGTGTTGAACCCAAAGGCTTTGATATACGGCCTGAACTAAAAATTGTGGAAGGCCGAAAATTCAAAGCCGGCCTGCGCGAACTTATTGTTGGCATGGGTGCCTATAAACAATTCGATGGCTTGCAGGTCGGTTCAAAATTAAAATTTCGCGGCTCGTATTGGGATGTGGTGGGTGTGTTTGAAAGCAAAGACGCGCACGATTCCGAACTATGGGCCGATTTAGATACTGTGCAAAGCGCGTTCGGCCGAACCGGCATGTCGTCGGTGGTGGTTAAGCTGAATTACGCTAAAGCCTTTGACGACCTAAAAAGGCGCTTAACCGCCGACCCGCAATTGACGGTTGATGTGAAAACCGAACAGGATTATTTTTCTTCGCAATCATCTGGCTTAACCACCCAAATCAGTTTCTTAACCAATATCGTGGCTTACATTATGGCCTTTGGTGCCTTGTTTGGCGCGCTGAACACCATGTATTCTGCGGTGTCTTCGCGCACTGCGGAAATTGGCACCTTGCGTGCGCTGGGCTTTGGCAATGCACCGGTGGTTGCCTCGGTAATGGCCGAAGCAATGGCCCTGTCTTTACTGGGCGGCATACTTGGGGCTGGCATCGCGTATTTCATTTTCAACGATTATTCGGTGTCAACACTGGGTGGTGGATTTACGCAAGTTGCGTTTAACTTTGCCGTTACACCGGGCTTGGTATTGAAAGGGCTTAGCTGGGCTCTGGCTATTGGCTTTTTAGGCGGCTTAGCGCCTGCTGTGCGCGCCGCACGTTTACCGGTCACCGCTGCGTTAAGGGGTTAGGCGGAAAATATACGCTTATGGCGTTAGATGCTATGATTCAAGCAGACGCTTGTAACAAGCATTTTCTGCGTTGATAAAAACAAATGCGCTCACACAGAGGACGGCATGGGAAGCCTAA
>JAYTVJ010000103.1:0-17958 GCA_043744535.1 Arenimonas sp.
TGAGGCATCAATTTTATTGCGGATTTCGACATTTTCGGCCGCTTCGCTCAATTGCACACCCACACCAGAACGGCGTCCGCCCATTTGCCCCATCGGCGAAACCCAAACCACTTTGCCAACCACTGGCAAGCGTGATTTGTCTTCTAGGAAACTCACCATTAAAAACACTTCATCGCCAATTTGGTATTTTTTTGGCGTTGGCACAAAAATCGCGCCGCCTTTCACATACGGCATGTACGCGCTGTATAGCTCTTTGCTGTCTTTAATCTGTAAAGACAATAAACCTTGTTTAGCGGAAGGTGAACTCATGCGGGTATCCTCAACGGGCTTCTTGGAGCATCTGGCGCCAATCATAAAATAAGCCAGCTAAGCTTAAATCATGGCGTAATGGTTGGCTTAAGCTTAACCGCAAACGGTTAACGGCATCAATCCATTGTTGCAGGCTTTGCAGCGATTTATTGGTTTTCAACCAGGAATCGCCGCTAAGTGCCCATTTTTTTGCCATGCTGTGGGCAATGAACGCGGTAAATTCCAGCTTCAGTTCAATTTTTTCATCGGCTAGCCATTTCTTGCTTAATTCACTGGCACCCATTTGATTTTTCATCACTGCCAAAAGCTCTTCACGCACTTGCTCGAATAATGCCACATCGCCGCTTTCCAGCATCCGCTGCGCTTTGCCTGGGTTGCCGTCAGCCAGCGTAAGCGCTTTGGTTGCCTGCTCCGGCGCTGTGCCAGTATCTAGCAAACACTGCATGGCCTGCGCATGCGTTGGCATAGGCATTTCCGTGCGTTGGCAACGGCTATGAATGGTGGCCGGCAGGCGTTGCGGTTTATCGGTGACTAAAAAAATGTAGCGGTTTTGCAGCGGCTCTTCCAAGGTTTTCAGCAGTGCATTGGCGGCGTTCGGGTTTAGATCATGCGCGTTATTGATGATGACAACTTGTGCCGCGCCTAACTGCGACGTAAGACTCAACCATTCATTGAATGCGCGAATCTGATCGACACTGATAACCGTAAACAGCTTACCGGTTTTTTCATTCATCTCGCGCGTGATGGATTTAAAATCGCCGTGTGTGCCCAAGGCAAAGCGCTGACAAGCAATACACATGCCACAGGCCGGCAGATTTTGCCCCGCACCCGAACAAAGCAAGCGCTTCGCAACCGACTCTGCCAAGGCATGTTTGCCGAGCAACGCTTGGCCATACAGCAATTGCGCATGGCCGAGTGTGCCAGCTAAATAACTGCCAATATATTTTTGATAGGCGGCTTGTTGCCACGCGCTCTGGCTCATTGCGGCAGCCATTGTGTCAGCACCTCAATCACCTGCTTTACCACTTCATCGGCTGAAACCGAGGCATCAATCACTTTGATGCGGTGCGGCTCTTGCGCCGCTTTTTGCAAATACGCAGCGCGCACCTTCAGAAAAAAATCGGTGTGCTCTTGCTCAATGCGATCCAAGCCTTGCCCACGGGCTTGTGCGCGCGCTAAGCCTTGCTCAACGCCCACATCCAGCAGCAAGGTTAAATCGGTTTTGAGGCCAACAAAGTGGCTCTCCAGCGTAGAAATTGTTTCAACCGCAATACCACGCCCGCCGCCTTGATACGCGAAGCTGGCATCGGTGAAGCGGTCGGTTAACACAAAATGGCCAGCAGCCAAGGCCGGCTGAATAAGCTCCGACACCAATTGCGCGCGCGAAGCAAACATCAACAGCAATTCGGCTTCGGCGCTAATGGCATTTTCGGGCGCTAACAACAGCTGACGAATTTGCTCGCCAACCGGCGTTCCGCCTGGTTCGCGGGTGCGGATAACGGTGATGCCACGCTGCTCAAGAAATTGGCTAATGGCGTTCAACACGGTGGTTTTTCCCGCGCCTTCGCCGCCTTCAATACTGATTAATTTACCTAACATAGACGACATACTTACTGCTTTGGTTGATAGAGAGTAACGGCTTTTCGATGCGCTTCATAGCTGGCTGAAAAAATATGTTCGCGATTGCCCTTCGCCACAAAATACAAGGCATCACCAGCCGATGGATGCGCACTAGCCAGCAAAGCGGCACGGCCCGGCATAGCAATGGGTGTGGGCGGCAATCCAGTGCGTGTATAGGTATTGTAAGGGGTATCGCGGCGTAAATCTTTCTTACTGATATTGCCAAAATAGGCATCGCCCATGCCATAAATAATGGTGGGATCGGTTTGCAGGCGCATACCTTTTTGCAGGCGCCGCACGAATACTCCAGCTATTTGCGAGCGCTCATGCGCTTGGCCGGTTTCTTTTTCAACAATCGACGCGAGTATCAATAATTGCTCGGGCGAATTCAGCGGCACTGATTTATCACGGCCAGCCCACGCCTCAGCCAAGGCTTTATCCATCGCGCTAGAGGCTTCAAGCAGAATTTGGCTCTTCTTACCCGATAGCGGTACAAAATAGGTATCCGGCAGAAAACGGCCTTCTGGATGCACACCCTTTTTATTGATTAGCTGCATCAGTGCATCGGTTGATACCGCACTAACATCATCGTTTAACTCAGTAATGGCCTTAATCTGTTGCATCAGTTGCTTGAAGTTCCAGCCTTCAATGATGGTGAATTTTACCCGCGCCGTATCGCCGCTGGCCAATTTGCGCAACAGCACGGCGGCTGAATCAGTGCGCAAGATTTTATAATCGCCTAAATGAATTTTACTGGCCATGTGCATTTGCATTGCCAGCACTTTCCATTGCCAATCGGCACCTTGGTGGATGCCTGCAGCACGCAACTTGGGCAGAATTTTATTCAGGCCATCGCCTTTATCCACGGTAAAAAAAGCTGCCTCTGGCGCAAACCCAAGCGGCTGTTTGGCAAGCTGCTGCGTGTGCAGAAAAGCCAGCAACAACAGCGCCGCGCCGATTGCAAAAAGCAAGGCTAACCGAGAACGCCAGGTGGATTTTTTTGCCATGCTTAGCTGCTCACAAATGCCGGATTACAGGCCAAGAACCGTTGTTGCAGTTCTTGTAATGCCGCGCTTTCCGAAAGTTCAACGGATTCAATACGTTTAACAGGCATCATACCGCGAACTGCATTGCAAAGAAAAACCGCGTCAGCCGTTTCAAGATCGGTACGGGTTAGCCGCTCAATGCACACATTGTCCACGTTAGCTAAAAACCACTGACGCGCCACGCCTTGAATGCCGCACAGCGATACATCCGGCGTACGCCATGTTTGGTTTTTATAGATAAATACATTGGCCGATGTGGCGCAAATCACCGCGCCATCGCGGTCGCACATTAATCCATCGGCAAATTCTGGCGTGTTGCATTCAGCGCGCGCCAACACATTTTCTAGCCGATTTAAATGCTTGATGCCAGCAAGCGCGGGTTGCTGCGCAATCCGTGTTTGACACCAACGCAGTGCAATCGGCAATGCATACGGTTCGGGCAGTGGGTGAACGCTAAGCACACTGGTGGCTAGGCCAGCAATTGGCGCATAGCCGCGCCCGGATTCGCCGCGGCTAACGATAATTTTTAACACGGC
The DNA here is from genome assembly GCA_043744535.1 of Arenimonas sp. Lineage (GTDB taxonomy): Bacteria > Pseudomonadota > Gammaproteobacteria > Xanthomonadales > Xanthomonadaceae > Arenimonas. Next base: position 3,512 of record JAYTVJ010000103.1, read on the forward strand.
ATTTTTATGATCAATCAGTTGTTCAATCGCAGGAAACAAAACCTGCTGATCGGGCAAGCTGATGGCTAAACGCGCCGCACCGGCACACAGCCGCCGCCAATGTTCTGCCCACCAAATCAATTCGCCTTTGCGCACTAAAACGGTTTCGAACAAGCCATCGCCATACGCCAAGCCACGATCGTTGGCGGACAGCTGATTGATTTGCTGATTGCCGCGAAAAATAATGGCGCTCATACCGAAACGCCAAGTGCGCGCAATAAGCCTTTGGCTTTTGCACGCGTTTCTTGCAGCTCGTGTTCAGGCTCGGAATCCACCACAATGCCAGCGCCTGCTCTAAGCTGCAAATGTCCATCTGCAAGCCATGCACTGCGAATCAGAATATTCAAATCCATACTACCGTTTCGGTTCAAATAGCCCATAGCGCCGGTATATGGGCCACGGCCGGTTTGCTCAAGCTCAGCAATTATTTGCATACAGCGCACTTTCGGGCAACCGGTGATGGTGCCGCCGGGGAAAACCGCGGCAATCACTTGCCCTGGGCGCACATTCGAGGCTAGCTGACCCGAGACATTCGACACAATATGATGCACGTGTTGATACGATTCAATACTCATTAATTCATCGACATGCACCGAGCCAGGCACGCAAATGCGGCTTAAATCGTTGCGCTCTAAATCAATGAGCATGACGTGTTCAGCGCGCTCTTTAGGGTGGCCAATCAGTTCTTTAATTTTATCGAGTTCGTTGTCGTCAGCCAGGCGCGGCCGCGTGCCGGCAATTGGCCGCGTTTGAACCACACCATCGCTAACCGACACTAAACGCTCGGGCGAGGAGCTGATTAAGGACCATTGTTCAAATTGCAATAAGCCCGCAAACGGCGACGGATTAAGCGTGCATAAACGCTGATACAAAGTGTGCGGATCGGCATCTGCCAACTCAGCTTGCCATGCTCTAGAAATATTCACTTGAAACACATCGCCGGCCTTCAGGTATTCCAAAATATGCTGCACAGACTGTTTAAATAGCGCGGGCTCTTCTTCGTTTATTTGCACAACAGACGGCCAGCTTGGCAAAGCGTTGTGTGTGTCTGCGTGCGCTATTTCTTCAAGCATTTCATCGAGCAAATGCGCATAGCCTGTTTCTGCTATGGCGAAACTGCGATTGGATTGCTTGTCGTGCAACAACGCGGCTGGGCAGCGCAATGCCAACGCATCTGGCAAGGGCCCTTGAAACATGGGCAAATGCAAACTTGGCTCAATTTGGCCAGCCAGTTCATACGATAAATAGATGGCCCAACCGCCAGAAAATGGCAATTCGTGCTCGATACTGGATTGACATGCTAGCCATTGGCTATCGAGCGCATCTAAAAATGGCTGATCAATGGCTTGATTCAATAAATCACGGGTTTGCCCGTTACGAAGTTGCAAGCCTTCGCCATTACAGCGCAATAAAATATCCCAACGCGACAAGGCATTGCCGCCCGCTACGCTTTGCAACAGCATGGGATAGCGTGACGGATGCTGGCGTTGCAACCGCAAAAAATCGATGGGGCCGTTAAACGCGTGCTGAATTAACGGCATTGCATCGCCTTACAGTCTTTTGAACACCAAGGTGCCATTGGTTCCGCCAAAACCAAAACCATTCGACATCACCGCATTCAAGGTTTTTTCGCGCGCCACATTCGGCACATAATCCAAATCACAGCCCTCGCCCGGATTTTCCAAGTTGATGGTGGGCGGGACAATGCCATGGTGCATAGCAAGAATGGAATAAATAGCTTCAACGCCACCGGCTGCGCCGAGCAAATGGCCGGTCATGGATTTGGTTGAACTAATCATCGTTTTATAGGCATGATTGCCAAGCGCCACTTTCATGGCATTGGTTTCCGCCAAATCGCCTAAGGGTGTTGAGGTACCGTGTGCGTTCAAATAATCCAACTGATCGGCATTGATACCGGCATCGTTCATGGCCATCACCATGCAACGCGATGGACCATCGCCATTGTCGCTTGGCGCGGTCATATGGTAAGCATCCGAGCTGGCACCGAAACCGGCCAATTCGCAATAGATGCGTGCGCCACGGGCTTTGGCTGATTCATACTCTTCCAACACCAGAATACCGGCGCCATCGCCCATCACAAAGCCATCGCGGTCTTTGTCCCAAGGCCGGCTAGCACGGGTTGGATCGTCGTTACGCGTTGACAGCGCTTTCATCGCACAGAAGCCTGCCACAGCGGTTGGTGTGCAGCCGTGTTCTGCGCCGCCAGCCACCATAATATCGGCATCGCCGTATTGAATCATACGCATGGCCATGCCAATGGAGTGATTGGATGACGCGCACGCCGACACAGCAGAAAAATTCGGGCCTTTAAAGCCTTTCATAATGCACAACTGGCCCGAGATCATGTTGATGATAGTGCTTGGAATGTAAAATGGCGACACTTTACGCGGCCCGCCAACGTGCAGATCAATAGCCGTTTCTTCAATGCCACGAATGCCGCCAATACCCGAGCCGACAATAACACCGGCGCGCTCAGCATTGGCTTCAGTTATTTCTAGGCCTGCATCTTGCATGGCCATAAATGAAGCGGCCAACCCATAATGGATAAAGGTATCCATTTTCTTAACATCTTTCGGATTAAACCAGGCTTTCGGATCGAAGTTTTTGACCTCGCCAGCAATATGCGTTGCCATCGGGCTGGCATCAAAATGGCTGATTTGACCAATACCGGAACGGCCGTTAACAACGGCATCCCAATTGCTAGCAAGATCGTTTCCTAAGGGCGAAATAATGCCCATACCGGTAACTACGACGCGACGTTTCATAGTGGACTCCAAACCGTTTTAAACACATAGGGCCGCATAAGCGGCCCTAACGTAAAGCACAGCCAATCAATTAAGCCTTGACGTGTGCTTTGATGTAATCGATTGCTTGCTGAATCGAGGTGATTTTTTCCGCTTCTTCATCAGGAATTTCGCACTCGAATTCTTCTTCCAATGCCATGACCAATTCCACAGTATCAAGTGAATCAGCGCCAAGATCGTCAACGAACGAAGCGTTAGCCGTTGCTTCATCTTCTTTAACACCCAATTGTTCAACTACAATTTTCTTTACGCGTTCTTCAATAGTGCTCATGGAACTTCTCCTCCCAAGGAGTGACAATTTAGGGCTTATAAATCAGAGCTGCCAGCGCTTGGCCCAAAACCACGCCAGCAAGATTTAGAGTATTTTATCAAATTTTGAGGCTAGTGGTTAATGCATGTACATGCCGCCGTTCACATTCAGGGTTTCGCCGGTAATATACGCGGCCGCTGGGCTGGCTAAAAATGCCACCGCTTCAGCAATATCGGCTGGTGTACCAAGGCGTACCAGCGCTATTTGTTGCATCAAAGCCGCCTTCGCATCTTCTGCCATGGCATCGGTCATGTCGGTTTGAATAAAGCCCGGCGCCACCACATTAACGGTAATTCCGCGCGAACCCACCTCTTTGGCCAACGATTTTGAGAACGCGATGATGCCCGCTTTGGCCGCCGCATAGTTCGATTGCCCGGCATTACCCGTTAATCCAATCACCGAGGCAATATTGATAATTCGGCCTTTGCGGGCTTTCAACATGCCACGCATAACCGCTTTGCTGGTGCGAAACACCGAGCTGAGATTGGTATTGATGATGACATCCCAGTCTTCATCTTTCATACGCATCAAGATTTGATCGCGGGTGATGCCCGCGTTGTTCACCAAAATACTGATTGGTCCAATACTCTTGGCGATATCGTCAACCAACGCGTCAACTGAGGCGCTATCGGTAACATTCAATACTTTGCCCACACCGCCGGTTTCGGCCATCCGTGCAGAAATGGCCTGTGCGCCGGCTTCGGTGGTTGCGGTGCCAATCACCTGCGCGCCATAGGCGGCAAGCGTATCAGCAATGGCAGCGCCAATACCGCGGCTTGCGCCAGTAACCAATACAATTTCACCCGTTAAATTTAATGCCATCGTTTATTCCTTATGCAAAATCTTGCGCACGTGTGGCTTGCCAATCGCTTGCTGTGCCCAAAGTGTAGGTTTTTATCGATTTATCGATGCGCTTTATTAAACCCGACAAAACTTTGCCTGGGCCACATTCAACTGCCTGCACAACGCCCATTAAAGCCAACGCCTGTGTGCATTTTGTCCACTGCACTGGCAAATACAATTGTTGTACTAAGGCTTGTTGAATCTCAGCCACTGTGTGCTTGGTTTGTGCATCCACATTATGAATAACCGGAATATTAGGCAACTGCCAATCCAGCGCCTCAATAGCCAACTGAAGTTGCTCAGCCGCTTCGCGCATCAGCGGCGTATGCGACGGCACGCTAACTGGCAGTTTAATGACTTTGCGAATACCCAAAGTTTGAAGAGCTTCAATGGCAAGATCTAGCGCTGCGCTGTGGCCACCAATCACAATCTGGCCGGGCGAATTATAGTTGGCGGGAACCACAACACAATCCGCGCTGGAAACGTGTTGGCAGACCTGTTCAACTTGCGCATCTTCCGCGCCAAGCACGGCCGCCATAGCACCCACACCAGCGGGCACTGCGGCTTGCATGAATTGGCCACGCAGTCTTACTAAATGCGCGCCATCTTTTAAGCTTAACGAACCAGCCGCCACCAACGCGGCATATTCACCCAAGCTGTGGCCGCATAAAACCGTTGGCGCGGCACCGCCCTGTTCCTGCCACAAACGCCACAAGGCAATATTGGCGGCTAATAGGGCTGGCTGAGTAAATTCGGTTTGGTTTAACTGATCATCGGGATTGTCTTGACTGATGCGCCATAAATCCACACCAGCACCTTCTGAGGCTTCTGAAAATGCGTCAAGAATACGCGGAAATTCAGCTGCCAAGTCTTTCAACATACCTGGCGATTGCGAACCTTGGCCGGGAAAAATAAACGCGAGTTGAGTAGTCATATAAATTTACTATTTAAATTGAAGATTTAACAAATTTAAAAATCAAATTTAGAAACGGATTAAGGCCGAGCCCCACGTGAATCCGCCGCCAAAGGCTTCAAGCAAAATTAATTGGCCGCGGGCAATTTTACCGGAACGAACTGCTTCATCCAAGGCAATCGGAATGGAACCCGAAGAGGTATTGCCCGTTCGGTCAACGGTGACGATGACTTGATCCATCGACATCTCTAAGCGTTTCGCGGTGGCTTCAATTATGCGCAAATTGGCCTGATGCGGAATGAGCCAATCTAAATCGGTTTTACGTAAGCCGTTGGCATTTAAGGTTTCATCCACCACCGAATCCAAGGCTTTCACAGCATGCTTGAACACTTCGCTACCGGCCATATGAATTTTTACGCCAGCATTCGGCAAATTCATATCGAAGCCTTTTGATGGCCCAACGGGGCAAATCAGCAATTCTTTTTTGCGGCCATCAGAATGCAAATGCGTTGAAACAATGCCTGCTTCGCTATCGGCTTTCAAGACCACGGCGCCAGCGCCATCACCAAATAGCACACACGTGGCGCGATCGGTCCAATCCACTAAGCGCGTTAAAGTTTCTGCGCCAACCACCAAAACATTTTTCACTGTGCCAGCTCTGATGAATTGATCAGCGACACTCAGCGCAAAAATGAATCCAGAGCAGGCGGCGTTCACATCAAATGCACCGCAGCCGCCAATACCCAGTTTTTCTTGTAACAAGCAAGCGGTGGACGGAAACACAATATCTGGCGTGGTGGTGCCAACAATGATGAGTTCAATATCGTCAGCCGCCATGCCGGCCGCTTCAAGCGCTTTTAAAGAAGCTTCATAGGCTAAATCGCTGGTGGTTTGCTCTGCGCTGGCAATATGGCGCTCGCGAATACCGCTACGCGATACAATCCATTCGTCGCTGGTGTCCACCATTTTTTCCAAGTCGGCATTGGTTAAAATCTTTTCCGGCAGGTAGCTTCCCGTTCCGGCAATGCGTGAGTAAATAGCCATAGCGCTCTCTTCGTTGTTTACAAATAAGTAAGGCGAGCAAAGCTCGCCTTAGATACGTTAGAGCATACCCGACTGGCGGGCAAGCACTTATTCTTCCGATTCAACTGCCGACTTAACGTCGACGACTTTACGGCCACGGTAGAAACCGTCTTTAGTCACGTGGTGACGAATGTGGGTTTCACCGGTGGTTGGATCGGTTGCCAATTGCTTGGCAGACAATGCATCGTGCGAACGGCGCATGCCACGGGTTGAAGGGGTACGACGGGATTTTTGAACGGCCATGATCTTGACTCCAAACGAAATTCGGTATTGCTTATTATTCCTTCAGCAACTTTAAGCTTGCAAAAGGATGGGGTTTATCTTCTTTTATTACTTCTTCTTCAGTCCACGCAGGGTCTAATTCAGAGGCATTTGGGCTAACAGGTACCAAAGGCACCGCTAACAGAAGCTCATCTTCAATCAATTGAAAGGGCGAAACTTCGCCATTTCCTTCGATTAACACCGCTTCCATGCCTTCAGGCAAAGAAGCTTCTTGCGATTCTTCACTGATTAAGCCAAGCCGTTGATCAATCTTAACCGGATACACAAAACGCTCTAAGCTGCGTTGGCATATTAACGGCAAAGACGCGGATAATTGCATGTGCATCACATCAATTTTCAGCGAATCACGGTAAAACTCAATCACATAACTACATTCGCCATCAGCATCGGCAAGAAGCTCAACTAAACGCGACATCCGCGCTAATGGCAAGCTCCCCTCGAATCGCCGCTGGTTCGCCACCATGCGCCAAACATCCATTTGCGGTGGTAAGGTGGCAGACATAAGCGGTAAATTCTAATAGATTCATCACCCTAAGTCAAATGAATAAATACCACGCGCAGAAAACCGCTGCTGGCCCGTTTAAGGCCGCCAGAACAGCGCCAAAAAATAGCCAGCAACGGCCAAAGATGTCGTTTATCTTATTGATATAAATGTTATTTACTAAAATTGGCAAATAATGACCTGTTCTACACAGGCTCAGACTAAAATGGCTAATCTCGCAAAGGATGCGCATGCAAACTACACCAAAGCCAAACACAAGCCAAATACATGCTGAATTACAACTGGCCATTCAGGCCTGTAATCAGCACATATTGGGCAATCCAAACGCGGTTAAATTCGCCTTTATCGCGTTTTTGGCCGGCGGGCATTTACTCATTGAAGATTTGCCGGGCTTGGGCAAAACCACCTTGGCCCGTACACTGGCCAAGGTTTTAGGCTTAGATTTCAAGCGCGTGCAATTCACCACCGATTTGTTGCCTTCCGACATTATTGGCGTATCCATTTTTGACCCGGAAAAACGCCATTTCGAATTCCATCAAGGTGCGGTGTTCACCGCAATATTGTTAGCCGATGAAATTAACCGCGCACCGCCAAGAACGCAAAGCGCCCTGCTAGAAGCCATGGCTGAAAACCAAGTAAGCGTGGATGGCAGTACGTATGCTTTGCCTGAGCCATTTTTTGTGATTGCCACCCAAAACCCGACCGACCTAGCAGGCACTTTCCCGCTGCCCGACTCGCAACTAGACCGCTTCACTTTGCGCATCAGCATGGGTTATGTGTCGGCCGAGCAAGAGCGTGCCTTGCTCAAGAACAGCGCGCAGTTGCATAGCCATCCGCTGCCAGCCTATTTTGATGTGGCGCGCTTACTGGAAATTCAACAGCTCATTCAACACCTACATTGCTCGGACGCGCTGATTGACTATGTACAAAAATTGATTGCCGCATCTCGGCAGTTTCCGGGAATTCGCGTGGGTTTGTCGCCACGCGCGGGCATTTCTTTATTGGCCGCTAGCAAAGCGCATGCATTCTTGGCGGGGCGTGATTTTGTTAACGCCAATGATGTGCAAGCGGTGTTCATTGAAGCCAGCGCGCATCGCATACACACCGATATTGAAGGCCAGAATAAGGAATTAGCACGTAAGTTGCTGAACTCCGTTTCGGTGGATTGAGATGCTGTACACCTTCCCTTGGCTGAAGCGCTTGATTGAATGGATTAAGCAATTGCCCTGGTTTCGTGCTGGGCCAAAAGACAGCCAAGCGTTTACGATTGGCAATCGGCGTATCTATGTGATGCCAACGCGCTTTGGCCTGTTTGTGGGGTTTTCGTTGGCGGTGCTGAATTTAGGCGCATTAAACTACAACAATAACGCTGCCTTGCTGCTCGGCTTTATCATCATCAGCATTTGCAACAACAGCTTAATTTCAGCGCACTTATCTTTGCTTGGGCTTAGCATGCAAACACAGCCCTTAGCGCCGGTATTTGCCGGGCAGCCTTTAATACTCACAACACGCATCACGCATGCCGCCAAACGCGCAATCGGTGGCAGCATTTACGGCCTACAGTTCCAAAATTCAAGCGCTTCCTTTCAGCTAAACGATGACGATACAAGTGCGACTTTATCGATAGCCACACAAACGCGTGGCCTATTTAGCATAGAGCGCATCCAGCTATTCACCTATCAGCCGCTTGGCTTAGCCAAAGCCTGGAGCAATCTCAACTTGCATGAAAAAGTGCTGGTCTACCCCACCCCACGCGGCCGCGCGCTAAGCAGTCAATTTACCGCAGCAAGCAACAAGGCAGGCCGTGACCGGCGCATGATGACCGACCAACCGCATCATCTGCGCGAATTCCGTTCGGGCGATAGCCGTAAACAAATTGCTTGGAAAATGAGTGCGCGCACCGAAACCCTGCAAGTTCGCGAATACGAAAGCGCCAGCACCGATGATCTACTACTCGATTGGCATTCACTGCGCCATTTAGGCTATGAACAACGCATTGAACAGCTCTGCCTATGGGTGATTCAAGCCGAACAAAAACACCTGCGCTATGCTCTGCACATTCCTAGCAAACAAGTGCCCAGCAACACAGGCGCCGCGCACAAACGCCAATGTCTTGAACACCTTGCGCTGCTTCCGTATGAACACTAAATCGATCTCAGCCATTCGCAAAGCGGCCGCACTTTGCGCCCTGTTAGCAGCAATGCCGCTGCTGCTGCAATTACCGATGACGATGGTGTTGTGTTTGCTAGGTATTTTACTGCTGAGCTTCCTGCTGCCCGCCGCGCCAAATCGCTTGCTGCTGATCTTGGTGTTATTCGCGACGCTAGCACTGTTGGTTTTGGAATACAAAGGCCGCTATGGCCGCGATGTGGCGGCCTGCATGCTGGCACTGATGATGGGCATGAAATGCTTGGAAACAAAATCCATCCGCGATTTACGCGCTGTCCTTGGATTTTCCCTTTTTCTGCCGTTTGCAGCCTTACTCAGCAACCCATCGCCACTGAGTTTAAGCTTATCGTTGTTGAGCTTGTTGTGCTGGCTGTTTCTTGTGCAGGCGTGCAGCACCGGCGAATTGCGTTGGCCGAAAATACCCTTACTGCAAAACCTGAAACGCATTGTTGGACATATTTTATTTGCGCTGCCAGTTGCCGCGGCTTTATTTTGGCTGTTTCCTCGCATCAGCACGCCGCTGTGGGGATTGCCGAGTTTATCGAATCAAGGCACCGGCCTTGGCGACAGCATGAAACCCGGGCAATGGCTTGACTCGCTTGCCGATGACCGGATTGCTTTTCGGGTTACATTCACCGGCACAACGCCAGCGCCACAACAACGCTATTGGCGCGGGCCGGTTTTGTGGGATTTTGATGGCGTTCAATGGACCCGCCGTGATGTGGATAGTCTTGCCAAACCTACCAGCAATGCAAACGATAAACCCGCGGGAATTGCGATTGGCTATCAAGTTAGTCTTGAGCCAACAGAAAAAAGATATTTACCGGCGCTGGATTGGCCGCAAAGCGCACCAACGGATTATTATTTATCCCGAGAACTGACGGTTTATGGCGATAAGCCCATTCAGAAAATCACCCAGTATTCTGGGCAAGCGTATTTACAGCCACAAGCCACCGCTGCGTTGGATTTTGCCACACGGCAACGCGCGCTAGCGTTTCCGCCTGGCTTTAATAAACGCACACAAGCACTGGCAAAACAGTGGCGGGCGCAATCGCAAAATGATCGCGCCTACATTGAGCGCGTGTTGCAATGGATTCGGCGCGATTTTTCGTATACGCTGGCCACCGAAGAGCCTGGCATTAATGCCGTTGACGATTTTTTATTTATCGATAAAAAAGGCTTTTGTCAGCATTTTAGTTCCTCATTTGCTATCTTAATGCGCGCCGCTGGCATACCCACCCGAATTGTTACCGGCTATGTGGGTGGCTACAAAAACCCGTACGGCAATTACTGGGTGTTGTACCAGAAAGACGCGCATGCTTGGGATGAAGTTTGGCTGGAAAACGAAGGCTGGGTGCGCATCGACCCAACGGCAGCAGTGGCTCCAGAAAACATCCTCGACACGTTTCAAAATAGAGCCGGGCCAGAACAATATTTCGGTGAGAAAAGCCTGTTTTCACCACTCATTGATTACAGCGATTTCGTTAAAAGCCATTGGAACGACTGGGTGGTTGGCTTCAATGCGGCCAGACAGGAAAACTTATTTAAAGGTGTAGGCATTCAACAAATCCAACGCTGGCAATTGTTGATTGTGCTTATCGTGCTGTCGTTTACGGTGTCGTATGGTTTATTTCTATTTTTTAATCGAAAAGCCAACGTGCAAATTGCGCCCATTGAAGCGGCATGGCTGAGTTTATTAGCCACATTTGAGCGCAAAGGTTCGCGTAAATATGCACATGAAACGGCGCTGGATTTTGCGCAGCGTATTGCACGCAAGGATTTCAGTGACATCGCTGAACGCTATACACGCTGGCGTTATGCAAAAGCCGTGTTCAGCGCAGCCGATATACTAACCTTGACTGAGGATATGCGTGCATTAGGAAAGCAAATGTAAGCATCCCTCCCAGCATCCCTTACGGGTAAGGGAGGAGCAATGCAAAGTCCCACTTTCTTGAAAGGGGGATTTAGGGGGATTACGCAAAACCACCGGTCAGCACCGCGCCAGCCAGCAAATGCATATGAATGTGATACACAGTCTGCCCGCCGTTATGGTTACAGTTCATCACCACACGGTAGCCATCATCGGCAACTCCAATGGATTTGGCATACGCTTGCGCAGCCAACAGCAATTTGCCGAGCAACAAGGCTTCTGATTCCGGCACGTCGTTCAGGGTGGCAAATTTGCGCTTCGGCACAAACAACACATGCACTGGCGCTTGCGGCGAAATATCACGAAAGGCGATTATTTCATCGCTCTCGAATACGATATCGGCGGGTATTTCGCGGCGGATGATTTTATCGAAAATACTGTCGTTCATTTTTTCTGCCTAAAGTAAATGCGTGCGCGAGCCGAAAGCATGCGCCAAGGTGCCGCGATCTACGTATTCCAACTCGCCACCAATCGGCACGCCATGCGCCAAGCGCGTCGGTTTCACCTCAAACTGCCTTGCCAATTGCGCCAAGTAATGTGCGGTAGCCTCGCCTTCCACGGTTGGATTGGTGGCAATAATCATTTCCACAATTTTACCCTCGGCCATGCGTTCAGCGAGTTTATCTAAGCCAAGTTCGCGCGGACCAATGCCATCCAAGGGCGAAAGCCGGCCTTGTAAAATAAAATAAAAGCCGCGAAAGCCGGTGGCCTGTTCAATCACCAAGCGATCGGCCGGTGTTTCAACAATGCACAGCAGGCTGTGATCCCGTGATTCACTGGCGCAAATCATACAAATTTCCAGCTCGGTGAAATCACGGCACAATTTGCAATGCGTAATGCGTTGCATCGATTCTTGCAATGTATTGGCCAAGCGCAAGCCGCCTTCGCGGTTGCGTTCAAGCACGTGATACGCCATGCGCTGGGCACTTTTCTGGCCAACGCCGGGCAAGCACCGCAGTGCGTCAATCAGTTGCGTTAATAAGTCGCTCTGGCTCAAAACGGCAGCTTCATTCCTGGCGGCAACGGCATACCGGCGGTAACGGCGGCCATACGCTTATTGCTTTCTTCGTTGGCTTTAATGACCGCATCGTTGAATGCCGCCACCATCAAATCTTCGAGCATTTCGGCGTCGGCTAAAGCGCTTGGATCAATCTGCACTTTGCGTGCATCCATCTTGCCAGTGAGGGTGACTTTCACCACGCCGCCACCCGATTGCCCAACCACTTCCATTTGCGCTAAGTCGTCTTGCACTTTCTGCATATTTTCTTGCATACGCTGAGCTTTTTGCATCATTTGCGCGATATTGCCTCTCATCATTTTCTCACTTTAATTCTAAGGGTCGTATGGAATCCGGTATGATCTGCCCGCCTTGCTGAAGCAGGTCGTTTACAATCGAATGACTTTTAAACTCCGTTTCAGCATCCTGCATTTTGCCTTGGCGCACATGTGTTTCACGTTCGAACAAAGTATCGGCCTGCTGTTCGTGGAGTTTGTCTATTTTAATCTGAACCGGTGTTTGCAGTGCTTGGCTAATCACCGTTTGCAGGCGGGAAATGAGCATGTCGTTTAGGGTGTCGTATAAATTGATGGGGTAAGCCAATTTTAAATAGGCCCCATCAAAACTGACAAAACTGGCGTGCATGCCAATTTCGCGCTCCGGCCCTTTCAACTGAACGCTGCGTAGTAACGCCATCCAGTCGTCTGCGCTATGCAAGCTGGCGGGTGCGGCAGGCGTTTCAACCGCTTTCATTGCGGCGGCGGGAGCCTGCGCGGCAGCTGCCGGCATGGCCGGCGAATCAGCAACGATGTCAGAAAATTGAATTTGCGGTACGGGCTGTTTCGGCTTTGATAGCGTTTCTGTTGCAGATGCGATTCCGGTAGCGGTTGCGGTTGCGGTTGCGGGCAACTGTGCATCTAGGGGCAAGAATGCCAACATTCGCAACACGCTCATTTCAAAACCTAAGCGCGCGCTCGGTGCCATATACAACTCTTTTTTCGCCAACACCGCCATTTGGTACCAAAGCTGAATCACTTGTGGGTCCATGCGCTGCGCAAAGGCTTTGATGGAGACCCGCTGCGAGTCCGGTTGATAGCCAGGCACCAACTGTGCCATTTGTATTTCGTGCAAGTTCTCGGCTAAGCGATCAAGCACCTGCGCAAAATCCGGTGACAAGGACGCAAGCTGCGTCACCGTTTCAAACAAAGCATTGCCATCGCGCGCACACAAGGCTGTTAGCAGTTGTTCAATCTGGCTACGATCGACCGTGCCGAGCATAGCGCGCACTAAATCGGCCTGCAAGGTTCCGCCGGTGTAGGCAATGGCTTGGTCTAATAACGACAAACCATCGCGCAAGCTGCCATCGGCGGAAACAGCTAACTGCAAAATGCTTTCTTCATCGTACGCAATCTGCTCGGCGCCCAAAATATGCCGAAGCTGGCCGGCAATTTGCTCTTGCTCTAAACGCCGCAAATTGAACTGCAAGCAGCGCGATAACACCGTGACTGGCAATTTTTCGGGGTCGGTGGTGGCGAGTAAAAACTTGACGTGCTCCGGTGGCTCTTCCAGTGTTTTCAGCAAGGCGTTGAAGGCATTCTTCGACAGCATGTGTACTTCGTCGATCAGGTATACCTTGGTGCGGCCGCGCGACGGCATGTATTGCGCATTCTCAATTAAGGCGCGCACATCATCCACGCCGGTATGGCTGGCGGCATCGATTTCAATCAAATCTGGGTAGCGGCCATTGTCGATTTCTAAGCAGGTTCCGCACACGCCACAGGGGTCGGACGAGGTGCCGGTTTCGCAATTCAAGCTTTTCGCAAAAATCCGCGCAATGGTGGTTTTGCCCACGCCACGCGTGCCGGTAAACAAGAACGCGTGATGTACGCGGCCGGTTTCCAAGGCGTGCGTTAATGCGCGTACCACGTGCTGTTGCCCAACCAATTCGGCGAAGCGCTTCGGGCGCCATTTTCGTGCTAAAACTAAATAAGACATGCAATTTCTCAATGTTAGGCCCTCATTTTGACATATTGCAGGTCGCCTGAATACCTGCCAAAAACTTGTTAATACCCACACCTTCGCGTATAATTCGCCCTTCACACCAGGCGATTTACATCTGCGGAGAGGTGTCCGAGCGGTCGAAGGAGCACGCCTGGAAAGTGTGTAAACGGCTAAACCCCGTTTCGAGGGTTCGAATCCCTCTCTCTCCGCCACTAATTTAGGCCAATGGCCCGTTTCAATGGTGGCCCTTGTTGGCCCTCGCGACGATAGATTGAAAACTCCGCCAGGGCCGGAAGGCAGCAACGGTATTGATTGATTCGGGCGACGAGGTAAACCGGCAAGGGCTGCCACCCAATATAGAAATCCGCTTCGGCGGATTTTTTGTTGTTGCAGTACTCTACCTTGCTGTAATTACGCGACTTGCACCGATATTTTCAACCCCAACGCGACACACACCCGGGCAATGGTGTCGAAACGCGGCTGTGCATTCGGGCGCAAGGCTTTATACAGGGCTTCTCGGCAAATGCCACTGGCATGGGCAATTTCAGTCATG
>JAYTVJ010000104.1:0-4857 GCA_043744535.1 Arenimonas sp.
GTCATCATTACCGATTATCCAAAAGCCGAGCAACGCCCGCACAAACTGCGCATCGCCTTAGGCATTTTTACCTGTAGCATGCTGTTGGCGCTGTCCACGTTAGTATCGTTGCCAATAGCTTTGATGGCCGGTGCCGTTGCCATGATTATTAGTGGTGTGTTGAACATGGATGAAGCCTATGCCGCGATCAACTGGAAGACTGTGTTCACTATGGCCTGCCTTATCCCGCTTGGCATTGCAATTGACTCCACAGGCGCCGCTAATTGGCTGGCGCAACACAGCATAGAGCGCTTAGGCGATGGTGTGCCGGATTGGGTTATACAAACGTGTGTGGCATTATTCACCACTATTCTCGCACTTGTGATTGGCAATGTAGGCGCAACGGTGGTGATGGTGCCCATGGCGATTAATATTGCCTTAGCCGCCAATGGCCAGCCAATGGCGTATGCTTTTTTAGCGGCCATGTGCGCGTCGAATAATTTTATCAGTCATGCCAACCCTGTTATCTCCATGATTGTAGGCCCAGCGGGCTACCAAAGCCGCGACCTATGGCGCAATGGTCTTCCAATAACTCTGCTGTATATGTTGGTGGCGTTGTTTGCAGTCAATCTGATGTTTTAAAGTCCAGCATGGGTGTTATATCAACACGAAGCTGATCATCGATTAATTCTGCGCTGAGCGTCGTTAATGACTCACCGCGACATGGCCCTTGTACACATAAACCACTCGCTAATTGAAAACTAGCGCCATGTGCCGCGCAAATGAGCATGCCTGATTTGCTTAAAAATTGACCAGGTGCATAATCCAAGCGTCGACCTTGGTGTGGGCACTGATTTACATAAACACAAAACTGTGACGCATTTCTCACTAGTATTAAATCAATGTTTTTATTGTCGATCAGCGTGTTAAACGCCTTGGGCTGATTATTTTCAATATCACCGATCGGAATTAACAAACAATTTACACTTTTCATGCGCACTCTCTGCATACTGATTTCACTTTAAATTTATAGCACATGTATGCGCATCTTATTTCACCGCTTATTATTGAGTCGCCCGAACAAACCTAAAAATCCGTTATTGAAAATGACTTTCGCCGTTTTGGGTGTTTTTTTTCTGTTTGGCGTCTGTGTATTGGCCATTGTTGCCGGCGTATTCATGCTAATCGCTAGCTTTGCCTTGAAACTTTTCGGTAAAAAAGTACTTCGGACTAAGCCACAAAGCGATGTGCTAGATGCCGAATACACGGTGATTAAAAAGTCACACGTTAGTATTTCGGGCTAATCTAGAAAAATCATACCCCTCGTCACACTGGCGTTTTAGGAAGTCAGGCTATGGAATCATTTGTGTTTCTCCCGCCCGCCAGAGCCACACTTGCCATCAATGGCATGGCAGAGCGCTTTCCGGTGCACCGTATTTATTGCGTTGGCCGAAATTTTGCCGAACATGCCAAAGAAATGGGCGCTGAAGTGCCGAAAGGCGCGCCGGTTTTTTTCATGAAGCCTGCTGATGCGGTTACGCAATCAGACCGCATCCCCTATCCTACCCAAACCAACGATTTGCATCATGAAGTGGAACTGGTGGTTGCGCTTGGCCCAAACATTCCCGATTGTCTAAATGCTGAGAATGCCGAGCAAGCTATCTTTGCGTATGCTGTAGGCCTTGATTTAACGCGCCGCGACTTACAAGCACAGGCTAAAGAAAAACGACTGCCTTGGGATACCTCGAAAGGATTCGATGCCTCTGCGCCAATCAGCCATTTAATTCTAAAAGAGCATGCGCACATTACCTCTAAAAGTCAGCTTAGCCTTCAAGTGAATGGCCAATTACGGCAACATGCTGAGCTGGATGAGATGATTTTCTCTGTGCCAGAAATCCTGTTTGAATTATCAAAACTGTATCAATTGAAAGCAGGCGATTTAATTTTTATGGGCACACCGGCTGGTGTGGCCGCATTGCATAAAGACGATATATTTATTGCTACAATTGAAGACGTGGTATCTTTTTCAGCGTGCATTTTTTAACCTAGGGGGTTTTATGAGCTTGATGTCAGAATTTAAGGAATTTGCGTTGCGCGGTAATGTCATCGATTTAGCCATTGGTGTGGTGATTGGCGGCGCATTTGGCAAAATAGTCACGTCTTTAGTGAACGATTTAATTATGCCGGGTGTTTCTTACGTGATTGGCACATCAAGCTTTAAAAGCCTTTCCGTTATTCTTCGGCCCGCTGTGTTGGATACCGAAGGTAAAGAAAGCGTTCCAGCGTTATTGCTTAACTATGGCGCATTTATTCAAACCATTATTGATTTTGCCATCATCGCATTCGTCATTTTCTTAGTGGTGAAAGCGATTAACAATCTACGCCGCAAAGAAGAAGCCCCAGCTGAAGCAGCAGCGCCAAGCGATGAAGTGAAATTGCTCACTGAAATCCGCGATGCATTAAAGCAAGCGAAGAATTGATCCATGCGCATTCTTTCAGCGGCAATCTTGATGTTGCTCAGTGCCTCGGTGTTCGGCAATGAGTCTGGTTTGGATGCAAAGGCCATCAAAACCGCTGAAAGCCTGCGGGATCAGGCTATGCAAGGCTCACAGGCATACAGCATTGTTGAGTCACTTACCACCGAAGTTGGGCCACGCATGGCCGGCACAAATAACGCCGACCGCGCTATTGAATGGGCACAAGCTAAATTCAAGGCCTTAGGCTTTGATAAAGTCTGGTTGCAGCCCGTCACTTTTCCGGTTTGGCAGCGGCGCAGCGAAAGTGGCCGAATTATCAGCCCATACCCACAACGCTTAGTACTCACCGCATTAGGCGGCAGTGTTGGCACACAAGGCCCGCTCTCAGCAGAAGTTGTTGAATTTGCCAGTTTAGAGGCACTGAAAGCCATGCCAGCGGCTTCGTTAAACGGCAAGATTGCCTTTGTGAACCTTCCAATGTTGCGCGCTAAAAATGGCAGTGGATACGGCCCAACCAGTACACTGCGGCGCACAGGCGCTTCGGAGGCCGCGAAAAAAGGTGCTATCGCTTACATCATGCGCTCGGCCGGCACTGACTCAGCGCGTATGCCGCACACCGGCATGATGCGCTACGAAGAGGGTGTTAACAAAATCCCGGCAGCTGCGTTGTCGGTTCCAGACGCGGGCTTGTTATCGAATATGCTTAAACGCGGAAAACCGGTGATGCTTGAATTAAATATCGATGCGGGCTTCAATGGAACCAAAACCGAATACAACGTGATTGGTGAAATTACTGGGCGTAGCAAGCCCAATGAAGTGGTGGTAATTGGCGGGCATTTGGATTCCTGGGATTTAGGCACTGGCGCGATTGACGACGGCGCTGGTGTTGCAATTAGCATGGCTGCTGGCGAATTGATTGGCCGTTTGAAAAAAGCCCCAAAGCGCACTATTCGCGTGATTGCGTTTGCCAATGAAGAGCAAGGCTTGCTCGGCGGCAAAGCCTATGCCGATGCGATGAAAGCCAATGTGGCGAACCATCAGATTGGTGCTGAAAGCGATTTTGGCGCCGGGCGAATTTATGCCCTGCAAGCTGGTGCTGATGCAGCCACGTGGGCGGTATTGGATCAAATTGGTCAAGTCTTGGCGCCGCTTGGCATTGCTGTTGATAAAAGCAGTGGCGGCCCTGGCCCGGATGTTGGCGCAATGGCTGAACTCGGCATGCCTTGGGTTGATTTAGCACAGGATGGCACCGACTATTTTGACTTCCACCATACTGCTAATGACACGCTGGATAGAATCGACCCGAAAGCACTTGATCAGCAAGCCGCAGCGTATGCAGTGCTTGCTTACTTAGCAGCCGAGACCGATATTGATTTCAACGCTGCACCAAAAAAATAAGTGCTAATGGTCTCTTTACTTAGCCACTCAGCACGCTGTTCGACATGACGAATAACGCACAGAACGTGTTGCTAAGCAAAGTACCCGAAGTGACGCTAGTCTTTTGGCTTATCAAAATATTCGCTACAACACTTGGCGAAACCGGCGGTGATGCGGTTTCCATGTCAATGAATCTCGGCTATTTGTTGAGCACCGGAATTTTTGCTGTTATTTTCATTATGGCTGTTGCAGCACAAATCTCATCAAAGCAATTTCGGCCTTTTTTATATTGGACCACTATCATTGCAACAACGACGGTTGGCACAACGCTAGCGGATTTCGCTGATCGTTCGCTTGGCATTGGCTATGCCGGTGGCAGCGGTATTTTGTTTGCATTGCTTCTCGCTTCTTTGTATACCTGGTATCGAACACTAGGCACAATTGCCGTAGATAGCGTGAGCTCACCGCAATCCGAAATGTTTTACTGGGTAACCATTATGTTTTCACAAACACTGGGCACCGCACTCGGTGATTGGACAGCTGACTCCGCAGGAATGGGTTATTTAGGCAGCGCGGTGCTGTTTGGCGCGCTATTGGCACTGATTGCCCTTGCCTACTTTCGAAGCAATATTTCACGCACAGCGCTATTCTGGTCTGCGTTCATACTGACCCGCCCGCTTGGCGCCGTCGTTGGCGACTTTTTGGATAAGCCAATCAGCAAAGGTGGCTTAGAATTAAGCAGGTATTCGGCTTCAGCGGCATTATTGCTGTTGATTATCGGTTGCATCGTGTTTTTCCCTCAGAAAGCTGCTTTAAAAGTCCATTGAACCCGATGCCAAACATAAAATCGACAAAACCGATGATTCGTGCCGTGGCCATTCTAGAGGCAGCTAAAGGGACGGCTGTTCTGCTAACTGGCTTTGGTGCGCTTTCATTTATGCATCACAATGTGCAATCGCTTGCAGAGCAACTGGTGAGCAATCTGCATCTTAATCCGGCCAAGCATTACCCGCGTATTTTTCTC
>JAYTVJ010000105.1:0-17857 GCA_043744535.1 Arenimonas sp.
GGGATCCGCTGTTGCAACGCGATTATCAAGGCCAGCTGAAAAAAATCATGATGGATACCGTTGATGGCGAGTATCAAAACTACAAAGCCTTTGGTGGCGCCTACACGCGCGAGCATTTCTTTGGTAAAACCCCAGTAACAGCTGATTTAGTTTCTAAGCTCAGCGATCAAGACGTGTACCGTTTGAACCGCGGTGGCCACGATCCGCACAAAGTGCACGCCGCGTATTCAGTAGCTATGGCGCATAAAGGCCAGCCAACCGTTATTCTAGCCAAAACCGTGAAAGGCTATGGCATGGGCTCGGCCGGTGAATCCTTGAACCCTACACATAACACCAAAAAACTCGACACCGAATCCTTAACCGTATTCCGTGATCGTTTTCAGATTCCAGTGAGCGATGCGCAGATTGAATCCTTGAGTTTTTATCATCCGGGCGAAAATTCACCGGAAGTGCAATACATGAAAGCACGTCGGCAATCGATGGGTGGCTATTTGCCACAGCGCCGAGAAAAATCCGATTTAACCTTAGACGTGCCAAGCTTGGATGTCTTTGAACGTTTGCTGAAATCGTCTGGCGAGCGTGAAATTTCTACCACCATGGCTTTTGTGCAAACCTTGAACGTGATCTTGCGCGATAAAGAAGTGGGCCCGCGCGTGGTGCCGATTGTGGCCGATGAAGCGCGTACATTCGGCATGGAAGGTTTGTTCCGGCAGATTGGCATTTATGCACCATTCGGCCAAAAATACAAACCGGTGGATGCCGATCAACTGATGTATTACCGGGAAGACACCGCTGGGCAAGTGTTGGAAGAAGGCATTACTGAAGCCGGCGCGTTCTCTAGCTGGTTAGCCGCTGCCACCAGCTATTCCACCAATAATCAACCGATGCTGCCGTTCTATATTTTCTATTCGATGTTCGGCTTCCAACGCATTGGCGATTCCGCTTGGCAGGCCGCCGATATGCGCGCGCGCGGCTTCTTGCTTGGTGCAACGGCTGGTCGCACCACGTTGAACGGCGAAGGTTTGCAGCATGAAGACGGCCATTCGCATTTGTTGGCTGGCGCAATTCCCAACTGCAAATCGTATGATCCAAGCTTTGGCTATGAGGTGACCGTGATTGTGCAAGAAGGCATGCAATGCATGCTGAAAGAACAGCGCGACGAGTATTACTACTTAACACTAATGAATGAAAACTACCACATGCCAGAAATGCCGGAAGGTGCGCGCGAAGGTATATTGAAAGGCATGTATTTATTCAAGGATGCCGGCAAAGCCAAGAAAGGCGAATTGCGCGTGCAACTGTTAGGCTCGGGCACCATTTTGCGTGAAGCGATTGCCGCCGCGGAATTGCTGGATAAGGATTTTGCGGTTAGCGCCGATATTTGGTCTTGCCCAAGTTTTAATGAATTGCGACGTGAAGGATTTGATGCTGAACGCTGGAACCGCTTGCATCCAGAAAATACGCCTCGCGTGTCATTCGTTGAGCAATGCCTGAAAGGCCGCGCTGGCCCGGCCATTGCTGCCACCGATTACGTACGCGCCTTTGCCGACCAAATCCGTGCGTTCGTGCCAATGCCCTATACGGTGCTCGGCACCGACGGCTTTGGCCGCTCGGATACCCGCAGCAATCTGCGCCGGTTTTTTGAAGTGGATCGCTATTATATTGCGCATGCCGCTATTGCTGCGCTTGCAGCCGATGGCAAAATGAGTGGAAAAGATGTGGCGCGCGCGATTAAGATGTATAACATAGATGCAGATAAAGCTAACCCGATTGGCGTGTAAGCCGATCATTGATTACCGAGGATTTTATGTCACGACCAACTACTGTATTGCTAGCGATGACGCTAGCGTTTCAAGCGAATGCCGCACAGTCGCCGCAGTTCAATCCGGCCAATCTGTCGCAGCACGTAAAGATTTTATCTTCGGATGCCTATGAAGGCCGTGGTCCAAATACGCCGGGTGAAACTAAAACCATTGCGTATTTAATTGAGCAATTCAAAGCATCTGGCCTGCAACCGGGCGGTGATTTGAAAAATGGCAAGCGCGCCTGGACACAAGCGGTGCCACTCGGACGTTTTGAAATTAAAGGCCCAGTCGTTGCCTCGGTTAGTGTGAATGGCAAATCGCAACCGATTAAACAAGGCGACGACATCGCCGTGCGAGCCGCAATGAACGGCCAAACTGCCATCAGCATTAAAGATGCGCCGCTGGTTTTTGTGGGTTATGGCGTGAAAGCGCCGGAACGCAAGTGGGACGATTTCAAAGGTGTCGATTTGAAAGGCAAAATTGCCGTAGTGCTCATCAACGACCCAGACTTTGAAACCGGTAAAGGGGATTTCGGTGGAAAATCGATGACCTATTACGGACGTTGGACCTATAAATTCGAAGAAATGGCCCGCCAAGGTGCGATTGGCACGATGATTGTGCATGACACACCCGGCGCATCCTACGGCTGGGCGACGGTCAAGAATTCCAACACCAATGTGATGTTCGATATTGTCCGTAAAGAACCGGCTAAATCGCATGCCAATTTAGAATCTTGGGTGCAGCAAGATTTAGCGGCAAAATGGTTTGCCGATGCCGGCTTGAATTTTGACGCACTGAAAAAGCAAGCACAAACGCGCGCGTTTAAACCGGTGGAATTAAAAGGCGTACGTTTCTCGGCGAAGTATGCGGTTAATGCACAAGTGATTACCTCGCAGAATGTGTTGGCGCGTTTGCAAGGCAGCAAATACCCAAATCAAACGGTGATTTACAGCGCGCATTGGGATCATCTTGGCGTGGGTGCGCCGGATGCCAAAGGCGATACTATTTATAACGGCGCCGTGGATAATGCCACCGGCATTGCCGAATTATTGGAATTGGCGAAGGCCTATGGCAAGCAAGCCAAAACGCAGCGTTCGGTGGTGTTTTTAGCGGTAACTGCGGAAGAAAAGGGTTTGCTAGGCTCGGAATATTACGCCTCAAATCCGGTGTATCCTTTGGCGAAAACGGTGGGCATGATCAATATGGACGCGTTCAGCCCGAATGGCATGGCGCGCAATTTCACTATTTCAGGCACAGCAAAACTGGACTTGCTTGATATGCTGGTTGAAACCGCCAAGAAATGGGATTTAGTGTATTCGCCCGATCCAAAACCGGAAGCCGGACATTTTTTCCGCTCTGACCATTTTCCAATGGCTAAGCGTGGCGTGCCTGCCATTTCGTTTGGCGCAGGCAATGATTTAGTCGATGGCGGCATTGCTGCTGGCGATGCTGAAGAAGATGACTACACTACCAATCGTTATCATCAGCCGGCTGATGAGTGGAAGTCGGATTGGACATTTGCAGGCATGAGTCGCGATCTTGAAGTGCTGTATGCGCTGGGTCGTGATTTAGCGAATTCTAGCAAATGGCCCAATTGGTCAAAAGATTCCGAATTCCGCCAAGCGCGCGATGCAACGGCCAAAGAACGCGGCAAATAAGCTGAACTGCGTTTTATGAAACTGGTTAAATTGCTGGGAAATTTGGGTTACGGTTCGCGCAAAGATGTGAGCAAGCTGATTAAAAACGGCTGGCTAACCCGTCGTGACGGCAGCACCATCGGTATTGATGATGATGTGCCGCACGACGATATTCTGCTCGATGATGAGCCGCTGGATCCCGCGCATGGCGTTTTGATTCTATTGCACAAACCGGTGGGTTACACCTGCTCAACCAAAGACCCAGGCCGCGTGGTATACGATTTGCTGCCCGAGCGTTTTCGTTACCGCAATCCGGTGCTGTCAACCGTTGGCCGGCTTGACCGCGATACCTCTGGCCTGCTAATGCTAACCGATGATGGATTATTGTTGCATCAAATTATCTCGCCGAAAGCACATCTGCCTAAAATCTATGCGGTGCAGTTAGCGGAAGATTTGCGTGGTGATGAAACTGAGCTATTCGCCAGCGGCACGCTGATGCTGGAAAGTGAGAAGCATCCGTTAGCACCCGCGAAAATGGAAATTGTTTCGCCGCGCAGTGTGCGTTTAACGCTTATCGAAGGGCGCTATCATCAAGTGCGCCGGATGTTTGCCGCTACTGGCAATAATGTATTGAGCTTACATCGCACCCAAACCGGCCTTCTTGATTTGGCCGGTCTTGAGCCCGGCCAATGGCGGATTGTGTCGCGGGCTGAGGCGAATGAAAAATTATTTGCTGTGGTGTAGGGGCGCCGCTTGCTGCGCCCTGATGTTTCGTTATGAATACATGGGCGAATTCACCATATTGGGCGGGTTATGAACCCGCCCATACAATACATTACAAAACATAACGGGCGCATCGCGATGCTCCCCTACACAATATCATTTCACATTAATTACCGGATCAACATCACCGCCAACGATGAATGTGCAGTTTGCGCCTTGAACAGAGCAAACGGCATGTTGCATTTTGATGCGTTCCATCTCAACGAATTGCGCAGGATTTAGATTCATCGCGTTGCGGTAGGCGTTGTCGGCCTCGGCGCGACTTTGCTCAGCCGCTTTGCGGCTTTGCTCGGCGAGATCGCGCTTATGTTCGGTTAGCACACGCTGCTCTTGCTGCGCGGTTTCCACGCGTTGGTTGCGTACTGCATCGGGTGGGTTGGCTTTGCCGACGGTGATTTTCACTAAGCGAATGGGAATTTTGTTTGCTTTCAGGTAATCTTCCATCGCTTTCGTCACTTCGGCATCAATTTCATCAATCGCGGTGGTTTGAATAGCCGTTTCATTCATGCCATGTTTCTTGACCGCTGAACGAACACGGTTAAAGAATTCTTGTTCAACG
Source organism: Arenimonas sp. (assembly GCA_043744535.1). GTDB lineage: Bacteria > Pseudomonadota > Gammaproteobacteria > Xanthomonadales > Xanthomonadaceae > Arenimonas. The sequence continues at coordinate 4,785 of JAYTVJ010000105.1, forward strand.
TTATTTTTATACCAGTCTTGGCCGAAGTCTTTTACTAAAACCACTGGGTCAGTCACTTGCAGGCGAATCACTGCATGAAAGTCGAGTGGCACACCATCACTCGACATCAAGTCACCGAAATTGCCATCGTATTGTTGTGGGAACATATTGACGTAAATTTTTTCGGTGGAAAACCACGCGTAAGTTAAGCCCGGTAAAACGGGGTTTTCACGCACGCCGCCATGCCCAAACAGCCAGGGCTTATCAATAAGTACCGCTTGTTGTCCGGCATCCGGGGTAACCACTGTACAACCTGTAAAAGCAAGCAGAAGTGCAGCAACACTAGCGATGCGTGTTAGATTTTTCATTTAGTTCCTTGTTTAAACCATAAGCTCCTACGAGGGCAGCATCTTTATTCTCAGGATTATTATCTACAAGGTCAAGGTATACGCAACTTAAGGGGTTAGATATACGCTCGATCTATGCCCAACGGCGATTACCATAACTACCAAGCGGTCATCATGGATTTCATAGATGATGCGATAGTTGCCTTGACGCACACGGTAACGTTCTTGTCCGCTGAGTTTAATGCAGTCTTCTGCGCGTGGATTATTGGCCAATGTGTCGATGCGGGTAAGAATCCGTTTAATGTCGGGATTCGGAATATTTCGCAGATCTTTCGCGACTGATTTTTTGAACGTGATGTTATAGCTTGCCATGCTTTTTCAAGTCATCAAGCAGTGCTTCATAGCTTATTTCAGGCTCATTGATGCGCGATGCTGCCAATTTTAAATCTTCTTGGTCTTCGCGCATTAGCAGGCGGACTGCTTCATCCACCAATACCGATAGCGAGGATTGCGTAGCAGCTGCTTTCAAGCGTAGCGCTTGATGCAGAGCGGGATCGAAGTACACGGTTGATCGTTTGGATAATTCGCTCATTGCTCTGCTCATTACAGACTATAGTGCATTATAGCGTTATAACGTTATAGCGTCAAATTGCTATTCAGCGCACAAAACTCGGAAAATCAACCACGCATTTGTTTTCAAAGCAGGCTACATGCTTTTTCGATTCAAGCATATACGATTCATCGGGCGGCGCGGTGCAGCGGATCATGGTGCGTTGCTTGGCCACATAGCGCGCGTATTTTTTCTTATGCCATTTATTCACCGCAGCGGGCCGATTGCAGGGCTCGGTGGTCCAACGGCATGAAGTGCTTTTTTTGCATTGAAACCATTTGTCTTTCAATACGAGTGCATCGCTAGCAGCGAGTGTATTGCTGGCGCTTAAAAAAGCGAAAAGAAGACTTGCGGTCAATATTGTTTTTGCAAAATGGCTGTTCAATGGGTTGCCTTATGGAGGGTTAGCATAAATAACTATACGCCCATACAGTCGATGATTAAAATCGTGCATGAATCAGCAAGTCATAGGCTATGAATGATGGCGTTGGTCCAGCTCGTGGTGAATCAACACAACGCATTGCGATGCAAACAGCATTTTCGATCCTAGCGTGAGCTTCTTTGTGCCCAAACGCTCAAGCGTGTGGAAAGTGTTTTTTGGCATCGGGATATGGTCGGTTAGCAGAAAGCAGGGCTTTTCTTGGAACACCTGCTCGCGAATTGAGGTGCCTTTCCTATCCATCACAAACAACTGGTGATCCTCGGCCAATTCCTGCACCAGCCGCTCGAAGCTCAGCGTGCGCACCGTTACGCCCGATTCAACCGGCCGTGCTTCTTCCTTACCCATTCCTCTGGATGCATCCAGTGCCTTGGCGACTTTGCCCAGCAACGCGCGCTCATCGAAGCCGCCAAGCTCATGCATCGTGTTGACGTCAAAGCAAATCGTGCGAGAGAAATCTTGAGTGCTTTCCAGTACCAGATATATCACCACATCTGCACGATGTGACTGCGCCACGAAGATTGCGTTCATCAGCGTATGCGCCAGAATTTCGGTATGGGCATCAAAGCCGACCGATGCCAACAATTTTTGACTATCCGTGGGTGCCGCTCGTGCTCTTAGTACAAAGGTTCGCATACGTGTCCTGTGTTGTATGGCGACACTGCGTCGCGGATATCGAATTTACTCATCTTCGCTGCGCACCGATATTTCATTTATACCCGTTTCGGAAGTGCTGGCGGTAATGGTGATTGGCCGACAGCAAACGCTGCAGTCTTCGATGTATTGCTGATGCCCAACCGAGCAGTCAACGGCAATCTCAATGGATTCGCCGCAATACGGGCATTGGATGGTGTCGAATAGGAGTCCGGTCATGACAGTGTTTTTTGTGTAAGACGTTTTATGGTAATGCACAATCATCCGCTACGTCTGCTTTTGGTGCGATAACGTTCACGCCACCAGCACAACTTCAACACAACATGCTCACGCCAATATGACGTTTCCTTTACGCACAATAAGGCAAATTAGTTCTGTGCCAAAGCACAACACTTCTCTCAAATTTGATAAGGAATATTTATGACATTCATTAAGAAAACACTGTTCGCCTTGGCTATCGGCCTAACCGCCACCACAGCATTTGCTGGTACTTATGGCGAGAAAGCAAAGATGCCCGGCACTATTGTAGACGTTGCTGCCGCTAATCCAGATTTTTCAACCTTAGTAGCCGCAGTGAAAGCCGCTGGTCTGGTTGAAACCTTAAGCAGCAAAGGCCCATTCACTGTATTTGCACCAACTAATGCAGCGTTTGCGAAATTGCCTGTTGGCACTGTGGAAAGCCTCTTACTACCAGAAAATAAAGATAAATTAACGGCAATCCTTACCTACCATGTGGTGTCTGGCAAAGTATTGGCTGCTGATGTGGTTAAACTGAAATCCGCCAAAACAGTTAATGGTAAATCAGTGACAATCAACACAACCAAAGGCGTAAAGGTCAATAATGCAAATGTCACCGCTACCGATATTAAAACCAGCAATGGCGTCATTCATGTTATTGATACGGTGCTGATACCGTAAGTACACGTTCTCTGTAGGGGCGTATCGCGATACGCCCTTACAAATCGTACGCATAGAATTATAGCCCACCATCTAAATGGTGGGCTATTTTATGCAGCCTGTTTTTTTGCAGTTGCTTCTAAACGTTTTTCAGTCAGCGGTTCTGCGCCAAACCAATATAGGCGTTCGCTTAATGCCGCCACTTCACCAATAATCAATAGTGTCGGCGATTGCACGTTATGCAACAAGGCGCGTTCGGAAAGATTAGCCAGCGTGCCAGTGATTATGCGTTGCTCGGGGCGTGTGCCATTTTCTACCAATGCAAATGGCGTATTTGGTTGTCGGCCATGTTCCAGTAATTTATCCTGCAGACGCTCAAGCCCAGTAACGCCCATATAAATTGCCAGCGTCTGTTTCTCTGCGGCCAATTGTTGCCAGTCCAAGCTGTCTTCCGATTTCTGGCAATGCGCAGTGACAAAACGCAGTGATTGTGCATAATCACGGTGCGTTAATGGAATGCCGGCATAGGCAGCGCAGGCCAAGGCCGCAGTAACGCCCGGCACCACTTCATACGGAATATGATTAGCACGCAACACTTCACATTCTTCGCCACCGCGCCCGAAGATAAATGGATCGCCGCCTTTCAAGCGCACCACGCGCTTACCGGCCTTGGCATGTTCAAGCAATAAAGCATGAATGCCGTCTTGGGTGGTGTGATGATGGCCGGCCTGCTTAGCCACTTCGATAAATTCAGCATCGCGGCGCGCTAAGGCCAATACCTCTTTGCTCACCAATCGATCATGCAAAATCACATCGGCTTCGTTCAATAAACGTAAGGCACGCAGCGTTAGCAAGCCCGCATCGCCCGGCCCAGCACCCACTAAAGCCACTGAGCCTTGCGTGTTAATCGTTTGCTGTTGGCTTAATGCCGTAAATAAAATTTGCTCGGCTTTAATGAATTGATGTTGCCGCAATGTTGATAGAATCGGGCCTTTTAACAGCGCTTCAAACCAACGGCGGCGCTGAGAAAGTACCGGCAGATGGTTGCGGATACGTTGCCGATTTCGCTCTAGTATTTCAGTTAAATAGCCATACGACTCATCAAACTGCGCTTCCAGTTTTTCTCGAATATGCCGCGCCAACATGGGCGCAGCTCCAGCACTGGAGATGGCAATTTGCAACGGACCGCGGTGAATCACCGAAGGCACTTGGTAGCTTGATAATTCGGCATCATCAACCACATTCACAAACATGTGCCGTGTTTCTGCCGCTTTCGCAACGGCTTGGTTAACCAACACGTCATCGGTGGCTGCAACTGCTAGCCAAACATCATCCAGCCAATAGTCTTGAAAGCGCCCGGCGATGAATTCAATCTGGTTTTTTTCAAGCAGAACAAGCAGCTCATCAGCCAATTCCGGCGCACCCACACGCACGCGTGCGCCAGCTGCACGCAAGGCGGTAATTTTTCGAACAGCAACTGCGCCGCCGCCAACTACCAAAACCAAGCGGCCTTGCAGATTTGCGAATAGTGGGAATAGTGAATCGCTCATACGCTTAAACGTGAATGCCGCATTCGCGTAGCAAGCCGGAAAAACGTGTGTCTTCTTCGCGCATGCCGGGCTGCCAGCGTTTGGTGGTGTGCGTATCGCCAATCGATATATAGCCTTCATGCCAAAGTGGGTTATAGGGCAGGTCGTGCGCTTTTAGGTAATTGAAGATATCGCGATCGTTCCAATCGGCCAGCGGATGTATTTTCCACCGCCCGTCGCGCAATTCCAGAAAATCGATGTCGGCGCGTGTGCTGGATTGTGCACGGCGCAAACCGGCAAACCAGGTGCGCACATTGAGTTCTTTCAGGGCGCGTTGCATCGGCTCCACTTTGTGGATTTGGTTGTAGCGCAAAATGCCTTCTGTGCCGTCGTCCCATAGGTTGCCGTTGCGCGCTTCGTTCCAAGCGCCACTCACTTTCGGTGCATATACCTTCAAATTCAAATGTAAGCGGTTTTGCAGCTCATCAACAAAGCGGTAAGTTTCTGGGAAAAGATAGCCGGTATCAATCAAGATGACGGGTAAATCCGCGCGTTGCTGCGTGAGCATATGCAACAGCACAGCCGCTTGCGCACCGAAACTGGACGACATTGCATGTTGTCCGGCCAGCGATTCCAATGCCCATGCTACGCGGTGTTCAGCGGTTTGCTGGCTTAGCCAAACATTCAAATCAGCACGGGCGCGGCTGTCTTCAGCCACAGAAACTAAATCGGGAAAGGTCATGGTACAAGCTCCACAGCAATGGCAGTTGGGGTGGCCAACACACCGGTTCGATACAAAAAATCACCAAAGGCTTCTGCACTGAATCGTTGCTCGGCATAGCTTTGTAATAAAGGTTGCAGCGTTGCCAGAATGCCTGCTTCATCAACATTTTCCTGATACAAGCGATTTAAGCGCCGGCCTTGGAAATCGGCGCCTACGTGCAGGTTGTAGCGCCCTAGCGCTTTGCCAACTAAAGCAATTTCGCCTAAATACGGCCGCGAGCAACCGTTTGGGCAGCCGGAAATACGCAGTAAAATTGGCGCATCCTGCAATGCATAGGTTTCCAGCATTAGTTCAACTTTGCTGAGAAAATCCGGCAAGTAGCGCTCCGCTTCGGCCATCGCTAAGGTGCAAGTGGGGAATGCCACGCAGGCCAGCGCATGTAAACGCATGGCGCTGCTATGCTGGTAATTATCCAAACCATACAAGGCCACGTGCGCATCAATGGCTGCGCGTTGTTGTTCTGGCACCGAAGCAATAATTAAATTTTGATTGGGTGTTAATCGAAAATCACCGCTATGGATTTTAGCAATCTCGCGCAAGCCAGTCAGTGCACGCTGTTTTTCACTATCCACAATGCGGCCGCTTTCAATCCGAAGCGTAAGATGCCATAAACCCTCAACACCCTGCACCCAGCCGAAGCGATCGCCATTGTGTTCGAATGTAAAGGCGCGTGCTGGTGCAAGTGGCTCGCCTAAGCGTTGTTCAACTTCTGCAATAAACCAATCGAGTCCACGCGAATCGATGGTGTATTTCAAACGCGATAATTTGCGATCGCTACGGTTGCCAAAATCGCGCTGCGTGCTTAGCACCGCTTCGGCCGCCGCAATCACTTGCTCGGGGCGGATAAAACCCAGCACATCGGCCAAACGCGGGTAAGTGCGTGCATCGCCATGTGTGCTGCCCATGCCACCGCCGGCCAAAAGGTTGTAGCCCACTAATTCGCCGTGTTCGATAATCGCGATATAGCCCAAATCTTGGCTAAACACATCCACATCGTTGATGGGTGGCACGGCAATACCAATCTTGAATTTGCGCGGTAAATAGGTAGGGCCGTAAACCGGCTCAGATTCGTCACGACCTACGATCTTTTTTTCGTCTAGCCAAATTTCGTGATACGCACGGGTGTGCGGCAGTAAGTGTTCCGAGAGCGCCACTGCCGTAGCGTGTACCTCGGCATGCGCATTGGATTGCACCGGATTAGCACTGGCCATCACATTGCGATTCACATCGCCGCAAGCTGCCACGGTGTCCATTAAGCTTTGGTTGATGGCCGCAATGGTGGGTTTCAGATTGCGTTTAATAATGCCGTGAATTTGGAATGCTTGGCGCGTGGTCAAGCGCAGGCTGCCATTACCGTATTGTGTGGCGAGTGCATCTAAATCCAGCCATTGCTGAGCCGTTGCCACGCCGCCCGGCAAACGGGTGCGAATCATAAAGCTGTAGGCTGGTTCGAGTTTTTGCTTGCGACGCTCTTCGCGCACATCGCGGTCGTCTTGTTGGTAGCTGCCGTGAAATTTCAATAGTTGCGCATCGCCTTCGCGCAGCGCGCCGGTGATTGGGTCGGCTAGGCTATCCAGTAAAGTGCCACGTAAGCCATTGCTGCCCGCTTTCAGCCTTTCAACGGCTGATAATTCAGTTGTTGATGTAGGCGTGCTCATCAGTAGACATCCTTGGCAAGCCGACCATTTTGTTGCAGTTGGCTGATGTAGTCTTTTGCATCCTCAAGTGAGATAGCGGCTTGTTGGCTAACAATCTCAATTAAAGTGTGTTGCACCTCTTTGCCCATCGCAATCGCACCGCAAATATACACATGTGCGCCATTTTGCAACCAGGCATACACAGCTGCAGCCTGTTCACGCAGGCGTTGTTGCACATACACGCGCTCGGCTTGGTCACGCGAGAACGCTAAGTCCAAACGATGCAGTTGGCCTTTTTTCAAGGCGTCTTGCCATTCCAATTGATACAGGAATTGTGATTCAGCGTGTCGCGCACCGAACAACAACCAATTTTTGCCACTGGCACCGGTTTCAACACGTTCTTGCACGAAGCCACGAAACGGCGCCACGCCGGTGCCTGGGCCAATCATCAAAATATCGCGCGACGTATCTTGCGGCACACGAAAGCGTTCATTGCGTTCGATGAAAACAGGCAGCGTATCGCCTTCTTGTTGCTGCGATAGATACCCAGATGCAACACCAAACGCTTGCCCTGATTCACGGGCATAGTTCGCCAGCGCAACCGTTAAATGCGCTTCATGACCCACCGCTTTTTGGCTGGAGGCAATTGAATACAAACGCGGCGTCATGGGCCGAAGTGCCTGTACAAGCTCACTTGCACTCCACGTTGCTGGGTGTTGGCGAAGCACATCAACCACGTGTTGTTGGCTAAGGAATGCGGCAATGGCTTGCGCATTATCAGAGGCAAGCAAAGCATTTAATTCGGGTGAGTTGGCGCGTTCAGCATGTTGTTGCAAGAAGGCCTTACTCAGCCGAGTGATTTCACGCTGACTACTCAGCCACTCTTGCAGTGAATGGTTTTGTTCGCCAATGCTGATTGATTCATCAGCGGGTAAGCCCAGGGTGTTCAGTAAGCTAGTAACATGCGCTACATCGTTACGTGGCCAAATACCCAAGGCATCGCCTGGCTCGTAGCTAAGCTGCTCGCCGAGCGCAATTTCTAGATGGCGTATATCTTGCGCGCTAGCACGGCCGGTAATGCGTTGATTGTTCAGCAATTCAGCCGCATACGGCCGGTCTCTACTGTAGGGCTGCAACGCGAGAGCAGGGCGCAGTGTGGTCACAAAAGCCGAGGGCTTGCTGGCCTGCAGCAGTTCTTTGGCTTGAACAAGCGCGTGCTGGCGCCAAGGATTGGATACCTGTGCAATATCCACATCGGCTTCAGCAAGCTTGGAAAGCCGAGTGCCACCGAGCTCAGCAAGACGCGCATCAATTTTCTTCGCCACCGCATTAAACAGCGGATAGCTGGAGTCGCCCAAACCCAATACAGCAAATTGCAATTCAGGCAATGCCGGTGCACGGCGCCCTGCAATGAATTCAACGAATGCGATGGCGTCATCGGGCGGATCGCCATCGCCTTGGGTGCTAATAATAACCGTTAACAAACGCTCGCTAGCCAATTCTTTTAATGGATAGGCATCGGCGCGTAATAGGCGCGTGGCTAAGCCTTGCGCACGCGCTTCGGCATCGAGGGCTTCTGCCTCACGACGGGCATTGCCGGTTTGGCTGCCATACACTATGGTTAAGCGCGCCTCGGTTTGTATTGCTTGTACAGGAACAGCGTGCAATTGGCCGGTTTTAACAGCAGGCTGCTGCGCGGCAAGGCCCGCGGTATAGCCGGAAAGCCACTGCAATGCCGCCGGCTCTAAGCCGTCTGTTAAGCGCAGCAATAGGCTGGCGCGCTCATCTGAAAGCGGCGAAGTAAGGGCGTTAGCGAGTGTTGCGTGCATATCATGCGTCTGTTTTGGCTATGGATTGATGATAGACAGCGTGGGTTAGCAACGGAAATTATCTTTGGTTATTTGCATATGCCATTCGCTTATTTCCACCGCTTTGTGGTTTGTGTGAGCATGATTCAAACAATTTTCGGGTAGACTTCAAGTGGGTTACAGCACCGAAAACCGCCGCCCTCTTTTCTGTAAGTGATTTTGCATGCCCGATTTCATTGATAATCAGTTCCTTTTGTTCATGCTGATTGGCTTTGCCGCCCAGTTAGTGGATGGCGCCTTAGGCATGGCATACGGCTTAACGGCCAGCTCATTCTTACTAGCCGCTGGCTTGCCGCCAGTAACCGCCAGCGCCACCGTGCATTTCGCGGAAACCTTCACCACCGGTGCATCGGCTATTTCGCACCACAGCTTCGGCAATGTGCATAGCCCGTTATTCAAGCGCTTAGTGATCCCCGGCATGCTGGGAGCTGCCATCGGCGCATATGTATTAACTGAACTAAATGGCGAAGTACTAAAACCCTATATCGCTGGATATTTAATGCTGATGGGTTTATATGTGTTGGTGAAATCGTTTGCAGAAATCAACCCGATACACGTAACCAAGAATGTTGCCCCATTGGGCTTTTTTGGCGCTTTGATTGATTCGATTGGCGGCGGTGGTTGGGGGCCCATCGTTACCTCCACGCTTCTAGCGCGCGGCAACCACACCCGTTACACCATTGGCACTGTCAATGCGGTTGAGTTTTTCGTGACAATCACATCTTCGGCAGTTTTTATCGCTACCATCGGTATTAGCCACTGGCATATCGTGTTGGCATTAGCGCTTGGCGGCGTATTCGCCGCTCCCATAGCGGGATTTGTGGCTAAAAAAATTCCCCATCGACCAATGATGTTTATTGTAGGCTTGCTGATTATTGGCGTTAGTGCGCGCACGTTGTGGGGTGCGTTGGTTTAATGTAGGGGCGGCCCCCTGTGGCCGCCCTGATCTAAATGCGCAATACGATGGGCGGGGTTGTTGATGTTGGGCGGGGCTAGGACCTGCCCCTACGATGCACATGTTGTACCATGTAGGCACTTGTCTTGGGGAGTGGCTGTATGCGTAAGTTGCTGGTTTTATTTTTTGCAATCTGTTTATTTAGTGGTTATTGCGTGGCACAAAATTCCGCGCCTGGTGCACGCGAGTTGCCAGCTGGGCTTATCGTGCCGGAAGCAGCGCAGCCTGGCCCGGGCTTTGATGTGGATAAAGCCACTGAATCCTATATTGCCTTGCTTAGCCCAGAACAGCGCGCGCAGTCAGACGCGTATTTCGAAGGTGGCTACTGGCTACAACTTTGGGGCTTTCTGTATGGGCTGTTAATTTGTGTGGTGTTTATTGCCACGGGTCTTTCACAAAAATTACGCGATGTGGCAAAACGGATCAGTCACCGGCCGTGGCTGTATACCGCCATTTATGCCGCTCTTTGGGTGATAGCAGGCACTTTGCTGGGTTTGCCGCTGGCTTTGTATACCGATTTCTACCGCGAACATGCGTACGGATTGTCTAATTTGAGTTTAGCTGGCTGGTTTGCCGAGGGTGGTAAAAGCCTATTGATTAGCCTAATTATTCTGCCGTGGATTATTGCTGGCTTATTCACCGCCGTGCGCAAACTCGGCGATCGTTGGTGGCTCAGTGCTGGTTTGGCCGGCTTTGTCGTGATCTTAGTACTCGGCATGATTGCGCCGGTATTTATTTCGCCCTTATTCAACGATTACAAACCCCTGCCAGAAGGCCCAGTGAAATCGGTCATCTTTTCTTTGGCACGCGCCAATCAAATTCCAACCGATAATGTGGTGTTCTTTGATGCATCCAAACAAACCACACGCGTGAGTGCCAATGTCTCGGGGTTTGCAGGCACTACGCAAGTTAGTCTGAACGATAATCTGTTGAACAAAACCTCGCTACCAGAAATCAAAGCCGTGATGGGCCACGAAATGGGCCATTACGTGCTCAACCATAGCCTTCGCTTAACCGTTTACATGAGCATTCTGATTATGTTTGGCTTTTGGTTCGTGCATACCGTGCTAGACAAAGTGATCGCGCGTTTTGGCGTTAAATATGGCATCAGCGAGCGAACCGACCCCGCTGCGTTACCGATTGCCGTGGCGGTATTCAGTTTGTTTTTCTTAGTGCTCACGCCAGTGACCAATTCAATAACCCGGCAGGCGGAAAAAGAAGCGGATTTATACGGTTTGAATTCGGCGCGTGAACCGCACGGTTTTGCCACAGCCGCCATGCGGCTAAGCACCTACCGGAAAATCCACCCTGGCAAATGGGAGGAAATCATTTTCTACGACCATCCAAGCGGCTACGACCGCGTGCATTCTTCCATGCTGTGGTTGCAGGAAAATCAGGATTTGATGACGAAATAAACCGAATGGATCATGTAGGGGCGGGTCCTAGACCCGTCCAACATCAAAAAACGAGCCCATGGTTAAACATAAATCATCATTGGGCGGGTCTAGGACCCGCCCCTACGTTTGATTGCGATTTCTATACCGCGCCGTCAAATAGACTGTAATCAGTACGAACAGTAAGCCAGCGGCGGATGCAAACACCAGTGGGATGCCTTTTCCGGTGTAACGGTATAAAGCAATCGCATAGAACAGCGAAATGGACGATGAAACAATCCAAATACTCCATGATCGGAGCGAAATATCCTTGCTTGATTTAGTATCAACTAGCTTTTTCCATTGTGGCAGATAGGCGATTAAGGAAATAACCGGCACCGTAGTTTGCAGTATTCCCGCAATGTTTAATAAAGTGTGAGTAGACATCATTAACTACGCACATTAATCCCTAAAATTCTCGAACTGCAGCGGCAATTCAAAATCTTTGGACTTCAGCAAGGCGATAGCCTCTTGTAAATCATCGCGCTTTTTGGCCATCACCTTCAGCTTCTCGCCGTTGATCTGCGAATCCACTTTCAGTTTGGCTTCTTTTAGCGCCGCCGCAATCTTCTTGGCGGTTTTCTGTTCAATGCCAGATTTCAGCGTCACTTTCTGCTTAGCGGTAGCCAAATTCACTTCTGGCTCGCCAATGTCCATGCAACGGGAATCAATGCCGCGCGCTATCAACCGTGCTTTGAGGATATCGAGCATCTGTTGCAATTGAAAATCACTCGGAGCTTGCTGGGTAACAACAAAGCCATCTAGCTCAAAGCGGGCATCAACATTCTTAAAATCAAAGCGATTTTTCAGCTCGCGGTTGGCAATGTCCACGGCATTGGTTAATTCGTGCGTGTCTACTTCTGAAACAATATCAAACGATGGCATACAACCTCCAAAATAATGCAATAAGTGTGAACGTAAATGCCGGGTTGTGCAATCATGGGGTATGAAAGAGCACAGCAAAAACGACAACAAACGGCGCGGAATCTTAATGATGCTTACCGCGGTCATTTTCTTCAGCTTGATGGATGCGGTAATGAAAGCGCTGTCTTCGCATTATCCAGCCATTCAAGTAACGGCATTACGCGCCTTGACCTCCATGCCGCTGATTATTATTTATGTTAGTTGGCGCAAAGCGTGGCCAACGCTGCTCAAGGTGCGCTGGCCCTTGCACCTGTTCCGTGTTGGTCTGGGCATTACCATGCTGTGCAGTTTCGCTTTTGCCTTAAAAACATTGCCGCTCACTGAGGCTTATGCCTTGTTTTTCATTTCACCGTTATTAATCGCTGCGCTTTCAATTCCACTTTTAGGCGAAAAAGTATCGCATGCCAGTTGGGTGGCTATTGCCGTGGGTTTGCTTGGTGTGTTGGTGGTGTTGAAACCGAGCGGCGCGGGCATTATTAGCTTGGCTGGGCTAGCCATTTTGATTTCAGCCACATGCTATTCATTTTCAGCAATTAGCGTGCGCATGCTCAGCCGAACCGATAGCTCGGAGAGTATGGTGTTTTGGTTGATGTTGGGTGTGGCATGCGGTGCAAGTGGTTTTGCGTGGGCCGTATGGACACCCGTGCTGGTCGAGGATTATTGGCTGTTATCGGCATTAGCAATTAGCGGATTTATTGGACAACTGGCCATCACCGAGGCGTTTAAAGCGGCACCAGCGGCCACCATTGTGCCGTTTGAGTATTCGGCCTTGGTGTGGGGTTTGGGGCTGGATTTGCTGATATGGCAAACGGTTCCCGGACTTCGTGTTTTCATCGGCGCGGGGATTATTGTGGCCAGTGGCATTTATTTAGCCAAACATGAAGCCTCTGGCATAGAGGCCGAGCATCCTTGATTTGAGCCACATCGTGTCTATAATGAAATACACATGCATTTTGCACAGAGTTGGAGCGCCTATGAAAACCCACTGGAAGCTGGCGAACACACTATTTTTAGTGG
>JAYTVJ010000106.1:0-4800 GCA_043744535.1 Arenimonas sp.
ATGCACAGAGCCGCTTACACCGCCTTCACACTCGGCCATTAATTGCAGAAGTTGCGCGGTAGTCAGTGGCCGATTAAAGTATTCATTGAAGGCATAACATGCCACGGCAATAGAGCATGCGCTTGAGCCAAGCCCACTGCCAACCGGCAAATTTTTCTGAAGATGCACGACTAAATTCGGCAATGGTTTTGCTATTTTTTGTTCGAAGGCGCGAAAGCAAATGCGCACCAGATTTTCATCCAGATTGCTTGGCAACTGATGCACGTAACGGCCCGATTGACGCAGAGAAAAATCAACACTTTCGCCTTCTATGTCCAACACATCGCCTAACAGAATGCCCGATACTGGCTCTAGGGCTACGCCGAGTAAGTCGAAGCCAATCGAAAAATTGCCTGTTGAGGCCGGTGCATAATAACGCGTCATGATTTAAATCTCTTGCTGCCAACCCAAAGTGCGCATGATGTCGCTAAACACACCTGCAGCGGTTACTTTAGCGCCTGCGCCATAGCCACGCAACACAAATGGAATGGGCTGATAGTATTGGGTTTGAATGGCCAAGGCATTTTCGCCATCTTTAACTTTCGCCAACGGATGGTTGCTATCAAGCGCTTTAATGGCCACTTTGCACTGGCCGTTTTGAATCTCGCCAATATACCGTAACAGCTTGCCTTCCGAATCGGCTTTTGCAACTCGCTCGGCAAACTGGGCATTTAGCTCGGGCAGTTTTGCCATGAACGCTGCAACTGGCAAGCCTTCAGCAAAGCCATTCGGCAAAACCGATTCAATCTGCACATCGTCCAAATTCAGCATTAAGCCGGCTTCGCGTGCCATCACCAGCAATTTACGCGCTACGTCCATACCGGATAAATCATCGCGCGGATCAGGCTCGGTAAAGCCCAGCGCTTTGGCTTTCTCAGTGGCTTCCGACAAGGGCAAGCCTTGCTCCAGCAAGCCAAAAATATACGACAACGAGCCCGATAAAATGCCTTCGAACGACACCAGTTTATCGCCAGCACTGAATAGGCCTTGCAAGGTATCAATCACCGGCAAGCCAGCGCCCACCGTGGTTTCATACAAAAAGCGGCGCCGATGTGCTTGCGCGGTGGCGCGTAGCTGATGGTAATACTCGATGCTTGAGGTGTTAGCTTTTTTGTTTGGGGTGACCACATGAAAATCGGCCGCTAAAAAATCGACGTACAATGCGGCTAATGCTTCGGCACTGGTGCAATCCACTAGCACAGGGTTGGTCAGGTGGTTGTCTTGCACAAATTGCGCTAAAGCCTGCACCGAAAACGGCTGCGTTGCAGCAGCAATTTCCTGCTGCCATTGGCTTAACTCAATACCGTCAGCATTCAGCAACAACTGCTTGGAATTGGCAATGCCATACACGGTTAAACGCACTTGCCGTTCGGCTAAAAATTGTTTTTGCTGGTGAATCTGCGCCAACAATTCGCTACCCACCACGCCACAGCCCACCAGAAACACATCGATGCTTGGCACGTGCGTAAAGAAATTCTCGTGCGACACTTTCACCGCATCAGCACAGGATTTCTGCTTAATCACCGCAGAAATGGAGCGCTCCGAGCTACCCTGCGCAATGGCCACCACATTCACCCGCGCTTGCGCTAAGGAGGCGAAGAATTTTGCCGCCATGCCTTTTTGTTGACGCATGCCATCGCCCACCAGGCTGACAATCGCCATATCGGTGTCGATGCTGAGCGGGTCGAGCAAATGCGCCTGCAGTTCTAATTCAAATTCATTTTCTAAAACGCCTGTTGCGCGTGTTAAATCTTCTTGTGCAATGCAAAAGCTAATGGAAAATTCCGACGACGATTGGGTAATTAAATTCACCGACACTTTTTCTTGCGCCATTGCCGCAAACACCCGCGAGGCCATACCTACCACGCCCTTCAAGCCCGGGCCCGATACCGTGATAAGCGCTAAATTTTCTAAACTGGAAATGCCTTTCACTAAATCGGCATCGCTTTCACTGCCAATGCAGGAGCCAGGCGCACTGGGGTTTAAAGTATTTTTAATGGTGCAAGGAATACCGGCTTGCGCCAAGGGCCCAATCGTTTTGGGGTGCAGCACTTTGGCACCGAAATACGACAGCTCCATGGCTTCGGCATAGCTGAGTTGTTCAATCAATTTTGCGTTCTTAACCTGCCTTGGGTCGGCACTGTACACGCCATCCACATCAGTCCAAATTTCGCAGGCACTGGCGTGCGCGCCGGCCGCAATAATGGCCGCCGAGTAATCCGAACCATTTCGGCCAAGCAAGGCCTGCTCGCCATTTGGCAAGCTAGACACAAAACCCGCCATCAGCCAAACGCGAGTGTCTGCAGAGAAATCGACGTTTGAAAAGGCCGCTTGCGTAGCAGGAATATCGGCCACGGCATTCAAATAATCGCCTTGGCTTTTCACCAACTGCACGGCATTGAGTATTTGCGATTGAATGTGCATGGCTTGCAATAAGGCCCGCATTAATTGCACACTGAATTGCTCGCCAGCGCCCAAAATTTTGGCTTGAATGCTGTCTGGGCAAGTGGATAACAAACGAATGCCCTGCACATACTGGCTGATGGTTTCAATATGTTGCACGGTGAACGTGTGCAATGCGGTAAACGCCTCGGCATCAATAAAAGCCTGTGTTTGCTGCACCAATTCCAGCAAGCGCGTGCGAAGCTGCTGCAGTTCTGTTTGGTAAGGCGCGTCAATCTGGGCCTGTGTCACCAATCGCAGCAAACTGTTGGTCACGCCTTGCGGGGCTGACAACACCACAATTAGCGGCTGCTGCAAAGACTGTTGTTGCACAATTCGCGACACATCGTTGAATCTTTCCAAAGACGCCAAAGACGAGCCGCCAAATTTTAATACTTTCATGACAAAACTGCTCACATTATTAAACTTACTAATACTCGAGTATGCCGTGTTTTCAACAGCTTGGGCACCCTACAGGTTTTAATACGATTTTTAGTTTTGTTAATACTCGGCAAAGCCCGCTATGCCAGCGAAAACCCCGAATAATCAACAAATAAGGTAAAATATTGGCTTTACTTATTTGATCGGAGCCCTTATGACCCACCCTGTCTTGCACGCACTTGGCCTAACTGCCAGCGAATCTGGCACCTACTTAGGGCGCGGCGAATGGTCTAAAACCACCGATGCTGGCGTGCTTGAACCGGTTAATCCGAGTACTGGCGAGGTTATTGGCCGCGTGTATGCTTCGAGCGCGTCGGACTATGAACTCATTATTGAGCGCGCGCAGGCTGCTTTTAAAGTGTGGCGCAGCATGCCTGCCCCTAAACGCGGAGAAGCCATACGTTTGTGCGCCGAAGCGCTGCGCGCTAACAAAGATGCGCTGGGTTCTTTAGTGGCGTTAGAAATGGGTAAAATCAAGCCAGAAGGCGATGGCGAAGTCCAGGAAATGATCGATATCGCCGATTTCGCGGTGGGTCTTTCGCGTCAGCTGTATGGCCTGACCATGCATTCCGAACGCCCGGGCCACCGTATGTATGAGCAATACCATCCATTAGGTTTAGTGGGCATCATTTCTGCCTTCAATTTCCCTGTTGCAGTGTGGGCGTGGAACGCTTTTTTAGCCGGCGTTTGCGGCGACATCTGCATCTGGAAGCCCTCGCCTAAAACGCCATTCTCGGCCGTTGCATCCTTAAAGATCTGTAATGAAGCGTTGAACAAAGCCGGCTTTCCGGATATTTTCTTTTTATTCAACGATGCCGGCACTGACGTGGCGCAAGGCTTTGTGGATGACAAACGCATTCCGTTAATCAGCTTCACCGGCTCAACCCATGTTGGCCGTATGGTGGGCGAGCGCGTAGCGCAACGCATGGGCCGCAGCTTGCTGGAACTGGGCGGCAACAATGCCATTATTCTTGATGAAAGCGCCGACATGAAACTGGCTATTCCGGCCATTGTGTTTGGCGCAGTGGGCACTGCTGGGCAGCGTTGCACCAGCACGCGCCGCTTGTTTGTGCACGAAAAGATTTACGATTCGGTGGTTGAAAAATTGGTGGCAGCCTACAAGCAAGTCGAAAGCAAAATTGGCGACCCCGGCTTAGCCACTACCTTAATGGGCCCGCTGAATTCCAAAGAAGCCGTTGCACAATTCTTACATGCCATTGATGGCGCGAAAAAAGCCGGTGGCACGGTGCTTTCTGGCGGCAGCGCGATTGAAGGCCGTGGCAATTTTGTGTTGCCCACCCTTATCGGCAATATCAAAAACGCCGATGCGGTGGTGCAAGCCGAAACCTTTGCACCGATTTTGTATGTGATGCCGTTTGCCAGCCTTGATGAAGCCATGGATATGCAAAATGCCGTGCCACAAGGCTTGTCTTCTGCCATCTTTACCCAAAACTTGAAAGCGGCCGAAGCATTCTTGGCCTGTTCAGGCTCCGATTGCGGTATTGCAAACGTCAATATTGGCACCAGCGGCGCAGAAATTGGCGGTGCCTTTGGCGGCGAAAAAGAAACCGGTGGTGGCCGTGAATCGGGTTCGGATGCATGGAAAGTCTATATGCGCCGGCAAACCAATACCATCAATTATTCCGATTCCCTGCCGTTGGCCCAAGGCATTAAATTCGATTTCTAATCTATGTATGGTTTAGCCCGCTCACTGCTGTTTCAACTAGATGCTGAACGCGCCCATGAATTGGGCATGGCCGGCTTGGAAGCCGCTTATCGCACCGGTTTGAATCCGTTGTTGGCGGCTAAACCAAAGCCTTTAAAAACCAAGGCGTTTGGCATTGAATTTCCGAACCCGGTGGGCTGTGCGGCTGGCTT
>JAYTVJ010000107.1:0-17457 GCA_043744535.1 Arenimonas sp.
CAAATCTTCATCAACAATGACCACGGGTTTAGGCAATGCCTTGGTTTTATCGACATACCATTGCTCAATATTATCTGGCGGCACATCCATTAAACGTAGCGTTCCATCCATCACATTATGAAACACGGGCGCAGACACCAATCCTCCGTAATACGCACCGCCAGAGGGCTCGTGAATAACAATCGACATCGCAAATCGTGGCTTCTCAACCGGCACAATTCCGGCGAATAACGAAATATAGCGTTTCTCATAGCCACCACCCACCGCGCGGCGCGAGGTGCCGGTTTTGCCCGCCACTCGATAGCCTTTTACGGATGCACGTGAGGCTGTGCCTTCAGCACTGGTAACACCTTCCAACATATGCAAGACCTGCGAGGCAATCAGCGGATCAATGGCTTTGTGTTTTTCAGTTTGCCCGCCTTTAATAAACGTCGGACTAACCCGAACACCATTATTAGCAAGCGTTGCATAGGCTTGCGCTATCTGCAAAGGCGTGACGGATAAGCCATAGCCATACGCTATGGTGGCTTTTTCAACGGGGCCCCATTTGTTGGGTGCCGATAACACCGCCGACGACTCACCGGGAAATCCTGATTCGGTTTTTTCGCCAAAGCCAAAGCGCGTTAGCACATCATACATATGCTTACTGGTCATCATGGCGGCGAGTTTTGCTGCACCAATATTTGACGACTTCACCAACAACCGACGCATATCCACTGGGCCGTATTCATGGGTGTCGGACACATAGTGATTCGCAATTTTATATTTACCCGGACCCGTTGCAATCAACATATTGGGGTCGATGCCGTCTTCCAATGCAGCCGCAACGGTAAACGACTTAATGGTTGAACCGGGCTCAAGCACATCGGTTACTGCGGCATTGCGGCGCAAACTCGGCGAAATAACAGCGCGTGAATTTGGGTTGTAGGACGGGTAATTCACCATAGCTAAAATTTCGCCACTGGCAATATCCAACACTACCGCCGAGCCAGCACGCGCTTGGTTTTCAAGCACCGCTTTCTTTAATTCGGAATACGCTAAATATTGAATGCGGCGATCTATCGATAAAGCTAAATCTTTACCATTTACTGCCGCTTGAATTAAATCGACATTTTCAACGATACGGCCGCGACGATCGCGAATAATTTTTTGCTTGCCGGGCGTTCCTGTCAGCCAATCGTCATAAGCCAGCTCCATGCCTTCCACGCCGTGCTCATCCAGATTGGTGAAGCCCAACACTTGCGCCATCACTTCACGGTGCGGATAAAAACGGCGAAATTCACGGCTACTGTATACGCCGGGAATAGCCCGATCCATCACGGCTTTGGCCGCATCCGGATTCATGTGCCGGCGCAGATACATAAATTGTTTGTCTTTCTTTTGTGCCAACTTTAGCGTTAGCTCATCAACGGGCAAATCTAAAGACATAGCCAGTTCCGGTATACGCTTCGCATCTACCAGTACTTCTTTTGGGTTCACCCAAATCGATTCAACGGGGCTAGATACCGCCAACGGCTCGCCATTACGATCGGTAATCATGCCGCGTGTGGTGGCAATCGGTACTTCACGCAAAAAACGCTCATTGCCGGCACGCTGATAGAAATCTTTAGTGATTAACTGCATATAGGCAGCGCGCGCCACCACCACCGAACCGCAGAACAGCAACACGCCCACAATCCATACCAAACGAGCGCGTGGTTGTGTGCTGCGGGTTTGTATCTTCATGGCTGCACCACCGTGGTTTCGGCTTCCAGCGGAAAATGCATGCTGAGTTTTTCAGTGGCAATGCTTACTATGCGATTGGTTTCTGCTACGGTCGCCTGTTCGGTTTGCAAGCGCCGAAACTCAATGTTGAAATCATCACGTTGGCGCTGCAGTTTGCTTATTTCAACATAGGCCTGACGATGGCTGTGGCGTGCAAACACAACCGCAATGGCGCTGCACAGCATGGCAAGCAACAAGGCGGCTAAAATAAATAAGCGCGCGCTCATACTTTACCCACTTTTTCGGCAACCCGTAGCACGGCACTGCGGGCACGCGGATTTTCATGTAATTCGGCTGCACTGGCTTTTTGTGCACCGGATACATCCACTAAACTGGCGGTAAAATCTAATTCAGTCGGGCGCCGACGATCGCCTGCAGGTGCTTTGGCACATTTAGCAATGAAGCGCTTCACAATACGATCTTCAAGCGAATGAAAACTAATCACTGCTATCCGGCCACCCGGTTTTAGCAAATCATGCGCAGCTTGCAAGCCTGCTTCTAAATCGGCCAGTTCGCGGTTAATAAATATACGAATCGCTTGAAAACTGCGTGTTGCGGGATGAATTTTGCTGTCGCCACGACCCACGATGCTGGCAATACATTCAGCCAATTGCGCGGTGCGAGTAAAAGGCGTTTCTTGGCGCTTTTCCACTAATGTGCGGGCAATCTTGCGGCTCATTTTTTCTTCACCATACAGCCACAACACTTCAGCAATTTCTTTCTCCGAGGCGCGCGCCAGCCATTGTGCGGCAGATTCGCCAAGCGCGGTGTTCATGCGCATATCTAGCGGGCCATCAAGGCGAAAGCTAAAGCCGCGCTCAGCTACATCCAATTGCGGCGAGGAAACGCCCAGATCGAACAACACGCCATCTAAGCCTGCCAACGCTTCTTGCCAAGCAGGCATTTCAGCAAATGAGCCGTGATACAAGGCAACGCGCGCATCATCAAGAAAATGTTGTTGGGCAAAACCCACCGCCTCTGGGTCTTTGTCCATAATCAACAAACGGCCTTCAGCACCAAGTTGTGCAAGGATGCCACGCGCATGCCCGCCACGCCCAAAGGTACCATCAAGATAGGTGCCATTTTGTTTGATTTGCAGGCCGTCCATAACCTCTTTCCACATGACAGGAAGGTGACGGGGAGTCTGCATCTGCACAGATGTCCCTTGCGTCATGGTTACAGTCTCAGGTCAAGCATGGCGTCGCTGACCTCTTCTTCAACAATGACTTGTCGAATTTGAGCCAAATGCGCTTGCTCGCTCCACAATTCCAACCTTGAGCCCATACCGAGCAACACGGCGCGTTTTTCGATTTCAGCGCCATTGCGATGACTCGCTGGCAACAAAACCCGACCATTGGCATCCGGCTCCAGTAAAGTGGCGGCGCCAACAAGCTTAAGCTGCAGATTGCGATGGACTTTTTTGGCGCTTGGCAAGGCGTTGACTTGATCGCGAACGCTTTGCCATACTGATTCAGGGTAAATCCACAAACAGCCCAAATCGTAGGGGTTATAAGTCAAGACCAAGCGGTTATTACAAGCAGCCACAACCAACTCACGAAAGGCCGTTGGGATTGCCAAACGCCCTTTGTCATCGATGCTGATTGCGGTCTCACCTTGAAACATATCCACTTTTCCCCACTAAAAACCAGAATTTCCCTCGTTTGCCCACAGTAGTATCGCAACATAGCGTTGTCAAGTACTTTTCACAGTACTTTCATTTGTCTAATCAAGGGTTTGCACCATACTTCAGAAAATAGATTAAGAAGCATTCGGTATGTGTTGTTTACGTTGAAATTTACCTTTTTATGCCAACCGGCCGAATCTATCCCCATAATTATCCACAGGCTTATCCTTATGTAATTTGGGCAAAGCCAATGGGCAAGTTTGCGCAAAAAAACGGCCCTAAAAAGGCATGACTTCCTACACACCTCTTTTTTCTGTATTTATGGCAAACTTAGGCTTCATAAGGAGAGAGCTATGGAACAATTCGGGCGTGCTTGGGATTTATTGAAATCCTGTTTTGCTATTTTGCGTAGTGATTCCGAATTACTGCTATTTCCTGTCATGTCTGCTTTGGTTAGCATTGCCGTGCTGGCGATATTTGCGTTGCCGCTTATTGTTGCTGGTTTTTTCGAGCAGAGTTTTACCGCTATTAACCTCATCATTTATTTTCTGTTCTATCTTTGCCAGTCGATGGTGTTGTTTTACTTCAATGCAGGGCTGGTGGGCGCCGCGTTGATTCGACTTGGCGGCGGCAATCCCAGCTTTGGCGATGGCATTCGTGTAGCTAGCGCGCATATTAAACCTATCCTTGGCTATGCCGCTGTGGCCGCTACTGTCGGCGTTTTGTTGCGTACCGGACGCAAGCGTGGCATGAACAACACACTCGGGAAAATGGCTGGAATGGCATGGAATGTGGCTACCACACTTGTTATTCCACTCATCGTGTCGCGCCCCATTGGCCCGCTGGACGCTATTGCCGAAAGCGCAACATTGTTGAAAAAAACCTGGGGTGAAAACATCCTTGGCGCACTGGGCATTTGGGCGGGTTTTAAAGCGATTACATTTATTTATGTGCTAACGTCCGTTGTGGTTGTGATTGCTTGCATTCAAGCTTCAGGCATTTTGGCTGGCACGATTGGCTTTATTGCGTTGCTCGGATTAATGCTTCTAATTGTATTAAAATCAGCAATTTCAGCAATTTACACGGCTGTTTTATATCACTATGCCACTGAAGGACATGCGCCAGCAGGATTTGACAGCCAACAATTAGATTTAGCTTTTGCTCAGAAATAAGCGTATTTAGGGCATAAATTGTCGGCAAACGGCTAAATCAAGCAAATACCTGTATGCAAGCTAGCCAGCCGTAGGCGCTAATAGTAGAATGGCGTAAAACTCATCGAGCAATGCGCAATGCATCAAAATACGGGTGTTTCTTTCAATCGCAAGCATTTGCTCGAATGCGAAAATGCGGTGTGCGTTAATTGCGAAAACGTGTTTTTGCCGAAAGACGTGTTGGTGTGGATCGATATCAACGAATACGATATCGGCCAAACCGCTTGCTGCCCACATTGCGACGTGGACGCGGTGATTGGCTTTCATGGCGAGCTTGACGAAAACTGGGTCAAGAATTTCCGAAATTACCATTTCAAATTAAGTGGCGGAGCTGGTCAGTAAGCCGGGTTCTGTCGTGGACAACCATTCATCTAGGCCTTGCCTCGCGGCAAAGCTCAAGCAGCACACCCGCATGCGAACCGAGCCGATTCATAGCATGCCTATTTGGCCTTGCTCCAAGTGGGGTTTACCTTGCCCTGCGGCGTTAACCCCGCAAGCGGTGGGCTCTTACCCCACCATTTCAACCTTACCACGCATACACATCATTACTGATGCGCTCCGTTCGGCGGTATATTTTCTGTTGCACTAGCCGTCGGCTCACGCCGCCCAGGCGTTACCTGGCACTTTGCTCTGTGGAGCCCGGACTTTCCTCGACCTTGCGGTCGCGGTTGTCTTGACCAACTCCGCCGTGCGTATTGTCGCATAGATGGCTTGTAGGGTGGGTTTAAAGCTTGTAAGGTGGGCTATAAACCACCCGGCATGAATTTTTTCGTCCCATACAAAGGCCAATAACATGAAATCACTGACTCATCTCGCTTTGACGGCTTTATTGCTTTCGTTCAGCACCGCCGTATTTTCACAAGCCACTACACCTGCAAGCGTTGCAGATACACCTGCCGGAACGAACGCAGCCCCTGCAATAGCCGTCAAACCGGCCATGGTGGAAGCGCCACTTAACCGCGCCACGTTGAGATACTCGAACAAATGGCGGATTCGATTCGAGAATCGCGCTAAATCAGACGGCACGTTGGTATTTCGGATGACCGAAAAAAATGCCGAGCCAATTATTGTGAAGGTTGCCATTAAAAACGGAACCGGCGAAGGCAATGCCTCGGATGCGGTGAAATCAACGTTGCGTAAAGCCTTTCCGAAAAACTTCAAAGTTGAAGGCGATGATGGCGATCACGTGTTGGTAAAACATAATTTCACCGAAGGGCGATTCAGTTTGGAATTGCTGAGCAACGATGTGAAAAAAATGAAAGTGAGACTATCCAAAGAATAATCTTCCTCACCCCCCCCCTTTTTTTAATAAAAGGGGGGAGCGCGCAGCGCAGGGGGATTTCATTCGCCACCGTATAAAGCTTTGCGCGGTGCACCGCTTAAATCAGCGGCAATTTTGGCGGCCTGTGAAGGCTTCATCACTTCCACTAACTTGGCATACAAACGCCGCCCTTCACGCAGTGCGGCGTCTTCATCTTCCGGCGCACCGGCAATAATCAACACAAACTCGCCTTTGCGCTGGTTCGCATCCGCACTCACTTTCTCGGCGATGGCCGCTAAATTGCCATCCAGCACGGTTTCAAACATTTTGGTGATTTCACGCGCCAATACCGCTTCACGTTCAGCGCCGAATGCTGCTTGCATATCGGCTAAACATTCTTCAATACGATGCGAGCTTTCGTAAAACACCAAGGTGCGTGACTCGCTGGCCAGCCCCTGCAACCGTTCACGCCGCGCCGAGGCTTTATGCGGCAGAAAGCCTTCAAAACTAAACCGATCACTGGCAATACCCGCCACCGACAGCGCCGCAATGGCGGCACATGGCCCGGGAATGGGGCTGATGTCCACACCCGCTGCGCGTAATTCGCGCACCAAGCGATAGCCAGGGTCAGAAATTAGCGGCGTGCCGGCATCACTGACCAACGCTAAACATTTTCCGGCCTGCAACTGCACCAAAATCTGCTGCACACGATCCGCTTCGTTGTGATCATGCAAAGCCAGCATAGATTTTTCTAGGCCAATGGCATTCAGCATTTGCCGGGTATGGCGAGTATCTTCGGCGCAAATTAGATCCACTTGCGCCAACACATCGCGGGCACGCGGGCTTAAATCGGCTAAATTGCCAATTGGCGTGGCAACCACGTACAAACAGCCCTTTTTTAACGCGAACATTGCTAAAATCCTAAGTAGAACTGCCACCATCATAGCGTTTGCTAAAGGGATTTGGGTTATGCGTGTTTTGATTGCTACCACCGCGCTGTGTTTGCTGGCTGCCTGCAGCACAACACCGCAACGAACAACCGGCGCACCCACAGCAAACGCCACGACGAATACCGACCCACTTAGCGAGGCGCGCGCCCACAACCAACATTGGCTGAACCCGCATTTGATTGACGGCTTTCCTGCCAGTACCGACAGCAATTATCGTCCGCCTGAGCGCTTGGCCGTGTTGCTGCCACAAACCGGTAGTTTGGATGTGGCTGGCAACGCCATCCGCGATGGTATTTTAGCCGGCTACTATGCCGAAACCCGGCAAAAACCCAGCATTCGTTTTTACAATAGCCAAGGCACCGCCGAGGGCGCCAAAGCCGCTTACCAACGTGCGCTGAAAGATGGTGCGCAGATGATGATTGGGCCCATTGGTAAAGAGGAAGTGGCCGCAATTGCCGACATGGCAAATGGCGTTCCGGTTTTAGCCTTAAATAATGTGGCAAATCCAAGCAATAAATTTTTATTGAATTTTTCACTAACGCCCGAACGCGAAGGGGAATTATTAGCCGAACAGTTGCTAGGTAAAAACCTCAAGCAAGCCGCCGTGCTGTATCAGGCTGGCGAGTCGAATGTGCGCGTGCTGTCCGCGTTTGAAAAAGTTTATACAAAATCTGGCGGTACGCTATTGGCAAAAACCTTAGCGCCGCAATTCGGCAAAGATGAGGCCGGCAACTCAATTAACCCAACGCTTCCCGAAGGGATTTCCCGCGCCAATGCCATCGTGTTGTTGATGTCTGGCACAGCCGCAAAAACCAGCCGTGCAGCACTGGCCTTAAACGGTGCCAGCGCATTGCCGGTTTATGCTAGCAGCGAAATTACTGACAATGCTGACCCAAAAACCAATAGCCAACTTGATGGCGTGCTGTTTCTGCAAATGCCATGGCTATCGGGGCAAAACAATACGCAAGGCGTGAATGCGGCGCAGCTGAAAGCATTGCCTAGTGCACGTGGTGGCGGATCACGGTTGAATGCGTTTGGATTAGATGCATGGCTAATTAGTACACGTTTGCAAACTTGGCTGAATAGCCCGAATACCGCCATCAATGGTGCCACCGGCACCTTGCATTTAGAGCCAGACGGGCAAATTGAACGCAGCCTGCCTTGGTTGGTATTTCAGAACGGCATCCCACAAACTGCCAATGCAAGCCAACCTTAGCCCGAAACAACAGCAAGGCCATTTGGCAGAAACCTGTGCCTTGGGTTTTTTGCAAAATAAAGGCCTACGCCTGATTGAGCGCAATGCACAATACAAATTTGGCGAGCTGGATATTGTGATGCGCGATGGCGAGACTTTGGTGTTTGTGGAAGTGCGGCAACGTAAATCGGATTTATTCGGTGGCGCGGCGCAATCGATTGACCGGCGTAAAATGAAAAAATGCGCGCTCGCGGCGCAGTGCTGGCTTAAGCAACACGCCCAATTTGCACGCATGCCGTGTCGTTTCGACGCGGTGCTGCTCACGGGCACCGAAAATAATTGGCGCATCGACTGGATTCAAAACGCCTTCGTTTTTCAGGATGTGTTTTAGCGTGGATCGTTCAATCTTCAATGCCTTTGAACAAGCGCTCGGCAAACAAGCGGTTTTAACTGGCGCGGCCGATTGCATTGCTTATGGATTCGATAATTCGGCGTATCGGCAAAATCCATCCATGGTGCTGCTGCCAGCGTGTATTGAACACGTTCAAGCAGCGGTGAATTTAGCGCGGCAATTCAAACTGCCCCTCACCGCACGCGGCCGTGGTACTAACACCACGGGCGCCAGCATTCCAGTGGCAAATGGTATTGTGATCAGCTTTGAGCGCATGAATCAGATTGTGCGCATTGCGCCCGATGATCGCATCGCCATTGTGCAACCCGGTGTATTAAATGGCGACTTGCAAAGCGCACTGGCAGAGTTTTCCTTGTTCTGGCCACCCGACCCAACCTCCGCGCCGTTTTGTTCCATTGGTGGCAATATTGCCTGCAATGCCGGCGGCCCGCGCGCAGTGAAATACGGCGCCACCCGCGATAATGTGTTGGCGCTGAAAGCCATCACCGGCAGGGGCGAACTGGTGGAATTTGGCGCAGCGACCAGCAAAAATGCATCGGGTTTTGATCTTTCGCGTCTGCTGATTGGTTCAGAAGGCGGCTTGGCGTTGGTGGTGGAAGCCACGCTGAAACTAACTCCAAAACCCGCTACACGGCAATTGCTGCGCGCTTTATACCGCGATGTGGAATCAGCTGCACATGCCGTGGCACGTTTGATGAATCAGCCAAACACGCCCTCGATGTTGGAATTTATGGATGCCACGGCTATTGCTTTGGCACGCGATATGGGCGGCGCCGATATACCGGATGCTGGCGCGTTATTACTGATTGAAACCGATGGCGATGCCGAACAACTGCCGCAAGCTTTGCAGAAATTATCTGAAGTAGCGCATGGCGAAGGCTGCATCGATATTTCTGTGGCAAAGAACGATGCCGAGCAACAGCAATTGATGGCCGCGCGTAAGGCACTATCACCAGCGTTGCGCTCTTTAGCCACCGGAAAAATCAATGAAGACGTGGTTGTGCCGGTGTCGCAAGTGCCAGCGCTGGTACGTTTTGTGGAGCGCTTAAGCGTTGAACAACGTCTATTGATTGTCTGTTTCGGGCACATCGGCAACGGCAATGTGCATGTCAATATTATGTATGACAAAGCCGACGCAGCTCAAACCGCGAATGCAGAACACTGCGCCGAACGATTATTCACCGAAGTGCTGGCACTGGGCGGCACGCTATCCGGTGAGCACGGCATTGGCTTAGCTAAGCGCGCGTTTATGACACAGGCATTCACCCCCGCCACACTTGCCGCCATGCGCGGTATTAAAAAATTATTTGATCCCGATGGAATCTTGAATCCGGGTAAGACTTTGCCGGATTAATGCTAAATTCAATATTTTTCTACCCTCGCCATTGACCTTAATTTAAAAATAAAAATATGCATAACTCATTTTTTCTTAGCGGTAGCAATGCATGCGAGGCATATCTCAATTTGAGAGACGTACTTCATTTAAATCAATACCGAGATAATATCGAGACAATGTGGAAAGAATATCAACCTTATGCTGATAGTAATTTCCGAACTGATGCAATGAAAAACTTTCACCAAAGATACTGGGAAATGTATCTAACCTGTACATTGCTTAAAAAAGGTTTTGAACTAACGAAAGTTGGTAATTTTGGTCTTGAATACTACTTTTCTCATCAGGGCCGTAAGATTTGGATTGAAGCTATAGCCCCAAACCAAGGCTCAGGCCTAGATGAAGTTTTAAAATACAATGATGGTAATGCTCATTCCGTGCAAACCGAACAGATAATTTTGAGATTTACTCACGCCTTGCTAGAAAAGCATAGAAAAATTCAATCTGACTTAGAAAAATCACGTGTATCGGCTGATGATTTAGTAATACTAGCAATTAATTGCGCTAACATCCCATATGCAAAATATGGATCCGAACTTCCCTATTTTATTAAAGCATTTCTTCCTATTGGAGACCTGCAAATTCCAATCGATACAAGGACAATGGAATGGGGTCAAGCAAACCATCGCTACAGAGCAGAAATCAATAAATCAAATGGATCTCAAATCAAGACAGATAATTTACTGAACCCCGAATACTCTAAATTTATTGCGATACTGCATTCTGGAGTAGATTGTGCAAATCAACCAAAAAACCTTGGTGATGACTTTGCCTTACTGAACAATCCAATATCAGAGTTCAATATAAGCAATTTATTCTCTTGGGCTGAACAATACTCCGCAGAAATGTTAGTTCAAAGCGATGAGTTCACGCTGCATCGCACTGAGAGAATTAATAACTAATTCAATTAATCATTATGAAAATAGAAACACATACCCCCACAACAACGCCATCGCCATCAATCCCGCAATCACATCATCAAACATCACCCCAAAGCCCCCTTTGAAGCGTGTACCGGCCGATGAATACTCCTCCAATCAAGTCAGTGTAGAATATGAAAAAGTAAATAGGAGGTTTCATCATGCAACTAACTGCCGTACTTATGCCAGCTGAAGAAGGTGGCTATATCGCTCTGAATCCTGAAACAGGAACAACAACACAAGGCGAGTCTATTGAAGAAGCTATGGCTAATCTTCAAGAAGCTACTGAGCTGTACCTTGAAGAATTTCCAATCGTTGCTTATGGCAAGCCTTTGCTGACTACCTTTGAAGTTACTGCGCATGCCGCCTAGTCTGCCGCATATATCTGGTTCGGAAGCTGTACGTGCATTAGAGAAACTAGGTTTTGTTGCTGTCCGTCAAAAAGGCAGTCATGTTATTCTACGCCGAGGTTCAAATGGTTGTGTGGTACCACTACACCGCGAGATTAAAATCGGCACACTATCCAGCGTTATCAAACAAGCCGGCATAACTGCCGATGAATTTATAAAAGCTTTAGGCTAAATCTATCTATCAAAAAAACCGCAATGCGATATACCCAACCCCCATCGCCATCAAACCTGCAAGCACGTCATCAAACATCACACCAAAGCCACCTTTGAAGCTTTTATCGGCCCAGCCCACTGGCCCGCGTTTAACGATATCGAATAAGCGGAATAGTGCGAAGCCCACGGCATACCAAAGCAATGTTTTCGGCAACAGTAATAATGCTATCCACTGCCCAATAAATTCATCCCACACAATAAAACCCGGATCTTGAATGCCGGTGCGGGCAATCATCCAATTGCTAGCACGCACACCCAGTTCGAAACCCACGACAATCACCACTAATTGCAACCACAGCGATTGATTTGCCATCAACAGCCACCACAATAGCGCAGCGGCTAATGAGCCGACTGTGCCCGGTGCTTTCGGCGAAAGGCCAGTGCCAAAGCCCAAAGCAATCCAGACGTATGGATGTTTCAATAATTTTTTATCAGTGAACATTCGGCGCGCCCTCGAAATGTTGATAGCCAGTTTGTGCAAGCACGAGTTGTTCGCCGTCTGGCGTTAAACAACGCAAGCCAGTTTGTTCGGTAATGTGGCCAATCACCGAACCGGAAACGCCGCATTCGGCCAAAGCTTGCTCAATCGCAAATGCGTTTGCTGCTGGCGCAGTAAAACACAGTTCGTAATCATCACCGCCGCTTAACTGCAATTGCCAACGCGCGTTGTCGTCTGTGTAAAAATCCAGCAAGGACGACGACACCGGCAAACGACCAAGCTCTATTTCTGCACCTACATTACTGGCGTTTAGAATATGCCCAAGATCTTGCGCCAAGCCGTCGCTAACATCAAGCATGGCATGTGCCAATTCACGAACCGCCACACCAACAGACACACGCGCTGTGGGCCGATTTAAACGATGACGCAATTTCATCGATTGCAAACCGCCATCTTGCCATTGTTGCAATGCTGCCGCGGCATCGCCAATGCTACCAGTTAGCCAGATGTCGTCGCCAACTTTTGCCATGCTACGCAAACGCGCTTGGCCAATTGGCACTAAGCCATGCACCGTAATCGTGATGGAAAGCGGGCCACGCGTGGTGTCGCCGCCAATTAATTGCAGCTGTGTTCAGCGGCTAATTCAAGCAAGCCTTGCGAAAATTGCGTCAACCAATCCCAATCCATTGTTGGCACAGTAAGCGCCAAACTAAACCAACACGGCTCAGCGCCCATGGCGGCCATATCACTTAAATTCACCGTTAAGGATTTATAGCCGATGTCGGCTGGTGCGGTATCGGCGGGGAAATGCACACCTGAAACTAAAGTATCGGTGCTAATTACTAATTGCTTGCCATTTGGCACATCGCAAACTGCGGCATCATCGCCAATGCCGAGCAACACATCGGCGCGCGCAGTGAGCCTCTGGTGCGCTTCGTTTTTAAGCCAAGCGATCCAGTCGAACTCAGACATCAGCGTCGGGCGTTGATTTCTGCCGAGCGCCATTGCCCAGCGGCTTGGTCGAGCACGCCGTTCACATACGTGTGGCCGTGATCGGAGCCAAAGCGTTTGGCAATTTCGATGGCTTCGTTAATGATGACTCGGTAAGGCACATCGAGGCGATCGCGCATTTCAAAAGCGGCAATCCGCAACACAGCGCGTTCAATTGGGTCCACTTGCTCCATCGGGCGATCTACATAAGTCGACAAGGCTTCATCAAGCGCTTTATGCCCAGCAATCACGCCACGCACCAAGTCTTCAAAATACGCTAGATCAGCTACTTCCATATCTTGCTCATTGCTGAACTGTTCCAGCACTTTATCCACCGGCGTATGCGAAATCTGCCAAGCATAGATAGCCTGCAATGCACGGCGGCGTGAACGTGAGCGTGCGGCTGGATCAATTCCGTCAGTACGGGCGTGTTTCATGGCGTTCCGAATAAGGCTGGGTCAGCTATTTTAGCGCAGTGTGCGATGAATGACATCAACGCATTTACTTTAGAATTTGCACCATCACCGCCACACGCTCGCCATGCAAGTGCCGATGTTCAAGCAGCGCCCAGCCGTATTTGGCGTAATACGCCTCATGCTTCGGTGTAAATAATGCCCACTTTGCATAACCAAGCTCTGAAACGCCTTGCGCTGCAACGCTCATTAAAGCTTGCGCGGCACCTTGGCCACGGTATTCTGGAACAATGTAAAAACTGGCCAGCCACGGTCCGGGAATATCATTCAATTCTGGCGCATCTTCCAACAAGGCGCTGATTGAGCCAATCAGTTCATCGCCGTTAAATGCCAGCCAAGTGGCGGGCAAATCTGAATTTGCTACTTGTTCGTTGAATTCCTGCGCGGCCATTTGTTCTGTCCAGCCTGGGAAAACAGTTGCCCATTCACGCACATGCCAATGCGCCAAGCACTCGGCCACGCCGGCTTGGCCATCCCAGCGCGCAATGCGCAGCATCATGGTTTTGCGTTGGGGTCCAAAAGCGGCAATTGCGCTTCGGCTAAGCCCGGCAAATCACGTTCAAGGCGCTCAATCACTTCTTTGAACTCTTCCACATCTTGAAATTTTCGATACACGGAGGCGAAGCGTACATATGCCACTTGATCCATTTTCTTCAGTTCGTCCATCACCAAAATGCCCAGCTGGCGCGAGGATAATTCGCGATCCACATGACGCATCAGCCGATGCATGATGGCGTGCACGGCGGCATCAATCTGCTCGCTCGATACTGGGCGCTTTTGCACCGCGCGTTCAAAACTGGTGCGCAATTTCTTTTCTTCAAAGGCTTCGCGCCTGCCGTTGCTTTTTACCATCACCGGCATTTTCAGCTCAGCGGTTTCGTAAGTGTTGTAGCGCTCGCCGCAATTGCCGCATTCACGTCGGCGCCGAATAGCCATACCCTCTTCCACCACGCGAGTGTCAATCACGCGGGTATCGTCATTTTGGCAAAATGGGCAATGCATTATATTCTCCACATAACCAAAACATTGCGCTTCCGAAATCCTTTGTCATAGTTGCAAACCTCTCAGATACCGAAGATGCAAATAGGTAAGGAGCAAAGGTGTGCCCATCAAAAAGAAAAGAAAAATATTGGGCTCGATGAGACCCAACAAGTATAGCAACCCATTTGCCAGAACGATGACCGAGATTACCGCGCCAGCGCCTGCCATACGCCAAATCAATGTGCTAGCCTGTTTTAAGCCGCGGGTTTCGAGAACAATATATTTCCAGGAAAGCATGATAATTGATGTTACAGCAGCAACACATGCGATAACTATGAAGAAAATAGCCCAACGAATCAACGCCAAAGCTGGATCTTCAGCGGAATGCCAAGCTGAATTCTCACCTGCCGTTCCAAGATACGTGAATTTCTGAATTATTGTCGCAAAATATAAAAACAACCAAATTCCAGTAAGCGATATTGTAGGCAGCGTGATAACAATCAGCTGTGCAACAAATCCATTTCTAGCTTTAGTGTTTTCCATTCACACTTCGTAGACCGGAAACAAACGGCATTGCGTGGTCACGTTTTCGCGCACACCTGCTAAAACCGCTTCATTGGTGTGGTCGTCAAGCACATCGCAGATCCAATTCGCTAAGGCCACGCACTCGGGCTCTTTGTAGCCACGCGTGGTAACCGCTGGTGTGCCAATGCGCAGGCCGGAGGTGACGAATGGCGAACGTGGATCGTTTGGTACCGAGTTTTTATTGACGGTGATATGCGCTGCCCCTAAGGCCGCTTCCGCGTCTTTGCCGGTAATTTCGCGGCCAATCATATCAATCAGCATCAAATGGTTTTCGGTGCCACCCGAGACAATTTTATAGCCACGCGCCATAATTGCTTTCGCCATCGCTTGGGCGTTTTTCACTACTTGCATTTGGTAGTCTTTGAATTCAGGCTCGAGCGCTTCTTTAAACGCCACCGCTTTACCTGCAATCACGTGCATCAGCGGGCCGCCTTGTGTACCAGGAAAGACCAAGCTTTGCATTTTCTTTTCAATCGCTTCGTTGGCTTTCGCCAAAATAATGCCGCCGCGCGGGCCACGCAAGGTTTTATGTGTGGTTGAAGTCACCACGTCTGCAAATGGAATCGGGCTAGGGTAAACACCCGCCGCCACAAGGCCTGCCACATGCGCCATATCCACAAAGAAATAGGCACCCACCGATTTGGCAATTTCCGCCAAACGCGCCCAATCCACAATTTGCGAATACGCCGAAAACCCACCAATCAGCATTTTGGGCTGATGTTCAGTGGCCAAACGCTGCACTTCGTCGTAATCAATTAAGCCGTTTTCATCGACACCGTATTGCACGGCATTAAAAATTTTGCCGGAAAAGTTTACTTTCGCGCCGTGTGTTAAGTGCCCGCCATGCGCCAAGCTCATGCCCAGCACGGTGTCGCCTGGCTGTAATAAAGCCAAGTACACGGCAATATTGGCCGACGAACCGGAATGCGGCTGCACATTGGCGTAATCGGCACCGAATAATTCTTTCACACGGTCAATCGCCAATTGCTCGGCCACGTCCACAAACTCGCAACCGCCGTAATAGCGTTTGCCCGGATAGCCCTCAGCGTATTTGTTGGTGAGTACACTGCCTTGCGCTTCTAGCACGCGCGGGCTGGTGTAGTTTTCCGAGGCAATCAGCTCAACATGGTCTTCTTGGCGTTGGCGTTCATCGGCAATGGCCTTGGCCAGTTCTGGATCATAGCTTTCGATTGTCATTGAGCGGGGAAACATAGCGGCCTCGGAATAGAAGAATCAGCTGTAAATTGTAGCCTGAGCACAGCTTTTGGGCTAGCCAAAACTGGCTAAAAACCGCTAAATCAGCGATAATTACGCCCAATCCAACGCAATACACCGGGCTTTCGCCCAAGGAACCTGTATGCAATACATTTACACCATGATTGGCGTGTCTAAAACTGTGCCGCCAAAACGTGAAATCATCAAAGACATTTCACTCAGCTTTTTTCCAGGCGCCAAAATTGGTTTGCTCGGCTTAAACGGTGCGGGTAAATCCACTGTGTTGCGCATTATGGCTGGTGTGGACACCGATTTCACCGGCGAAGCGCGTCCGCAGGCCGGTATTAAAGTGGGTTATTTAGAGCAAGAGCCGCGCTTGAACCCTGAACATACCGTGCGCGAAGCGGTGGAAGAAGGCGTGGGCGAATTGTTGCATGCGCAGGCCGAACTCGACGCTGTGTATGCCGCTTACGCCGAAGAAGACGCCGATTTCGACAAGCTGGCCGCCAAGCAACAACGTTTGGAAGCCATTTTAGCCAGCGGCGATGCCGACACCTTGGAACAACAATTGGAAATAGCGGCCGATGCCTTACGCATTCCTGCGTGGGATGCCATTTGCGGAAAATTATCGGGTGGTGAAAAACGCCGCGTGGCCTTATGCCGATTATTGCTGAGCAAGCCCGATATGTTGCTGCTCGATGAACCTACCAACCATTTGGATGCCGAATCGGTGGAATGGCTTGAGCAATTCTTAAGCCGCTACACAGGCACCGTGGTAGCGGTTACCCATGATCGCTACTTCCTCGAGAACGTGGCCGAATGGATTTTAGAACTCGACCGCGGCAAAGGCATTCCATGGAAAGGCAACTACACCGCGTGGCTGGAACAAAAAGGCGACCGCTTGAAACGCGAAGAATCGTCGGAATCGGCACGTCAAAAAGCCTTAGCCAAAGAACTGCAATGGGTGCGCAGCAATGCCAAAGGCGGCCGTAGCAAAGGCAAAGCACGTATGGCGCGTTTTGAGGAATTGAATGCGCAAGAATACCAAAAGCGCAATGAAACCAATGAGCTGTTCATTCCACCCGGCGAGCGCTTAGGCGACCGCGTGATTGAATTCAAAAACGTCAGCAAATCCTTCGGCGATCGTTTATTGATTGATGATTTAAGTTTGCAAATTCCGCCCGGTGCCATTGTTGGCATCATCGGCCCGAACGGCGCCGGTAAATCGACGTTCTTCAAAATGATTACCGGTATAGAAAAGCCGGATAAAGGCGAGGTTAATATTGGCCACACCGTGAAAATGGCCTACGTTGACCAAAGCCGCGATAATTTAGTGGCCGATCAAAACGTGTGGCAAGCGGTATCCGGCGGTTCCGACATCATCACCATCGGCAAAACCGAAATTCAATCGCGTGCCTATA
>JAYTVJ010000108.1:0-4704 GCA_043744535.1 Arenimonas sp.
GCAGGAAGTAGGTGTTGTTCACACCAGCAATTTCAACCGGATATTGGAAGGCTAAAAAAATACCCAATGCAGCACGTTGTTCTGGCAAAAGTTCAGCAATGTCTTGGCCATTAAACAGCACTTGCCCGGCAGTAATTTCATAACCTTCGCGGCCCGATAACACATAGCCAAGCGTGGATTTGCCAGCGCCATTGGGGCCCATGATGGCATGCAC
Organism: Arenimonas sp.; assembly: GCA_043744535.1. Taxonomy (GTDB): domain Bacteria; phylum Pseudomonadota; class Gammaproteobacteria; order Xanthomonadales; family Xanthomonadaceae; genus Arenimonas. The sequence continues at coordinate 215 of JAYTVJ010000108.1, forward strand.
TTTGCCAGCTTCAAGCGTTAGGCTAAAGCCTTTCAATATTTCTTTGCCGAATACCGTGGCGTGTAAATTTTTAATCTCTAACATAAAATTCTCATTGTCCTTCGCAATTAACCAACCGCGCCTTCAAGGCTAACTTCCAATAGTTTTTTCGCTTCCACGGCAAATTCCATCGGCAATTCTTTAAATACCTGCTTACAGAATCCATCAACTATTAACGACACCGCATCTTCTTGGCTAATACCGCGTGCGCGGCAGTAAAACAGTTGGTCGTCGGAAATTTTTGAGGTGGTAGCTTCGTGTTCCAGCACAGCACTGGGATTTTTTACTTCAATATAGGGAAAGGTGTGCGCGCCGCAACGCTTGCCAATCAGCAGTGAATCGCATTGGGTGTAGTTGCGAGCGCCCTCAGCGCCGGCTTCAATTTTCACTAAACCGCGGTAGGTGTTCTGGCCGAGCCCTGCGCTAATGCCTTTGGCGATAATCTTGCTTTTTGTATCGCGGCCAATGTGGATCATCTTGGTGCCGGTATCGGCTTGTTGGTAATGGTGTGTTAAGGCCACCGAATAAAACTCGCCCACCGATTCATCGCCAAGCAACACACAGCTTGGGTATTTCCAGGTAATGGCAGAACCGGTTTCAACTTGCGTCCAGGAGATTTTGCTTTTGAAGCCGCGGCATTCACCGCGCTTAGTGACGAAATTATAAATACCGCCCACACCGTTTTCATCGCCCGGATACCAATTTTGCACAGTGGAATATTTAATTTCAGCACGATCCAAGCACACCAACTCAACCACCGCGGCGTGTAATTGGTTTTCATCGCGCATAGGCGCGGTGCAACCTTCTAGATAGGACACATAGGCATCGTCTTCGCAGATGATGAGCGTGCGCTCGAACTGCCCGGTGTTGATGGCATTGATGCGGAAGTAGGTTGATAATTCCATTGGGCTACGCACACCTTTTGGAATAAACACAAAGCTGCCGTCGGAAAATACCGCCGAGTTTAAGGCTGCAAAATAGTTATCGCCAGCAGGCACAACCGAGCCTAGGTATTTTTGAATTAATGCGGGGTGCTCTTTTACGGCTTCCGAAAACGAGCAAAAAATAATGCCTTTTTCGGCCAGTTCTTTTTGATACGTGGTGCCTACCGACACCGAATCAAACACTGCATCAACCGCTACGCCGGCAAGGCGTGCGCGCTCATGCAAGGGCACACCCAGTTTGTCGTAGGTTTCTAGCAATTTTGGGTCTACTTCATCGAGCGATTTGTATTTTACTTTCGGCGCTGCGAAATAACTGATGGACTGAAAATCAATGGGCGCTATATTAAGTTTTGCCCATTCTGGCGGTGTCATGGTTAGCCAATGCCGATACGCCTTCAAGCGCCATTCGGTTAGCCATTCCGGCTCTTCTTTCTTGCGCGAGATAAAGCGCACCACATTTTCATCCAAGCCGGGCGGCAAGGTGTCGCTTTCAATATCGGTAACGAAACCTGCGTCGTAGCGACGGTCAAGCTGGCGTTCAAGTTCAGTGCGTTCAATGGCCATTGTTATGCCTTTGCCAGTTTCAGCGGAATAGATTTAGGGCTATTGCCGCTTAATTCAGCGATGGATACCGATTTTAATGTGCTGGCAATTACGTCGTTAATTTTTTGCCAATGGCTTTGAATGCCGCAATGCGTTTCGTGCTCGCATTGGCTGTGTTCGCCGGAGCATTCGGTCATGCCGAGCCGGCCTTCCATCGCTTCCACCACCGCGTGTAATGTAATTTGCGCTGCGGGCAAGGCTAAACGATAACCGCCCTGGCTGCCGCGAAAGCCTTCCACTAAGCCGGCGTGCGCCAATGGCTTTAATACTTTGCTGACCGTGGTGATTTCCAGTTTGGCCAGTTCCGCCAATTCGGATGCGCTGTGCACGCGCTTCGGCGTGTGTGCCATGCAAGATAGCAAGACACTGGCATAATCGGTCATTTTGGTTACCCGAAGCATTAATACGCTACCGAAGGATTCAGCGTATATCGGCCAGTTAAGCTGGCTTTAGCCAAAATATGCGGTGCAATGGCAGCATGCAAATCCTTAGCAGTAAAATGCGCTGGCAATGCCATTTGTTCAACATCCAAGGCATACAGGGTGAATACATAGTGATGCATACGTTCATCATTCCATGGCGGGCAGGGGCCGTCATAGCCATGGTATTGGCCGGCCATGTCAGGGTCTTGAGCGAACCAGCCGGTGTAATCGTTTAGGCCTTGCTGTGTATTGAACAAACCATCGGCCGCTTTACCGCGCGCGGTGATGCTATGGCTAAAGCTGCCTCCGGCAATCTCGGTTGTGTTGGCGGGTAGGTTGGCGAGTAGCCAATGCGTGAAATCAACGCGTGGTAAATCAATCGCCACCGACTTACCAAGCACATTGACGTTCTCGCCAATGCTAGGCACATCCGGATCGATGACCGTTATGGCAAACGATTTACATGCCGCAGGCACATCTTGCCACGCTAAATGCGGGTTTCGGTTTGACGACAATGCAATGGGATTGGCGATAACAGCAAAGGCAAACTCGCCAGGAATGGCATCACCGTCTTTAAAATCTGTTGAGTACAGTTTCATTTTCAGCTCCATATTGGACTAAAATTGTACTATATAGCGCGCGCGCTGACAATATAAAGTCTTGGCAAGCGCCGTATTCTTCGCCACAATGGCAGTTCACTTAGGGATTGCTATGGCAAAGAAAATTCAGGCACGACGTTCAAAAATTCATGGAACTGGCGTTTTTGCGCTAACAACGATTAAAAAAGGTGAATTTATAATTGAATACAAAGGCTTGCTTCGCAGCCACGCTGAAGTTGATGCGGCCTATGATGCGCATGATGAAACCGGGCATACTTTCTTGTTCACACTGAATGAAGACTATGTGCTTGATGCCAACATCCAAGGCAACGATGCGCGTTGGATTAATCACAGTTGCAATGCCAATTGTGAATCATCGCATGTTACCGATACGAATGGAGATGCGCGTAAAGATCGTATCGTAATCGAAGCATGCCGCGATATTAAAGCCGGTGAAGAATTAAGCTATAACTACGGCATTTGCTTGGTTGAACGGCACACGCCAAAGCTAAAAAAACTCTGGCAATGCCTGTGCGGTAGCAAGAATTGCACCGGAACCATGCTGCAACCTAAACGCAAATAAAGCTGTTCAGCGTCTGTTTTGGAACATTGTGCAAGATTTGAATGGCGCAATCCTGCGCTTGGAGTCTGCACATGAAACATCTGACACTTGCGTTCCTCGCGGTAAGCTTAGTTGCTTCGAGCTCAATGGTCTCTGCTAACGATCGAAACGAGGGGTATTATTCCCAAGACAATCGTTACGACCAAGATGATCAAGACAATCGCTATGATCAACAAGGTCGCTACGATCAAGACGGTCGATATAGCCAAGACGATCGATATAGCCAAGATAATCGCTACGATGCGCGCTACACCCAACACGACGATAACCGTTACGATAGCCGCTATGATTCGCGTTATGGCCGCTACGACATTGCGCGGGTGATTCGGGTTGAGCGCTTAGGCGGCTATGGCCGCGATTACAGCCGCCAGTGCTACGACAACCGAGGCCGCTATGGCAATCAATCAACGATTAATGACGGTGCGATAATCGGTGCTATTGCCGGTGGCGCGATTGGCAACCAAGTTGGCAAAGGTGATGGTCGTGGTGCTTCAACTGTAGCGGGTGCTTTGATTGGCGGCTTAATTGGCCAGAGCGTTGATCGCGATACGCGTGGTGGCTATGAGCGCCATTATGTGGAATGCCGCAGTGATTATGGCTACAACCGTGGCCGTGATGTGGATTACCGCGTAACTTATCGCTATAGGGGCCGTGTGTACAGCACCATAATGCCGTACAACCCTGGCAACAGCGTGCGTGTGCGTATTGATATGCGCCCGCAATACAACCGCAACTACGCGTACCGTTACTAAATAAACACTCAGGGCATGGCTAAGGCTGTGCCCTGAGCTTATTCAGGCCACTGCAAACGGCCTTCAATGACGTTTTGGCATTCGCCGCCCACCCAAACTTCGTTGTTTGCATCAATGGCTAAACGTAAAACGGCATCTCGGCCAATTTCTCGGCCTTGGCTAACCAAGTACTGATGGCCTAGCGCATTGAGCTGCCCGGTTTCTTGCAAATAGGCAGCAATGGCAGCATTGGCTGCGCCAGAGGCTGGGTCTTCGAAGATGCCCACGCCTAGCGGAAAGGCACGCACCACCAAGCCCGATTCAGGCGCTTGGCGCCTGGCGAAAATACACAACCCTAAGCTCTGGGTTTGATCGGCTAATTGTTTAATAGCAAATACATCGGGCATAAACTGCCGCACATCTTGCTCGCTTGGCAGTTCCGCTAACCACCATCGTCGTCCTCCTTCAACCAGCGCCGGTTGTACGGCGCTAAATTGCGAACCTGCAAGGATGGATGTAAATAGCGTATC
>JAYTVJ010000109.1:0-4636 GCA_043744535.1 Arenimonas sp.
CGCAATCAACTCTTCATAACACAACACATTGTTCACACCCTCAATAACGGGCATGTTAGCGAGGTCGCTCATGCATATCCATGCTTTTACGTTTGGGCAATGTGCGGCAATGCCTTTAATCAATGGAGCAAACGTTGCATCGAAGAGTATGGCTGCATCTTCGGCATGGTTAATAATATAAATCAGCTGCTGTGCCTGTAGGCGTGGGTTGCAGGTGTGCATCACCATACCGCTGCCCGACACGCCGTAATAGCCTTCCATATGCCGGTGGTTATTCCAGGCTATTGAGCCGACCACATCACCGGCCTGCAAGCCAAGGCCGGCTAGTGCATTGGCCAGCTTGCGTGCGCGCATTGCACATTGTGCATAGGTGTAGCGAAACAGCGGCCCGTGTGTTTCGCGAGATACAATTTCTACATCACCAAATTGAGCAGCACCATGTTCGATGATGCCAGAAACCAATAGCGGGCGGTCCATCATAAGGCCGGGTTGCAGCATGCTGTGTTTCTCCAGAATTAATAAATGGCGGGAATGAGTCGTTTGGTGCGTTTGCAGTAATCATTGTAGGCTTCGCCAAGGCCGGCATGTAAGGCCGCTTCTTCAATGCGAATGCGATATAGAAACACAGCGCACACAGGCAAGACAATAATGAAAATACTTAGCCAATTCGACAAGCACAATGCAAAACCGCTAAAGGCCATTAGTGCGCCGGTATACGATGGATGCCGGATATAGCGGTAGGGGCCGGTATCAATCACCTTATGATCGCTAGCAATTGCTACATTAACAGTAAAAAAACGCCCAAGATAATAAATGGAATACCAACGCACACAAAGCCCGGTAAAAAATAATGCCACGCCAAAAGGGTAGCTTGCACTGTTATCAGCAAATTGGAATTGCGGCAGTTTAAATGTGGTGTACACCGCCACAAAAATACAGCTGATGACCACCAACCATATCATTCGAAGCGAGCCTTGATCTTGCTTGCCAATTTTGGCGCGTAAAAAAATAGACAACGCCAATTCGGATAAACCAAAAATTGCGCCGAGTGTGCTTACGTGTGGCAGTGGCATCATTACAAGCTCACAATTTCTTTGAAGCCGCCCCAAAACATGCGCTTGCTGTCAAACGGGAATGTTTTTGGGTCCATAAATTTCGCTAAGCGCTTGTCGCTCATTACCGCAGCCATGATGCGGTCGCGCTCTTTTCGATTCATGTATAACACATACGAAAATACCACCACTTCATCGTCTTGCAGTTTTACTGAACGCGGAAACGAGGTGCGTTTACCATGCGGCACATCATCAGCCACAGCTTCCATGTACTGCAGTGCGCCATATTCTTTCCAAATCTTGCCGCAAGCGCGCGCCATTTTTTTATACTCTGCCATCTTATCTTTTTTAACCGGTGTCACAAATCCGTCAACGTACATGGTGTTCTCCAAACATGATGAGGTGACTTTATTCTGCACCCAAAAGGAAACATCGACAACATACACATAGGGCGTGCCAAGGCACGCCCTATGGTTTTCGGATGCGCTGTAATAGCGGTTGCACAAATACGGCGGCGAGAATGATGGCTACACCCGCGTAAAATTGCGGGGTGAGTTCCTGATATTCCTTCAGCCACAGCGCCGCAATCACAATGGCATACACCGGCTCCATGTTTAGTGCCAACTGTGTGGCGAATGCACTGATGTGACGAAGGGCGTGCAAAGATAAAATAAAGGGCAACAACGTGCAGGCCAGCGCCAGAACCAACAACAGCGAGAAATCGCGTAGGTCGGGCCACATCAGCGTGCTGCTAACGCCAAAATACGCCATGCCGGCAATCGCCATAAACGCACCGCCCACTGACATTTCGATAAAAGTTACCGACGCCGGTTCAGCCGCATGCACATAGCGTTTATTGAGGGTGGCGAAGACCGCGGTTAAAAACGAAGAGATAATGCCAACAACAATGCCAAGGTGCATGCCAGCTGGCACACCGCCCACTAAAAGTACAACGCCGGGAACCACCATAATGCCTAGAAATAATTCGCTGATAGCATGTTTGCGGTTGGTCATTATGGGCTCAACAATGGCCGTGAAGATTGAGCCGAGTGCCAAGCAACTAACCGCCACCGACGCATTCGATAGCTTGATGGCGGCGTAAAACGTGAGCCAATGCAGCGCCACGATGATACCGATGCCAGCGTAGGTGAAAATAAGTTTGGCCGGTAAAACACGAATGCCGCGCCAAACGTTCGGCAGCACGGCCAGAAACGATGCAACCAACATCATCCGCCAAACCACCAATGCTTGGGCGGGCAGGGTAATCAATTTGCCGAGAATGGCGGTGAAGCCCCACAGCACAACGCAGAAATGGATTTGCCAAAACGCGCGGCGTTCGGCAGCGGCAAGCGGCATTGCTAGTTCTTCTTGTGAATGTAATCCAACACATCTTGCGCATGGGTTTTGGTATTCACTTTCTCCCACACCTGCTCAACTTTACCGTTGCTGCCAATCAAAAAACTGCTGCGCGAAATGCCCATGTATTTTTTGCCGTACATACTTTTCTCAATCCAAACGCCACAGGCTTCAATCAGCTGCTTTTCGGTATCGGCCAACAGCGGAAATTGCAGGCCGTATTTATCGGCAAACTTCTTATGGCTAGCCACTGAATCCATGCTGACACCAAACACCGCGATGCCAAGTGCATTAAACTGCTCTAAATCGGATTGCAGACCACAAGCTTGCGTGGTGCAGCCTGGGGTGGAATCTTTTGGGTAAAAATATAGCAAATAACGCGTTCCTTTTAAGGCTTTGGAATCGTGTTTAACGCCTGTTTGGTCGGGTAATGAAAAACGCGGTGCGGCAGTTCCGATGGCTAACATGGGCTTTTCTCGTGTAAACAGTGAGTGATAGTGTAGCTATTTTTTAAGCCAAGCCCGTATTTATGTTGTGAAATAACCGCCCATCACCTACCATTTCTTAACCTGTTTACTTTGATGAGCCGTCCATGAATGTGTTACGTGTTGTGTGCATCTGCTTATTGCTTTGTGCTTGCACAACGCGCAGCAACGAAGCGCTGCTCGGTACCTTGGAATGGGATCGTATTAGCATTCCAGCTGAAGCCAGTGAAACAGTGTTGCGCTGGACTGTTAATGAAGGCGATAAGGTCAGCGCTGGCCAGCTTTTGCTGGTTTTGGATGATCGACGCCTGCAAGCAAAACTAGGCAATGCACAAGCACAACTCACGCAGCAAAGTGCTCACTTAGCGGAGCTCGCCAATGGTTCGCGCATCGAGGACTTAGATGCTGCGCGCGCGGAGTTGGCGAGTGCGCAAGCCTTGCAGCTTGAAGCGCGCAAGCAATACGATCGGCAGGCTGAATTAGCCGCCAAGCAGTTGGTTGCGCGGTCTGCTCTGGATAGCGCCAAAGCCTCGCGTGACCGCGCGAGCGCGACAGTTAGCGCAGCGCAAGCGCGTTTGCAGGCATTGCATGCTGGGCCTCGCCGTGAACAAATTGCCCAAGCCGAAGCTGGCGTGAAAGCAGCGCAAGCGAGTGTGCAGGAGTTGCAGCTTAGTTTAAACAAACTGGCTGTGCATGCGCCACGCGCAGGCCGCATTGATGCATTGCCGTTTAAACCCGGTGACCAACCTAGTGCCGGCGCAAGTGTGGCCAGCCTGTTGGTTGGCGATGCCCCCTATGCTCGCGTGTATGTTCCTGCTAGCCAGCGAATACAGGTGCAGGAAGGGCAGAAATTTTTGGTGCATGTGCAAGGCGATGCCCGCGAGTGGCGCGCGCATGTTCGGCATATTGCCCGTGAAGCTGCTTTTACTCCGTATTATGCGCTCACTGGCAACGATGCTAGCCGTTTGGTCTATCGCGCAGAGTTGGTTTTTGATGACCATGAATCGCAGCGTTTGCCTGCTGGATTAAGCGTTCAGGCAAAATCCGAAGCCCGATGAGCGCTGTCGTATCTGACTATGCCATTTTGGCGCGCGGGTTAACGAAACGCTTCGGCGAGGTGCTTGCGGTTGATCATATCAATCTGTCGGTTTCGCGAGGGCAGGTGTATGGCTTTCTTGGCCCGAATGGTTCCGGAAAATCGACAACCTTGCGCATGCTGTGTGGCTTACTCACACCAACGGAAGGTGAAGTTGATGTATTGGGACTGCACATTCCCAAGCAAGCCGAGTTTCTCAAGCGACGCATTGGCTACATGACCCAAAAATTTTCGTTGTATGAAGATTTAACCGTGTTGGAAAATTTGCAATTCTTGGCCGCCATCCATGACTTGCCGCGTAAGCTTGCCAAAACGCGCATCGACGAAATGATTGTTCGCTACCATTTTTCCGATCGTTTGAATCAGTTGGCCGGCACACTGTCGGGTGGCCAGAAGCAACGCCTGTCGCTGGCGGGTTCAATTTTGCACGAACCAGAACTGCTATTGCTTGATGAGCCCACCAGTGCTGTAGATCCCGAATCGCGCCGGGATTTTTGGGCCAAATTGTTTGAATTAGCCGATGCTGGAACCACCTTGCTGGTATCAACCCATTATATGGACGAAGCCGAGCGCTGCCATCGCTTAGCAATCCTTGACCAAGGCCGCTTAGTGGCTGATGATACGCCGCAGGCGCTGTGTTCGGCTTT
>JAYTVJ010000110.1:0-1436 GCA_043744535.1 Arenimonas sp.
TCGCGACCACCGCCCAGGCTGCACCAGCCAAATAAAATGGGCGAAATCCTAAATTCCAAAGCGCAAAACCTGCCGACTTCATAGGCATTTGTTCCGCTCGCGTTTGCAACGTGCCAATTTGCACAAGATCAATTTTCACGAAATCCTTTTTTATAAAAAACCCGATTACCAAAGCTCGACTGTTTCCTGATATTCAGGCACGCGGGCACGCCAGCCCAACTCTTCTTCAAGATGAATCCGCATCGCATCGGCAGCCGAAGGCTCGCCATGCGTGATGTAAATTTGTGTGGGTGCGGTTTTTACTTTACGAAGCCAATCTACAATTTCTGAATAATCGGCATGCGAAGAAAGGCCATCAAGGTTCGCCACTTTTGCGCGTATCGGCACATATTCGCCGAACATTTTTATTTCAGTCGCGCCTTCCACTAACTTGGCGCCGCGTGTTCCAGCCGCTTGAAAACCGGCGAATAAAATCGTGTTGCGTTTATCAGGACCGAACTGGCGAATATGGTGCAGCACGCGCCCACCAGTTGCCATGCCACTTGCCGAAACAATCACCATCGGGCCATGCTGCGTGTTTAATTGACGCGATTCTTCTGGCGTATTGATGATGCGCACCATCTTGCACATGGCCTGATAATCAGCCGCCGAAAGACGATGCTCATCGCCATGACGTTTGAACAACTGCGTGGCGTCAAACGCCATTGGGCTATTCAAATAAATCGGCACATTAGGAATACGCCCTTGGCGATGCAAACTATACAAATGAAAAAGAATGCTTTGTGCGCGACCAACCGCGAACGCTGGAATGACCAACACGCCGCCTCGTTTGAGTGTGGGCTGCAGAATATCGAACAGCGCATCTTCAGGATCTGCATCACTATGCTTTCGATCACCATATGTTGATTCCACCACAAGCCAATCAGCCGCATCAAGCGGTGCGGGCGGCTTCATGACGGCGTCGCGTGGGCGACCAAGATCACCTGAAAATACGAGCTTGCGGCCATCAATGTCGAAACTTAAAAATGCAGAACCCAAAATATGTCCGGCGCGATGCCACTGGATTGAAAATCCTTCCGCTATTTCAAGTGTTTCATCAAACGCAACCGGCTTAAGCAAGCTCAGTACTTTTTTTGCGTCAGCCAGTGTGTACAGCGGCATCGCAGGTGCATGTTTAGAAAAGCTATGGCGGTTTGCATATTCGGCCTCTTCTTCCTGTAGGTGCGCCGCATCGGGCAGCATGATTTCGCACAGCTCACGTGTGGCGGCAGTGCAATAAATAGGGCCTTTATAGCCTTGCTTTATCAATAACGGAAGCGAGCCAGTGTGATCAATATGCGCGTGGGTTAGCACCACCGCATCGAGCAAGCGCGCATCAAATATAAATGGCGCCCAATTGCGCAGCCGCAATTGTTTAAAGCCTTGATATAAACCGC
>JAYTVJ010000111.1:0-16096 GCA_043744535.1 Arenimonas sp.
TTGACTGATCAATTGTCGGTGTTTGGTGATTTCACCAAGCGCGCTGATCAAGACAAGAAGCCACAAGGCCCAGGTGTTGATCCTGTCTTGTTGCGTCCAATCGATGATTTAGAACTGACGGTTCGTTCTGCAAACTGCTTGAAAGCCGAAAATATTTACTACATCGGTGATTTAGTGCAGCGTACCGAAGTTGAGCTGTTAAAGGCTCCTAATCTGGGTAAAAAATCTTTAACTGAAATCAAAGATGTGCTCGCTCAACGCGGCTTCACTTTGGGTCAGAAGTTAGAGAACTGGCCACCAGCCGGTCACCAGTTGGGAATGTTAGGTTAATAATTTGTAGCGCAGCCAACTCGCTGCGCGTTGATAGGAATCACGATCATGCGTCATAGAAAATCCGGCCGTAAATTCAGCCGCACCAGTGCCCACCGCGAAGCAATGTTCGTCAATATGGCGGCTTCTTTGTTTAAGCATGAATTGATCCGCACCACCTTGCCTAAAGCGAAAGAACTTCGTCGCGTTGCTGAGCCTTTAATCACCATCGGTAAAATTGATGGCGTGGCGAATCGCCGTTTGGCTATGTCACGTTTACGTGACAAAGAAGCGGTAGGTAAGTTGTTTGTCGATCTTGGACCGCGCTATAAAGAGCGTCCAGGTGGATATTTACGTATTATGAAATGCGGCTTTCGCCCTGGCGATAACGCACCCATGGCGTATGTTGAATTAGTTGACCGCCCTGAGGCTACAACAGTTGCAACGGCTGAATAATTTAGCATTTGCCTGATAAAAAACCTCGACTTGATCGAGGTTTTTTTTTACAAATTCTTTGCCAATTTTAACTAAACCGTGTAGTGTTAAATAGGTACTAATTATCTATCTCTCTTGTGACAATCGCAAAATGAATCCGTTCAACTGGTCCTATCGCACACTTAATTTCTTTGGCGTACTGTTTTGCTTCTCAGCCATTGGCTATGCATTGTATGTGCAATACCATATGCTGATGATGCCGTGCCCACTGTGCATATTCCAACGTGTTGCCATTGTTAGTGCGGGCGTATTTTTTCTGATTGCAGCGTTGCACAATCCGCGCTCAGGCAAAGCCAAGTGGTGTTATGCCACATTAGCAGCTATATCAGCGTTAATTGGCGCGATTATTGCCGGCCGCCATGTGGCTATTCAACTAATGCCCGCCGATCAAGCGCCGTTATGCAACAGCTTAGGCCTAGACTACATGCTCGACGTTATGCCACTGACGGAAGTGCTGCAAACAGTATTCAAAGGCTCCGGCGAGTGCGCCAAAATTGATTGGACATTTCTCGGACTTTCCATGCCAATGTGGACATTCGCCATGTTCATTTTCTTAATAGCTTTGGCCATTTATCCCGCACTAAAATACAGCAAGAAGTCTTAATTTTATGAATCAAAAAAGTTTATGGCATCCTGCCACATGGCGTGCTAGTCCTGCGCTGCAACAGCCAACCTATCCTGACCCATTGGAGCTACAGACCGTTCAAGATGAATTGTCGCGTCTGCCGCCAATTGTTACGTCGGCTGAAATTCTTGCACTGAAAAAGCAAATAGCGCTTGCGCAAGAAGGCAAAAGTTTCTTGCTGCAAGGCGGTGATTGCGCAGAAAATTTTAATGATTGTGAGTCGGGGCTGATTTCAAATCGCTTGAAAGTATTACTGCAGATGAGTTTAGTGCTCGTGCATGGCTTACGCATGCCGGTTGTGCGGGTTGGCCGTTTTGCGGGTCAATACGCCAAGCCACGCTCAACGGATATGGAAACTAAAGATGGCATCAGCTTGCCTAGCTATCGCGGTGATTTCATTAATGGCCCGGAATTCACGGAAGCCGCGCGTATTCCTAATCCGCGTCGGATGATTAAAGGCCACGCACGTTCAGCAATGACCATGAATTTTGTCCGATCGCTGATTGATGGCGGATTTGCCGATTTACATCACCCCGAATACTGGGATCTCGGCTGGGTTTCGCAATCACCGCAGTCTGAGCAATACCGAAAATTAGTACAGTCGGTTGGTGATGCTATTCGTTTCATGGAAACCATTTCAGGCGAACAAGCGCACAACGTCAATCGCACCGAATTCTATACCTCGCATGAAGCCTTGTTGTTGCCTTATGAGCAAGCGGTAACGCGGCAAGTGCCTCGGCAAAGCGGCTGGTTTAATCTTTCCACCCATTACCCATGGATTGGCATGCGTACCGCACAGCTGGATGGCGCGCATGTGGAGTATTTTCGTGGCATCACTAATCCTATTGGTGTGAAAATCTCTGCCAGTGTCACCGATGAGCAAATCAAGCAATTGTGCGAGCGCTTGAACCCTGATAACGAACCGGGCCGCTTGACCTTAATTCATCGCTTAGGCGCCGCGCATGTTGAGAAGCAATTGCCACGCTTGATCAGGGCCGTGCAATCGGTTGGTGCGCGTGTGTTGTGGGTTTGCGATCCAATGCATGGCAATACCGAATCCACCTCCAACGGCTACAAAACCCGTAAATTCGATAATATCAAATCTGAGCTAGAGCAAAGCTTTGATGTGCATGCTGCAGAAGGCACTTACCTTGGCGGCGCGCATTTAGAATTAACCGGCGAGAACGTGACCGAATGCATGGGTGGAGCGCGCGATTTAAGTGAAACCGATTTGGAACGCGCGTATTTATCGTCGGTTGATCCACGCATGAATTATGAGCAGTCAATGGAAATTGCCATGTCGATTGTGCATAAGCATCGCAGCCTACGCTGAGTAAAGCGGTAAGTGGTTTAAATGTCGAAAGTGCCCAAGCTGCCTGGCGCGTATTGTTCGCGCCAATGTGGCGTGTTAAACGGAATGTTGATTTCCTGCAGCATCAAACGTTGCATATCGGCGCTGTGCAAGCTTGGAATTAGGCGTTGAATTAAGCTGAGTGTGTAGTTGCGGAGCAGCCTATCCTTGCGCACTAAAAGCCATGTTGTGCATTGTGGCAGTAAGGCGTCGGCATTAATTCGCACCAAATCACTTTCTTCTTTAACGTGCGCCATTTCAGCCAATATGCCCACCCCAAAACCAGCGCGTACATAGGTTTTAATCAAGTCTGCATCGCGTGCGGTCATTGCAATGTTGGCCGATAAATCTAATTGGCTGAAAGCTTGTCGTAGCGAAGACTCCGGCGATTTGCTGGACTCATAACTCACCAGTGGATATTGCGCTAAATCTGTCAGGCTGATGGCGCTTTGCAATGTGGCCAAAGGATGATGGTGGTTGACCAAGATAATGCGATCCCAGCGATACAGTGGCAATGCCACATAGCCTTGTGGCGGTAATTGCCCCGCCGTTGAAATAACGGCAATATCGGCTTCATCGCGATCGAGTTGATTCAGCGATTCGCTATCGCTGCCTGGGCTTAAATGCACAGCGATATTTGGGAATTGCTGGTTGAAGGCGGTGAGCGCCATTGGCAAGGCGTAGCGCGCTTGTGTGTGGGTGGTGGCTATGCGCAATTCGCCGTCATGGTCTTTGCGCAGATTGGCTGCCAGTGCTTTAATATTTTTAGCTTGCGCCAGAATAATGCGCGCATGCACAATCACTTTTTCGCCTGCAGGTGTAATGCTGTCTAAGCTACGCGCGCTACGGGTGAATAAGGAAAACCCCAGCTCATCTTCTAGCTGTTTGATTTGCTTGGATAATCCGGGCTGTGTGCCGTTCACTCGCTCGGCTGCAAGGGTGATGCTCAGCTTTGAATCGGCAATAGCCACAAGGTAGCGGAGTTGAGTGAGAGTCATGATTCACAATATCAAACAATGGTCTGTTTTCTATATAACAAATAGTTATATCAAAAGCAGTGTATGTTATTTTACTTTAGGCGTAAAGACGCCTAAATTAACATACACTTCCATACTATTTCCGAGACTACGATGATTTATAACAGCATCCTCGACACCATCGGCAAAACGCCTATCGTAAAACTGCATCGCATCGCACCCAAAAATGTCAGTCTTTTTGTGAAGGTAGAATTCTTTAATCCGGGCGGTTCGGTGAAGGATCGTTTAGCCATTGCGATTATTTTGGATGCTGAAAAAACCGGCGCTTTGAAGCCTGGCCAAACTGTGGTGGAAGCGACTTCAGGCAATACCGGTGTGGCCTTAGCCATGGTGTGCGCTGCTCGTGGTTATCCATTTGTGGCGGTAATGGCCGAAACATTTTCCATTGAGCGCCGCAAATTAATGCGCGCTTATGGTGCGAAAGTAATTCTAACGCCTGCTGCTGAGCGTGGTAGCGGTATGGTGCGCAAAGCAAAAGAATTGGCTGAGAAACATGGTTGGTTTCTAGCGCGTCAGTTTGAAAATCCAGCCAATCCGGCCTATCACCGCAGCACCACGGCTGCTGAGATTGTGCAGGATTTTGCCGGCCAGCAACTCGATTATTTTGTCAGTGGTTGGGGTACCGGTGGCACATTAACTGGCGTTGGCGAAGTATTGAAAGTTGCGCGCCCTGATGTCCGCATTGTAACCACCGAGCCCGCGGGCGCAGCACTGCTTGCCGGTAAAGAATGGCAACCACACAAGATTCAAGGCTGGACTCCTGACTTTATTCCGGCGGTATTGAATCGCAGTATTGCCGATTTAAATATTCCGATTGACGACATTACCGCGCGAGATACCGCGCGCCGATTAGCGGCTGAAGAAGGCGTGTTTGTGGGTATTTCGGCTGGTGCAACCGTTGCGGCTGCATTAAAACTGGCAGAAACGGCCCCCAATGGCGCGGTGATTTTAGCTATGTTGCCAGATACTGGCGAGCGCTACTTGAGCACATTCCTGTTTGAAGGCGTGAACGAAGGTTCGGATGATGAGTGGCTGGCGGCTTTATAATGTAAATCAATAAATAAAAAAGCCTCTGAAAAAGAGGCTTTTATTAATAGAATCATGTCGTTTCTTATTTTGATTTAACAGCGCTTTCAATCATTTTGATGGCTTTAATTAAATCATTATCGTCTTTAACTGCCATGTGGCCGGCAATTTTTCCAGTACGATTAATCACCCAAACATTCGGCATATAATCGTCACCAAAGCTTTCTGCCACTTTGCCGGTTTTATCGGCACTGGAAATCATCGAAAGATTTTTCATTTCAGCAATGATTTTATTGACTGTTTTCGGCTCATCTTTTACTGCAATAGCAATCACTTGAAGCGAGCTTAGCCCAAGCTGTTCTTGCAGAGCTTCCATGGCTGGCAATGTTTTATAGCAATAATCACACCATGAAGCCCAAAACATAATCACACTAACTTTTCCGGCATAGTCTTGAATAATGACTTCTTCGCTGGACTTTGTATTCTTGCCCAAACGAAACGGCGCGTTTTCACCAATAGCCAATTGTGCTTGGCAAAGGCCTGAAAACAGTAAAATTGTGGCTAAAGTAAAAATACGTTTCATGGTTGGGCTCAGATAATATAAAGACGCCTCTATTTAGTCAAAATACAGCGCGCTATTCAATAGCCTGCATACGTAGTCATTTATATTTTGAGCTTAAAGCGCATTTATCGCGTTTAAATGCCGAATAGCCTTGCTGTTTAGCTGCAGAAGTTGGCCTATGCTCAATTTTTAGGTACTAAGCAGTTGCCATGCTTGTCGCGCAATAAGTGCCAATACAACCACAAGAAAAATTACCCGTACAAATGCTTGCCCTTTGCGAATAGCCATATGGCTGCCGAGGTAGCTTCCAATGACGTTGCCTATAATTAAAGGCAAAGCCAGTGTCCAAAATACAAATCCACTCAACATGAGCACCGTCCAAGAGCTTACATCGGCGGACACGTTGGCCGCTTTGGAAACGGCGGACGATTTCAGAAAGTCTAGGCCCATAAAGCTAACAAAGGCAAACACCATGATGGTGCCGGTTCCAGGGCCTATTAAGCCATTATAGAAGCCGGTAGCCAAGCCAATACAAACCGCCGCCAAGCTTTCATGCGTCGGGTGAAATCGCCGTTCCTCTATTAAGCCAAGATCTTTGCGCAAGGCGGTATACACAGCTAACAATACACAAATACTCAGTACAACCCATTTTAACGTGACCGGATCAATTTTTTTTGCCAACTGCACGCCAATTGCCGATGCCGATAATGCCGCTGCGCAAGCGGGGATTATGATGTGGCGCTCAATACGGATTGTGCGCAAGTAGTTCCAAGCCGCCACCGACGTGCCTAAAATAGAGCTGGTGCGTTGTGTTGCAATCGCTTGCAGTATGGTTAAGCTGGGATGCAAGTTCAGCATCGCTGGTGTTAAAACCAAGCCGCCACCGCCAACAATGCTGTCGATGAAACCTGCGGCAAAACCGGCGAGGGCAGTTAATAACCAAAGTGTGCTGTCTATTTGCATGCGTATCTAATAGTTTATTATATTAGGATACATTGACATGCTGTATGCGTGATAATTTTTTACCAAAAATGATGAGAGAATGCTGCATGACCAACAAAGAGAAATCTGCTGCAGTATTCGATAAATTACCGCCTTACCACATCATAGAAAATTTTCTGGGACAGGCGCTGATTGATCGGCTGATTGATCACATCTTGGAAAATCAGGACCGTTTCGAAGAATCTACAGTCGGTTCATCCGAGGGGAGAATCGATCAGGAAGTCAGAATTTCCAGTATTTT
Source organism: Arenimonas sp. (assembly GCA_043744535.1). Classification (GTDB taxonomy): domain Bacteria; phylum Pseudomonadota; class Gammaproteobacteria; order Xanthomonadales; family Xanthomonadaceae; genus Arenimonas. The sequence continues at coordinate 6,649 of JAYTVJ010000111.1, forward strand.
GCGGGATTTCGGCCCGCTTAAAGCGGAAATAAAATCGCGCTTCAAGGCGGTGTTTCTAGAGGCGCTTGAGCAATTACGAATGCCGAATTTTGAACTGTATGGTACCGAACGCGAGATTGTAGCGCATGGTAATGGTGCGTTCTATAACCGGCATATCGATACCTTTACAGGCGCTGGTGAATTTTCAGTCAGAGCGCTGACTGCAGTTTATTACTTTCATGCACAACCTAAAAAATTTCAAGGTGGTGAAATACGATTGTTGCCCTTACGTAATAGTGAGCTTGATAGTATTTATTTGGACATTGAACCTATCAATGATCGGTTATTGTTGTTTCCGTCATGGGTGCCGCATCAGGTGATACAAGTTGTTTCTGAATCGGATGATTTTAAAGATTCACGATTTGCCATCAATTGCTGGTATCACAAGCTTAGAGCTTAATTGTCGAGTATAAAAAACCCCGCTTTCGCGGGGTTTTTAAATTAACCGCGGCCGGCGCGTTTGCGTTCGTTTTCGGTTAGGTGTTTCTTGCGTAAACGAATTTCTTTTGGTGTCACTTCAACCAATTCGTCGTCTTCAATGAAATCCAAAGCCTGCTCAAGCGTGTGTTTAATGGCTGGGCTGAGCTTAATGGATTCATCTTTACCGGAGGCGCGCATGTTGGTCAGTGGTTTAGGCTTGATGGCGTTTACGGTTAGGTCGTTGTCTTTTGAATGGATGCCGATTAACTGGCCCTCATAAACGTTGTCGCCTTCGGCGGCGAACAACTTGCCACGTTCTTGCAGCGGGCCAAGCGAGTAGGCTGGGGTGGCGCCCGGTGCGTTGGCAATCATCACACCATTGGTACGTTTAGCAATGGCGCCTTGTTCTTTCGGGCCATAATGGTCGAACACATGGAACAACAAACCCGAACCTTGGGTTAAGGTGCGGAACTCATTTTGGAAGCCGATTAAGCCACGCGCTGGAATCATGTAATCCAAGCGCACGCGCCCTTTACCATCTGACTCCATGTTTTTAAGCTGCGCTTTCCGCGTACCAAGCTTATCCATCACGCCGCCTTGATGCACTTCTTCGATGTCGACCACTAATTGTTCAACCGGCTCCATTTGTTGCCCGTCAATTTCTTTGATGATGACTTCTGGACGCGACACGGCAAGCTCGAAGCCTTCGCGGCGCATGTTTTCAATCAATACCGAAAGATGCAATTCGCCACGGCCGGAAACCAGGAATTTATCCGGATCCGAGCCTTCTTCCACTTTCAAGGCAACGTTGTGCAGTGTTTCGCGCTCTAAACGCTCACGGATTTGACGGCTGGTGATGAACTTGCCGCCGCTGTGGTCTTTGCTGCCTGCGAACGGTGAGTTGTTCACTTGGAATGTCATGCTGATGGTGGGTTCGTCAACAGTCAGTGCTGGTAGTGCTTCGGGTGTGTCTAATGCGCAAATGGTGTCAGAGATGCTGAGGTCGGCAACGCCGGAAATTGCAACGATATCGCCAGCCTCTGCTTCCGATACTTCAACGCGCTCAAGACCCAAGAAGCCGAGTACTTGCAACACTTTACCTTGACGTTTCTTGCCTTCGCGATCAACCACGCTAACTGCCATATTGGTGCGTACTTTGCCGCGCTGAATACGGCCAACGCCGATTAAGCCAACGAAATTGTTGTAGTCGAGTTGGCTAACACGCATTTGAAACGCGCCGTCTGGATCAACGGTTGGTGCGGGTACGTGCTTCATAATCGCTTCATACAACGGTGTCATATCGCCATCGCGCGCAGAGTCGTCAAGGCTTGCATAGCCGTGCAGTGCCGAGGCATACACAATCGGGAAGTCGAGTTGTTCGTTAGTTGCGCCAAGTTTGTCGAATAAGTCGAATACTTGGTCGATGACCCAATCCGGGCGCGCGCCAGGACGGTCAATTTTGTTGACCACAACGATAGGGTTAAAGCCCATCGCAAAGGCTTTTTGGGTAACAAAGCGGGTTTGCGGCATCGGGCCGTCCATCGCGTCAACCAAAATCAACACCGAATCCACCATTGATAACACGCGCTCTACTTCGCCGCCGAAGTCGGCATGGCCTGGGGTATCGACGATGTTGATGCGGTTACCATTCCAGTTAATGGCGGTATTTTTAGACAAAATAGTAATGCCACGTTCTTTTTCTTGATCATTACTGTCCATCATCCGCTCAGTAGTTACTGTGCGTTCGCTGAATGTACCCGACTGCTTAAGCAAGCAATCGACAAGCGTGGTTTTACCGTGATCAACGTGTGCGACGATGGCAATATTGCGTAATTTTTCAATAGACATAGAGAATAGATGCCTAGAAAAGGCATAGGAAGAGTAAGTAAGCCGAATATTATACCCTGTTAAGGCAGATTAAAGCGATTTATGGCATTCTATTCAACCCACATTCATTGATTTTGGAGTGTTACATGTCCGATTTAATCGCTGTATTTACGACCGACCGCGGTACTATTCGCTTAAAACTGTTTGCCGATAAAGCGCCAGTAACCGTGGCTAACTTTGTTAATTTGGTGCAGCGCGGCTATTACAACGGCTTAAATTTTCACCGCGTGATTCCCAACTTCATGATTCAAGGCGGTTGCCCGAATGGTGTTGGCAATGGCGGCCCGGGCTATAAATTTGAAGATGAATGCTGCGCTGAAGCACGCCATAGCAAGCCGGGTATGTTGTCGATGGCCAATGCCGGCCCAGGCACAAACGGCAGCCAGTTCTTCATCACTCATGAAGCCACTTCATGGCTGGATGGCAAACACACCGTATTTGGCGAAGTGATTGATATGACCGATCAGGCCGTTGTTGACGCGGTTCGTCAAGGCGATGTCATTCAAAGCATCGTAATAGAAGGCGATGCCTCGGCCTTATTGGCAAGCCAAGCAGAACGCATTGCCCAGTGGAATGCCATTTTAGGCGCGTAATTTTGTGTGATTCAGCCATTATGCAATGGGCGCTTCGGCGCCCATTTCAAGTTAGCCAGCGTGGTATTATAGGCGTCTCAAATATCTGCATTAGAGGATTTCTATGCCGCAATTAGCCCAGCGCATTGGTCGCGCTAAACCTTCTGCCATTATGGCAGTTGCTGAGAAAGCCAAAGCTTTAAAAGCAGCTGGTCGCGATATCATCAGTTTTTCGATTGGCGTGCCGAATTTTTTACCGGGCCCGCATGTGTACCAAGCAGCAGCTGACTCACTAGCCAAAGATTCCGGCCAATACGGATCCAACCGTGGCGCAGATGCTTTGCTAGATGCTTTTTTAGGCCATATTGAACGCGCTGGGCTTAAAGGCTATAGTCGCGCCAATATTTCCACCGGCATTGGTGCAAAGCATATTTTGTACAATTTAGCTGAAGCCTTATTGGATGAGGGCGACAGCATTGCGTTTGCGGTGCCGTACTGGACTACCTATCAAGATATTGCCGATATTCTAAATGCAAGATCGTTGCATTTGCATTGCCCGGCTAGCCAAAATTATAAAATCACGCCGGCGCAATTAGATGCCGCATTAAAGCAAAAACCAAAAGTGTTTTTGTTCAATAATCCGAACAACCCAACCGGCATGGTATATAGCAAAGAAGAAGTGGCGGCCTTGGCCGATGTGTTAGTGAATTACCCAGACACTTGGATTATTGCTGATGATATTTATCATCGGATGGTATTCGACGGTTTGGGCTATCACAACTTTATGGATACTCAGCCGAGTTTGCGTGAGCGCTTAATTTTTGTTGATTCCTTATCGAAAACCTACGGCATGCCAGGTTGGCGGGTTGGCTTTATCGCTGCGCCAGAATCGGTGGCAAAAGCAGTCACCACCTTAAACTCCAATCACATCACCAATATTCCGGAAGTGATTACTGCTGCTGCCGTTGCTGCATTAAGTGGCCCGCAAGATGTGCCAGAACAAAAGAATAAAGAATTCGAAAGCAAGCGCAATTTGGTGATGGATGCCATGAATTCCATTCCTGGTTTAATTTGCCCACGGCCGCAAGGCGCGTTTTATGTGTTCCCCGATATTTCCTGTGCATTCGGTAAATCCCATGCGGGCAGCTTGATTGCCAACGATGTCGATTTCTGCAATGCCTTGCTAGATGCTAAAGGCGTGGCCTGTGTGCCAGGATCTGCATTTGGCGAGCCGAATTCTTTGCGTATTTCCTATACCTGCCCAAGTGCGCAATTGCCAGATGGCTTGAAGCGCTTCGTTGAATTTTTTGCTGAATTAACTTAACTATTGGAATGAATCTATGAAAGCCCCTGTTCGTGTTGCTGTTACCGGCGCTGCCGGCCAAATTGGTTATGCTATTTTATTTCGTATTGCTTCCGGCGAAATGTTGGGTAAAGACCAACCGGTGATTTTGCAATTGTTGGAAGTGCCCGTTGAAGGCCCGCAAAAGGCACTGAAAGGCGTGATGATGGAATTGCAAGATTGCGCATTTCCGTTGTTGGTGGGTATGGAAGCACACGGCGACCCAATGACCGCCTTTAAAGATGTGGATTACGCCTTGTTGATTGGTTCGCGGCCACGCGGCCCGGGCATGGAGCGCGCTGAGTTGCTCGCTGTGAATGCGCAAATTTTCACCGCGCAAGGCAAAGCATTGAATGCCGTAGCAAGCCGCAATGTCAAAGTATTAGTAGTGGGTAATCCGGCTAATACCAATGCCTGGATTGCAATGAAAAGTGCGCCAGATCTGCCGCGTAAAAACTTCACCGCCATGTTGCGTTTAGACCACAATCGGGCACTCAGCCAGCTGGCCTCTAAAACCGGCAAAGCAGTAGCCAATATTGAAAACTTAGTGGTGTGGGGCAATCATTCGCCAAGCATGTATCCGGATTACCGCTTTGCCACTATTAACGGCGACAGCGTGAAAGACATGATCAACGACCACGACTGGAACGCCAATACATTCTTGCCAACGGTTGGCAAGCGTGGCGCAGCGATTATCGAAGCGCGCGGCGTGTCGTCAGCGGCATCGGCTGCTAATGCCGCGATTGATCACATGCGTGATTGGGCGCTGGGCACTCATGGCAAATGGGTCACCATGGGTATTCCATCGGATGGTCAATACGGCATACCGCAAGACACTATGTTCGGTTTTGCAGTAACCTGCGCCAATGGCGAATACACGGTGGTACAAGATTTGCCAATTGATGAATTCAGCCAAGCGTGCATTGATAAAACACTCAAAGAATTGCAGGAAGAACAAGCTGCTGTTGCCCATTTGTTGTAATCGAAAAATACTTGAGGCGAGCAATGCTCGCCTTTGTTTTATTGAGGAAACTAAATGAATAACGCAAATAGCGCTGGCTCATTATTCCGCGCTGCACTTAACGAAGAAACGCCGCTGCAAGTGATGGGCGCAATCACCGCGTATGCCGGGTTGATGGCTAAGCACGTGGGCTATAAAGCCTTGTATTTATCCGGCGGTGGGGTGGCGGCTAATTCACTGGGCATGCCAGATCTTGGCATCAGTTCAATGGAAGATGTGTTGATTGATGCGCGCCGAATTGTGGATGCCACCGGCATGCCATTACTGGTTGATATTGATACAGGCTGGGGCGGTGCGTTTAATATTGCCCGAACCATCAAAACATTCACGCGCGCTGGTGTTGCTGCGGTGCATATGGAAGATCAGGTGGGCCAAAAACGCTGCGGCCATCGCCCAGGCAAAGAAGTGGTGCCGCTTGCTGAAATGGTCGATCGCGTGAAAGCGGCGGTTGATGCCAAAACAGATTCATCGTTCGTGCTGATGGCGCGCACCGACGCGGCGGCTGTGGAAGGTATTGATTCAGCCATTGAACGTGCATGCGCGTATGTGGAAGCGGGCGCTGATATGATTTTTCCGGAAGCCATGAAATCGCTCGAAGATTATCGACGTTTCAAGAGTGCCGTGAAGGTGCCGATTCTGGCCAACCTCACCGAGTTTGGTTCGACACCTTTTTTCACTACCGATGAACTGCGCGAGGCCGGTGTGGATATTGCTTTGTATTGCTGCGGTGCGTACCGTGCAATGAATAAAGCAGCGCTTAATTTTTATGAAACCGTGCGCCGTGAGGGCACGCAGAAAAACATCATCGACACACTGCAATCGCGTGCTGATCTTTACGATTATTTGAATTACCACAGCTATGAAGACAAGCTTGATAGTTTATTTGAACAGAGCAAAAACAAGGAATAATCAATGATCAGCAAAGCAACGGGCAGCTTTACCGTTAAATTGGAACTTCAGCAAGCGTCCGCCCAAGCAGATGCCGCAGTGATTGGACGACGCACCTTAGATAAACATTTTCAAGGCGATTTAGAGGCCACAAGCAGCGGTGAAATGCTCGCAGTGATGACCTCTGTTGATGGGTCGATGGCATATGTGGCGCTCGAAAAAGTTAACGGTATTCTGGCTGGACGACAAGGCAGTTTTGTTCTACAGCATGCTTCGCAGATGATTCGCGGCAAGCCGTTCCAATCCATTCGCGTGGTGCCTGATTCCGGCACCGATGAGTTGCTTGGTCTTGAAGGTGAAATGCAAATTGAGATTCGCGATGGCGAGCATTTATATCGATTCGAATACAATTTTTCTGAAAATATCGAAATACCGGAGTAAGCCGTGTCAGAATCGCCCAATGAATCGACTTTGAAACCACGATTTGAGTGGGATCGTATCACAGCAATTATGGCGGTACTTATTGGTGCGTGCGCATTAGTTGTTAGTTTCTATACAGCGAATTTACAAAATGCCCAAGTACGCGCACAGACTTGGCCGTATGTGCAGATGTGGCAATCGAATGTTGACCGTAGTTTTTCCATATCCAATCGTGGCATTGGCCCAGCCCGAATTGCCGATGTGAAGTTGCGCATTGATGGTAAGGAAGTCTCCGGATTTGATCAGGCAATTAAGCTGCTACAGCCAAAGGCAGAGCCGGTTAGCACGCTGCAAAGTTATTTTGCGCGGCGTGTGCTATCACCCAATGAAGATGTAAAGATGATTCAATTCGAATCCGATGCACATTTCGATATTTTTATGAAGAATCGCAGCCGCATACGTTTTGAAGTGTGTTATTGCTCGGTTTTGAACGAGTGTTACCTATTGGATGAGAATGCTGCAACAGAGCAGAAATACATCACTGAAGTTAAGCAATGTCCGGTTGGAAAGCCGGGTAAATTTAATTAGAGAGAAAACGATATGAATGCAATCAGTGAATCCACGCTTCCCAAAGCAAAAAAATCCGTTGCGCTTAGCGGCACAGTTGCTGGTAACACCGCGCTATGCACTGTGGGCAGAAGCGGCAATGATTTGCACTATCGTGGCTATGACATCCACGATTTGGCTACTCAATCCACATTTGAAGAAGTCGCACATTTGCTGGTGCATGGCGATTTGCCAAATGCAACGCAATTAGTGGCGTATAAATCGAAACTTAAAGCGTTGCGTGGCTTGCCAACATTGGTGTTGAATGCACTCGAATTAATACCCGCCAACTCGCACCCAATGGATGTGATGCGCACCGGTTGCTCGATGCTAGGCAATGTATTGCCTGAAACGGAAGCGCATCCAGAATCGGAAGCCAAAGACATTGCCGACCGTCTGATGGCATCGTTTGGTTCCATGCTGCTGTATTGGTGGCATTTTAGCCATAACGGAAAGCGCATTGATGTTGAAACCGATGATGACTCGATCGCCGCGCATTTTCTGCATCTTTTGCATGGTGAACCCGCCAGTGCGCTGCATGCACGTGCATTGGATCGCTCATTGGTGCTGTATGCCGAACATGAATTCAATGCCTCCACATTCACCGCGCGTGTGATTGCCGGCACGGGTTCCGATATGTTTTCCTGCATCACCGGCGCCATTGGTGCGTTGCGCGGCCCCAAGCATGGCGGCGCCAATGAAGTGGCGATGGAAATTATAGCTCGCTACGACTCAGCCGATGCGGCAGAAGCCGATATTCGTGCGCGTGTTGAGCGCAAGGAAATCATTATTGGTTTTGGGCATCCGGTGTATACCGTGTCTGATCCGCGTAATCCGATCATCAAAGAAATATCGCGCGAATTGTGCACGTCTGGCGGAAATCAGAATTTATTCGATGTATCGGAACGCATTGAAATGCTGATGTGGGATTTGAAGAAAATGTTTCCCAACCTCGATTGGTATAGCGCATCGGCATACCACATGATGGGTATTCCAACCGCCATGTTCACACCTTTATTTGTGATGGCGCGCACCTCGGGCTGGTCAGCGCATGTGATTGAACAGCGTAACGACGGCAAAATTATTCGGCCAAGCGCGAACTATATCGGCGAACAAGACCGCGAGTATGTTTCAATCGACAAACGATGAATACCGACTTCCGCAAACCACTGCTTGGCACCACACTCGATTATTTTGATGCGCGAGCAGCGGTTGATGCCCTAAGCGACGGGGCATGGAACGCGCTGTCATACACCGCGCGTGTGCATGCAGAAAACATTGTGCGTCGCGCGGATCCAGTGCGCCGTGACGATTACTTGCGGCAACTAATTGAACGCCGTCGTGATGTTGATTTTCCGTGGTTTCCAGCACGTGTGGTTTGCCATGACATTCTCGGGCAAACGGCCTTGGTGGATTTAGCCGGCTTGCGTGATGCCATTGCTGTTATGGGTGGCAATCCGGCGCAGGTCAATCCGGTGGTTCCGGTGCAGCTTATTGTGGATCATTCACTGGCTGTTGAATGCGGCGGTTTTGACCCAGATGCGTTTACTAAGAATCGTGAAATTGAAGATCGTCGCAACGAAGACCGGTTTCATTTTATTGACTGGACCAAGCAAGCATTCCGTAATGTGGATGTCATTCCACCTGGCAATGGCATTATGCATCAGATTAATTTGGAAAAAATGTCGCCGGTGATTTATGTGCATGACGGAGTCGCATTTCCCGATACGTGCATTGGAACCGATAGTCATACGCCACATGTGGATGCGCTTGGCGTAATTGCAGTTGGAGTAGGCGGCCTTGAAGCAGAAAGCGTGATGTTAGGCCGCGCATCGTGGATGCGCACGCCCGAGATAATCGCAGTGGAATTAGTCGGCAAACCGCAAGCAGGCATTACCGCCACCGATTTAGTATTGGCACTCACCGAATTTCTTCGTCAATCGAAAGTGGTGGGCGCTTATCTCGAGTTTCGTGGCGAAGGCGCAGCTGCATTAACTATTGGCGACCGTGCCACGATTTCAAACATGGCGCCAGAATACGGCGCAACTGCAGCGATGTTTTTTATCGACAGTAATACCTTAGATTATCTGCGTCTTACTGGCCGCAGCGATGAACAGGTTCGCTTGGTTGAAACTTACGCAAAAACGGCAGGACTATGGGCGGATGCCTTAGTTGAGGCATAGAAATCGAGGTCGGCTGCGAGGTGATGGACCGCACCATGGTCATCCTCGAAATATTCCACCGTCACGCCAG
>JAYTVJ010000112.1:0-58169 GCA_043744535.1 Arenimonas sp.
GGGCGCAGCAAGCAGCGCCCCTACATGGGATATTAAATACAATACGTATAGGGGCGAGTTCATAACCCGCTCAATGATGGATGCAAAAAATAAATGTAAAGCATGCTTGACAGGCTGAAATTATTCGTGCATTCTTCTGTAAAGCTCACTTTACAGACAAGCCCATGAACACTGCCGAAAAACGCTATACCCACCGCATGATTATTACCATGTCTTTTTATTGCGTATTTTTGTTTGCCTCCATTTTGGCTTTGCGCGGCTTTGCCGCTGATTGGCCGCTGCTGGCCAAAGCCTTGATAGCGATTACCCCGGTGGTACCGGTGGCGTATTTCTGCAAAGCTTATGTGCGTTTTTTGAACGAATGCGATGAACTGATGCGCCGCATTGAACTGGAAGCGGTGGGCTTAAGCAGCGTGGTGGTTGGTTTGCTGTTTTTAAGCCTTGGCTTTCTGGGCCGCGCCAACATCATTCCACTGGATGGCAGCTCCGTGGCGGTTTGGGTGTTTCCGCTGCTGTGCGGTTTTTACGGCCTGACCAAATGGTTTGCCGCGAAACGCTATCAATGAAAAGCCAAGTCCGCACATTGCGTGAGCAGCGTGGTTGGTCGCAGGGCGAGCTAGCCGATCAGCTTGAGGTATCCAGGCAAACGGTGAACGCCATTGAAACCGAAAAGTACGACCCAAGCATTAAATTAGCGTTTAAGATTTCGCGTTTATTTGAATTACCGATTGAAGCCATTTTTAGTGAGGATTAAGCATGCAAGACAAATATAAAAAAGCATTGCGCATTGCCGTGGGATTGGCAATTGTCGCTTATGCCAGCAAATCGTATTTACTGAAAAAAACCAACACCGATAAAACGCCCACGCCAGTCGCGGCAACGGCTAAAGTCGATATTAGCCGCACATTGGGCACACTGATTTTCAAGCCGTGTTCGTTGTCGCAAGGAGCTGAATCGATGTCGGCTTTTTGCAGCACCATGCAGGTGCCGGAAGACCACAGCAAGCCCAATGGCCGAAAAATCAATTTAGCTATTTCTTGGTTGCCGGCCAGTAAGCAAGGCGAAGACGACCCCATTTTTATGCTCGCTGGTGGCCCAGGCCAAGGCGCGAGAGAGAGCTATCCAAGCATTGCCCATGCATTTGATGAAGCGCATAAAACACGCAACATTATTCTGCTTGACCAACGCGGCACCGGCGATTCCAACCCGTTGAAATGCGAAGACAGCAAAGGCAATTCTGCGGTGGTGGAAGACGACGACTACAGCGTGCAATCGGCAGTGGATTTTGCTAAGAAATGTGCCGCTGGTTTTGCCAACACAGTGGATGTCAGCCAATTCTCCACCGCCGACGCGATTATTGACCTAGATTTAGCGCGCAAAGCCATTGGTGCCAGCAAAATTAATTTAATCGGCATTTCCTACGGCACGCGGGTGGCGCAGCAATACGCCAAGCAATTTCCGAACAGCACCCGCACCGTAACTATTGATGGCATTGCGCCAATGGATTTAGTGTTGGGCCAAGAACATGCGAAAAATCTGGAAGACTCGCTCGACTTGCAATTCGCGCGCTGCAGCCTCGATAAAGCCTGTTTGGAAAAAATGGGCAATCCGCGTGAACAGCTGAACCAGCTATTGGCCAAGCTTGAAAAAGGCGCAGTGCCGGTGCATTACCGCGACGCCATCACTGGCGAATGGAAAAACGGGCAGTTCAGTGCTGGCCATATTGCCAGCCTAACCCGCATGCTAGCCTATGCCCCGCAAGCGGCGGCGCTATTGCCTTTGCAGTTTAGCGAAGCCAATAAGGGTCACTATGAATCTTTAATGGCACTTAGTGAAATGGTTAACCACGATGTGAGCGGCATGATTATGCATGGCATGCAGTTGTCGGTGATGTGCAGCGAAGATGTGGATGATTTAGTCGTTGATCCGGCTGATCAAAAGCGCTTGCTTGGCACCGGTTTAGTGGAAGTTTTGAAAGCGCAATGCAGTGTCTGGCCACATAAAAAACGCCCAGCCGATTTCCGCACACCGCTAACCGGCAATGTGCCCGTGTTAATTTTATCCGGCGAATTCGACCCCGTTACACCACCACGCTATGGCGAACAAGTGGCTAAACATTTACCGAATGCCAAACATATTATTGCCAAAGGCTCGGGCCACAATGTTTTGCCGGTTGGCTGCATGCCGAAATTATTCGCTAAATTCTTAGAAACAGCCGACGCGAAAAAACTGGATTCCAGCTGCATGGACAAACTCACCTACGCATCGATGTTCACCGGCTACTATGGCTCGGAACCTTAAGGATTATTTATGATTGACGTAACCGATTTGCACAAACGCTTCATCACCAAAACGGGCACCGTGCAAGCCGTGCAGGGCGTTAGCTTCACCGCCCACGATGGCGAAATTACCGGCTTGCTGGGCCCAAACGGGGCTGGCAAAACCACCACACTGCGCATGCTATATACCTTAATGAACCCAGACAGCGGTACGATTACGGTGGACGGATTTTCCACTGAAACACAATCGTTTGAGGTGCGCACCCGATTGGGCGTGTTGCCCGATGCGCGCGGTGTGTATAAGCGCTTAACCGCCCGTGAAAACATTGCGTACTTTGGGCGCTTGCATGGCATGTCTGAGGCGCTGATTGCCGAACGCACCGAACGCTTAGCCAAAGCACTGGGCATGGAGGATTTCCTTGATCGCCAATGCGAAGGCTTTTCGCAAGGACAACGCACCAAAACCGCGATTGCGCGGGCCTTAATCCACGACCCAAAAAATGTGATTCTTGATGAGCCCACCAATGGCTTGGATGTGATGACCACCCGCGGCCTGCGCGAATTTTTACTGCAGCTCAAAGCCGAAGGCCGCTGCGTGATTTTTTCCAGCCACATTATGCAAGAAGTGGCAGCATTGTGCGACCGTATTGTGGTGATTGCCAATGGCTCGGTGAAAGCCAATGGCACACCGGATGAGATTCGCGCGCAAACCGGGGAGGCTAACTTGGAAGAAGCTTTCGTGAAAGTGATTGGTAGCGAGGAGGGCTTGCACGCATGAACGCATTATTTACGGTAATGAGAAAAGAACTGCTGGATTTATTCCGCGATAAAAAAACCCTGTATTTATCTTTATTTATGGGCCCGATATTGTTTCCGCTGCTTATTCTTGGCATGGGTAAATTGGCTAGCAATCGTATTACTACGCAAGTGGATAAGCCCTTGGAACTGCCGGTGATTGGCGCCGAAAACGCACCAAATTTGGTGAATTATCTGGCTGGCCGCAATGTGATTATCAAGCCTGCGCCAAAAAATCCAGACGGCGAAATTGCCGCGCAGAATGTTGACGTGATTTTATCGATTCCAAAAAGCTTTGCCGAACAGTGGCGCAAAAGTGAGCCGGCCGCCATCGAAATTCTGCACGATAGCTCGCGCGACGATGCACGTATTCCAGTGGAACGCTTGAACAACCTACTGGAAAACTACAGCCGCACCACCGGCGCATTGCGTTTGCTATCGCGTGGCATCAGCCCAACGGCTAATCAAGCGGTGCGCTTGGATTACAAAGACCTTGCCACGCCAGAAAGCCGCATTGGGCAAGCGCTAGCGTTCTTGCCGTACTTGCTCATTCTCACTGGCTTTCTAGGCGGCGCCGCATTGGTGATTGATGCCACCGCCGGTGAACGCGAACGGCAATCGCTTGAACCGCTACTGGCCACACCCGCCTCGCGCGGGCTGATTATGAGCGGCAAAATTGCCTCGGCTGCGTCGTTTGGTTTGCTTGGCCTGCTGCTTACGCTGCTGTCGTTCAAACTCAGCTTTATGCTCGCGCCTGGCCTAGGTATTAAGCTCAGCATGAGCTGGTGGCAAGTGTCGCAATTGCTGTTGGTGCTGGTTCCTATTGTGCTGATTGGCACCTGCTTACTGACCTCAATTGCAGCCGGTGCTAAATCGGTGAAAGAAGCACAAAGCTATATGAGTATGCTGATGATGCTGCCCATTTTGCCCACCATTATTTTGATGGTGAACCCGCTAAAAAACCAACTCTGGCAATTTGCCGTGCCGTTTCTGGCACAGAACCAAATGATTTTGAAAATTGTCCGTAGCGAAACCATTTCAAGTATGGAGTGGAGCGTGTATTTAGTGTGCGGGCTTGGCCTTGGCGCTGTGCTGTGGTTCATTGCGGCGCGCCGCTACCTTAACGAAAAACTGGCCATTTCGGCCTAAGCAAACGAGGCCTTATGAAAACAACCTGGCAAAAGCGCTGGCATGACAATAAAAGCTTTCTCTGTTTTATTGTTATGATGATTGTTTTTCGGAGTTCTTTGGCCGATTGGAACAGTGTTCCAACCGGTTCAATGAAACCCACCATTGTTGAAGGCGACCGCATTGTGGTGAATAAAATTGCCTACGATTTGAAATTGCCGCTCACCCATATCCGTGTATGGCATTGGGGCAATCCGCAACGTGGCGATATTGTGGTGTTCGATTCCAACATCGAAAATACGCGGCTGGTGAAGCGTGTTGTTGGCACGCCCGGCGATGTGATTGCCATGCAGAATAATCAATTATTCATAAATGGCCAGCTCTCGAACTACAGCGAGCAACGCATTGCAGAACCTTATCTACGCGCCACGGAAAATTTAGCCGGCCATCCACATGCCATGCAAATCGCCAATAACGAAACATCACAGGCCAGTAGCTTTGGGCCGGTAAGCGTGCCCGAAGGCCAGTATTTGGTGCTTGGCGATAACCGCGACAACAGCAAAGACAGCCGTTATATTGGCTTTATTCCGCGCCAAGAAATTATTGGCCGTGCGCGCTATGTGGCGTTTTCACTGAATTACGATCACTATTATCTGCCACGAACGGATCGGTTTTTTCACACGTTGGATGCATCGGATAAATCCGCAAACTGATATTCAGTGCGCGCTTAATGCCGTAAGCTTGTTAACACCGCTCATCGGGGAAAAACCAATGAAATCTGCCCATCTTTTTGCTATTTTGCTCGCTACCGTTACTATAAGCGCATGCGCTGGTTCGCCGGAGCCCACAACGCCAGTAGCCAACACAGTGAACAAGCCCATGCCAAACACCGAAACCCCGCCAACAGACGATAGTATTATCCGTGCCACCGGCCATATTGAATACCAAGATCTTGAAGGCGGATTTTGGGGCATTGTGGCTGATGATGGCCGCAAGTTTGACGCACTGAATCTTGAGCCAAGTTTCCAGAAAGAAGGATTGCCTGTGCGCTTTGAAGCCAAGTTGGAAACCGATCGCATGTCGACGCGTATGTGGGGCACTATGATTACCCTCACGCGCATTGAAGTGGTGAAATAAGACGCCACGCCTTGATTGCGCGCATTCTCTTTGCAGCTCTACTGGCATGTGTGGCGCCTTTTTGTGTTGCTAAAGGCACGCCGGCTTTTTACCCAAATTTTTTAAGTTTGTCAGCGCCGCTGTATGCTGAAATTCCGGATTTGCAAAACTGCCAACCGGGCGTTTGCAGGACACACAAACACAACGGGTGCTTGCTACGCTAAATTCCATTCGAGAACGGCATGGCTTAGCGCCCGTGATGATTGAACAACTGGCCGTGCCAGCTGCAAATCAAGCCGCATTGATGTTTGCCGCCAATGGGCAACTTTCGCACAAGCCGCCACCAGCGTGGCGTTGCTATTCTGCACAAGGCGCCAGCGCTGCCGCACAGAGCATTATTAGCGGCGGTGTGGCGGCAAAAAATATTGCATTTAACAGCCCCGAACAAGACATTATCGCCTGGCTGACGGATGTCAGCTCCACCACGCCAGAAGCAATAGGCCATCGCCGCTGGTTGCTTGATCCGTTTCTAAAAAATATTGCCTATGGGCGCGTCTCGGGGCGAATCGATAGCCGGCATGTCAGTGTGGGGTCGGCGCTTACGCTGATGGCCGATGACAGCATGCCGCTGGCACACGATGCGCCAGACATTATTGCCTATCCTTTCCATGATTACCCGGCGCGCTATTTTGCCGATGGCACTATGCTGTCATTTTCAGTGCTGCTGGATAAAACACACAAACAAGGCAATGTGGCTGTTGATTTTTCACAAGCGCGCATTACGGTGCAAACACCAAACAGTACAACACACCGCGCGAAACAGGTGCTATTCGACAACCATTATTTTGGCTTGCCAAACAATTTGCAGTTTAGCCTTTCGCACATCGAACCCGGCCTTCGTTATATGGTCAATATTGATGGCGTGCGGCTTCAAGGGGTTAGTAAATCCTACACCTATTGGTTTCGCATAATGCCGGAAAGCGATTCAAATTCGCTTATACTTCAATAATGCTAAAAACCCTTCACCGCTGCTCCTGGTGCGGCACAGATCCTTTATACGTGGCGTACCACGATAACGAATGGGGCGTGCCGGTACATGATGATCAAGTATTATTCGAATTCATTCTTTTGGAAGGCGCGCAGGCTGGCTTAAGTTGGATAACTATTCTGCGTAAGCGCGAGAACTACCGAAAAGCACTGGACGGCTTCAACATGCAGCGCATTGCACACTACACCGAACACGATATGCTACGCTTGATGAATGACCCAGGCATTGTGCGCAATCGCTTGAAGCTGGAATCCTGTGTGAAGAATGCCCGTGGCGCACTAACGATTATTGAGCAGTTCGGTTCGCTGGATGCTTACTTTTGGGGCTTTGTGCATAACACAGCCATTAAAAATAGTCCGAAGCACATGCAAGACGTGCCGGTAAGCAGCGAAATTGCTGAGGCATTAAGCAAAGACCTAAAGAAACGCGGCTTCAATTTTGTTGGCTCCACCATTATGTATGCCTTTATGCAAGCGGTGGGCATGGTCGACGATCACCTCACCACATGCCATAAGTATTAACCCAATTCACGCATTGTTATACACTGCAACAAGGCTAGGCTGGAGTGCGTGCGATGGGCAGTGAATCGTCTTTGTGGTGGGGCTTACTGTTCGGCTCAATTGGGCTGGGCTATTTTATCTACGGAAAACGACAACGCGTTGCCATGCCACTGATATGCGGCATTGCATTGATGATTTTTCCCTATTTCGTATCCAGTACTCTATTATTGGTTTTTGTGGGCTGCATTTTATTGGCTGGGCCTTTTATATTCAAATTTTAATGGAACCCTGACCAATGACTACATCCTTAGCCAGCGTGGAAAAACCCAGCATTGGCATGCTGCTTCGCAACGAATATTCGCTCATTCTTAGCATCGTAAGCATGGTTTTGTTTATGCAGTACGGTAAAGACTGGCTGGCCGATTTAAGCAACCCCGCTTGGTTTACGTTTATGTTGATGTGGTTGTTGGTTATTATTTTGCTGTCGGCATTTGCCATTGTGCGGCATGCCGAAAGTCTGGCCATTATCTTGGGCGAACCACTCGGCACCTTGGTGCTCACACTATCCATCATTGGCGTTGAAGTGCTGATGATTTCTGCGGTAATGCTGTCTGGAGATGGCAACCCAACCATGGCGCGCGACACCATGACCGCGGTTATTATGATTTTGCTGGGCGGTATGGCCGGCATGTCTTTATTGCTTGGTGGCCTTAAACACCATGAGCAAAGCTATAACCTGCAAGGCGCAAAAGCCTTTCTAGCCTTGATTATTCCGCTTGCTGTGCTTGGGCTTATTCTGCCTAATTTCACCACTACCACCTCAGAGCCAACGCTGTCACCGTTTCAAAGTATTTTCCTGAGTGTTATGTCGATCGGCATTTACGGGATTTTCTTGGCTGTGCAAACCAGCCGACACAGTAACTATTTTATTTCACCGGCAGAAAACGAGAATGATGCCTTGCACGACGATCACCCAGTGCAAGCTACGTGGTATCACGGGATGTTTTTACTGTTGTATATTTTGCCAATGGTGATTTTAGCTAAAAAATTAGCTACACCGCTCGAACATGGCACCGATGTTTTAGGCGCGCCAGAGGTATTGAGCGGCTTTCTGGTGGGTATATTGATTTTGGCCCCCGAAGCAATGAGCGCAGTTAAAGCCGCCAAACGCAATCAGCTGCAACGCTCCATCAACATCCTGCTTGGCTCGGTATTGGCCACCATCGGGCTAACCATACCTGCGGTACTGAGCATTGGGCTGATTACCGGCAAAACCATTGTGCTTGGCTTAAGCCCGGTGAATAGTATTTTGCTGGTTCTGCTTTTGGCGGTTAGCAGCATCACTTTTTCCAATAGCCGAACCAATGTGTTGCTCGGTGCGGTGCATCTGCTAATATTTTTTGCCTATGTCATGTTGATGTTTCAAGGCTAAAGTCAATGCCAACCATAAGGGTTCCATGAACGACATACGATCAGCATTATCTATTGAACGCGGCGATAAAGTAACTCGGCTTGAAGCGTTTGTTGACGCCGCGTTTGCGTTTTCAGTGACTCTGTTAGTCATTTCAGGCGATCATACGCCAACCAGTATTGTGCTATTGAAAGAAGCCATTAAGCAAATTCCAACCTATGCTGCCAGTTTCGCTGTGATTATGCAATTTTGGATGAACCATGCCGATTGGAGCCGCCGTTTCGGCCTAGAAGATGCAGTTAGCGACCGCTTAAGTTTACTTTTAGTATTTGTTTTGCTTATTTTTGTATATCCATTAAAAATGGTTTTCGGTACGTTCTTCGCGCTTATTTCTGATAATTTTTTACCGGCGCAATTCATCATTAATGATTGGTCAGAAGTACCCATTTTATTCCAAACCTTTGCTATGGGCTTTGGCGGTATGGCACTGATTACTTGTTTACTTTTTTGGCGTGCGGTGCGATTAGCTCCAGTATTCAATTTTAGTACTGAAGAAGTGGCTTACGCTAAACACAAGCGCATGATGTGGGGTGTGGTGGTGCTGTTTTCGATTATATCTTTCGTGCTTGCCGTGCTTATTCCAGCCACGGAACAATCAGGCATGTGGATAGGCATGCCGGGCTTTATCTTTTTCGGTTTGAACATTCTGCAAATTATATTGCGCCGGCGTTACAAAAAGAAAACCTTGGTTTAATACGCGCCCATATAATCTTTTTTGCCTAGCTCAACGCCCAAATGCCGCAAAATGGCGTATGCCGTTGTTACATGAAAGAAAAATTGCGGCAACCCGTAGCTCAGCAAATAGGCTTGGCCGTTGAAACGCCTTTCTTTTGGTGTGCCTGGGCGGGTGATGATTTCACGTTGCTCTTGGCCATTAATCTGCTCCGGCGCAATGCTATTAATAAAATCTAGGGTTTGCGTAATAAGCGCTTGGCATTGTGCAAACGTTTGATGATTGTCTTCCACTTTTGGCACGTCTATTCCTGCTAAACGGGCCGACACGCCCCGCGAGAAATCAGCGGCAATCTGTACTTGTCGAACCAATGGAAACATATCTGGGCTTAAGCGCGCCTGCAAAAATACCGCAGGATCAATGTTTTTGGCACTGGCGTGGGCTTCGGCTTTTTGCAATAAATCGCTCAGACTATTCAGCATTTGCTTAAACACAGGAACAGAAGCGGCATACATGGATAGGCTCATACGTGGTTTTTCTATGTAGATAGGTCGGTTGAGTATAGCGTTTTTCTAAGGCCTAGCGACAAGTTGCGCATGTCGCGTTATTATGAACGCTGTATCTCGTTCATTTCATCTAACCGACAAAGGAAACCGTATGGCCAAGAGCATGGATAAAAAGAAGAAAGACCCAATGAAAAAGCCCGAAAAAACCCTGAAAGAAAAACGCGCGGACAAAGCCGCCAAGAAAAAATCTTGAGTAGCACAATGCTCGATTGGTCGAAAATTAGCGCCTTAGCCTATAAAGGCAATTTGCCGGCCTCTCGACACGTGCAAAAAAGCGAAGCCGAGTGGCGCCAGCAACTTAGCGAAGAGCAGTTTCGCGTAACCCGCCAACACGGGACTGAGCGGCCGTTTAGCTCGGAAATTTGCAGCTTATTTGAGCCCGGACTTTATGGTTGCGTGTGTTGCGGCAATCCGTTATTTGATGCGCAGCAGAAGTTTGAATCCGGCACCGGCTGGCCGTCTTTTACCCAGCCGATGACTGAAAACGCTATTGCCTACATTAGCGATGAATCACACGGCATGCTGCGCATTGAAACGCTGTGCAATGTTTGTAAAGCCCATCTGGGCCATGTGTTTCCCGATGGCCCGGCGCCTAGCGGCTTGCGTTACTGCATGAATGCTATAGCACTGCAAAAACTTTAAGGCCTTTTGATGGCCCGTTATTGGCTTTAAATCGCCACCACTTGATTGCGGCCTTGATGCTTGGCTAAATACAGGTTTTCGTCGGCTTTGGTCAGTATTTTTTCATGATGCAACAAAGCACCACGCTCGGTTAAACCAATGCTAACGCTTAAGGCAAGGCCGGGCGCAAAATCGTTGCAATCAATCGCTTGTATAGCTAAGCGGACTTTTTCGCATTTTTCCAAGGCTTCTTGCAAACTTTGCTCGGGGAATATCAAGGCAAACTCTTCGCCGCCCCAACGTGCGCATAAATCACTGCCACGCCAGCGGCCTTGGTGCGTTTCACCCATCACTCGCTGCATGGTTTGTGCAACAAGCTTTAACGCCTGATCGCCCACTTCATGCGAATAGCCATCATTCACGCGCTTGAAGTGATCGATATCAAGCAAACCAAAACAAAATGGCGTGTGCGTAACTAGCGAGTCGGTAAAGTGCTGCTCGAGCTTTTCATCCATATTGCGGCGATTCGCTAAGCCCGTTAATGAGTCAGTGCGGGCCAGCAACTCGAAGGCTTCGGCTTGCTGGGTAATGCGATTATTAAGACCTTCCAGCTCAATATTTTTTTCTTGCAAACTTCGTGTGCGTTGCGAAACGATGCCACTCAACTCGCGTTCACGCGCTTTAAGCTGCTGCAAGCGCACTTGGAATAGCGCATAAATGACTAATGCCGCGAACGCAATAATGGCGGGAATAAACCAGCCACGCTGATAAAGCTTTGGCTCAATCACAAAAGCTATGCGCGCCACTTCGGTGCTCCATGCCCCAGCGCCAAGCGCTGCGCTCACATTAAACGTATAGTGTCCGGGCGGTAAATTGGTAAATTGCACGTTGCGCAGTTGATTGCGATCGACCCAATGATTATCAAAGCCTTCGAGCTTATAGCGATAGCGAATTTGCTCTGGATTGCGGTAGGTTAAGCTGACATAAAATAATTCAAGCTTGCGTGTGTTTGAGGTTAGGCGAATTTCTTTGCCATAAAACGGCATAGGCTTATCGTCAACCATCACTGATTCAATCACTACCGGTGGCGGTGTTTGACGAAAGCGCGCCAATTCATCGGGCTGAACCACGGATACGCCTTTTGCGGTGGCCACCCAGATACTGCCATCTTTAGCGCGCAATGCCGCTGGCCCAGCGCCACCATTGCATTGTGCACTGCCCATACCATCTGCCTCAGCAAAACTTGTGCTTGCCAATTGCGAAGAACGGCCATCGGCAACGGCTTCCATTTCAGCGCGCTGAACATAGATAACGCCGCGATTAGAAGTTAGCCAAAAATTGTTGTAGGTGTCAGTTACAATCTGAAATACGGTGGCTACTGGCAATCCATTTTTTGTGCCAATAGCGCTAATTTTCCCGTCGCGCATTCGTAAAATGGCTCGGTCCGTGGCTAGCCACAGCGTGCCATCGGCATCCTCACTAAAGCCAAACACATCTTGCGCTGAATAATAGCTGGAAATATCGATTGAGCCGGCCTTATTTCCATCAATATAGCCCACGCCATTTGCCGTGCCTGCCCATATTCGCCCGGATTTTGATTCGTGCAAGCTGGTAATAAAATCGCGCGGCAAGCCATCGCTTTCACCGAAACGCACTAACTCGCGGCCTTTTTTCCGGTACACCCCGCGCGATGTGCCGACCCATAAATAGCCTTTACTGTCTTCCAATATGGCGCGAATTTGCGAGCCATACAGCGGGCTATCAGCGCCTACATTTTCCAACACTTTGCCATTCTTCCAATTCACCAAACCGGTGGAATACATACCCACCCAAATGCTGCCGTCTTTTGCCGGCGCTAAGCTCAAAATAGCGTCATTTTTTAAGCTATCGTTGCTATTAATGCTGGTAATTTTTTCGTTCGCGTATTGATTTAAGCCTCTTGAAGTGCCCATAAAAATACTGCCATCAAGCGTTTGTGCAATGGCGCGCACGTAGTTGTCGGTTAAGCCTTGGTAGTTATTCATGGTCACAAATGGCGTATCGGCAAAGCGCACCAAACCGGCATTTGTTCCTGCCCAAAGATTGCCTTCGCGATCACTAAACAAAGAACTGACGCGATTATTAGGCAAGCCTGCGCTTGCATCTAATTGTTCCAAGCCTCGCATGCCAAGCCGCAAAATACCGCGATTCACTGTGCCCATCCAAAGATTCGAGGCTTTGTCGATGTTTAAACTGATAATCGCCTCATCGGGGAAATCGGTTTTAACTTGCTTAATTTGGCCGTTGTGCAAACTATATAAGCCATGTTGGGTACCCAAATACAAGCCGCCTTCTGGCGCTTCAAAAAATGCATAAATTGCACCTACAGGCAAACCTTGTTTTTGCGTAAAGCTTTGTAAGCGGCCGTTTTCAATGCGCACCATGCCATTGGCAGTACCAACCCAAACCACGTTGTTGTGGTCTTGATACACGCTATACAAGCGCTCAGCAGGCAAGCCTTGGGCTTTGCCGTAACGTGTTACATGGCCGTTTGGGTCAATGCGCGATAAGCCTTTGCTTTCATGCGCTACCCAAATAACGCCTTGCTTATCTTCAATGGCAGCCATGCACTCGTCTTGAGCCAAACCTTGTGCCAGGCCGTAGGTATGCGTAACGCCATTATCGATAATGGTAACGCCGCCGCGCGAGGTTGCCACAATTAAACGCCCATTGGCTCCAGCGCTAACGGAACGAATGCCATGATCTTGCAGACCGGGTAAATTTTTGGGGGTATACACGCGAAAATCTTGGCCGTTGTAACGCACCAAACCTTCCCATGTTGCGAACCACAAATAGCCCTCAGGCGTCTGCGTAACGGCATTGACTTGGTTGTGTGGCAAGCCATTGCGGGTCGTCCAGGTTTCACGCGAATAAGCCGATAATGGCTTTTTTTCTAAGGCATCAGAAGGCGTGCTCAATAACGCCAATGCCAAAGCAAGCAATACCTTCACACACTGCATATACTTCCTTTAGGTGGCATCGCGCTAATACACCTTGATATTTTTATCGCGCAGCTGGCGCTGCCTTGCTTGTCAAAAATTACAACGGGGCTTAATCAATAAAAATAGACACATCTTCCACTTGTACATTTTGCCCGCATCGAATTTTTGCGGTTTTACGCAACTCTTGCTGGCCATCCACAGTTACAGCGCCACTGGCTACAATCTGTTTACCAACGCCACCGCTGTCGCATAAGCCAACCAGCTTTAAAAGCTGGTTGAGCTCAACGTAGTCGCCTTCCAATTCAAAACGAACTGTGGCCATTAATTAAATACGAACGTACGGCGTATCGTGGTATTTTCGCCATTGCCTTGATATTTCCAGCGACGCACGGTGCTCAACACCGTTTTGTCGAACACATTACGCGGCGATGCACTGATAATGCGCACATTGCTGACTTCGCCTGCGCCATTAATGCTTATTTCAGCTACCACTTCCCCTTTGGTACCGGCAATTAATGCTTCGCGCGGATATTCAGGCTGCGGTGTTTTCAATGGCACGATGGCGGCTTTAGCCGCAGGCGCTGCTGCAACAACAGGTGGTGGTGCAACCACAACTGGTGGCGGCGCAACCACAACCGGCGGCGGCGCTACAACGGGGGCACTGGTTGTGGCTGTTTCTGATTTTGTGCCTTCTTCCTTCGCTTTCTTAGCGGCCTCTTCTTTGGCTTTTGCTGCAAGCTCTTTAGCCTTGGCATCATTTTCAAGCTTAAGCGTATCGGCACTGGTTTTATCAAGCTCTGCCTGTGCTTGGCGACCTTTCATTTTTTCCAAATCGGATTTAACACGCGTCAAAGAAGGATGCGTAGGATCCGCCATACGAATCAAGGCCTCTAAACGTAACGCCTCACGATCATCAAAACTGGCAATGGCTTGATCCATCCCAATAACCGCATACGGCAAAATATCCACCAAGGCTGTATCAACCGACTCATCCGGTGTTTTTGCTTTACGCTTCAGGGCTAAATAATATTCTAATGCACTATTTCCAGAAGGCTTGTACCAACGCTGCTCAATCACAGCTTTACTGGCGCGCGCGCGTAAATCTTTTTCAGGCCATTGCATCAAGCGATCAACAGAAGTCGTGATTTGCTGTTTTTGCGTAGAAGATGGCGCGTTGGCGGCATCTTTATCTTTATCTTTATCGGAGCATCCCAACAAAGCAAAGCATAACGACATGGGCAAGCCCAAATAGATTAACGTCCGAAAATTTCCAAGTGATTTGCTCATTTTTATGCCCGATATTTGTGATTGCATCTGTTATAGAACAATGAATTTTTGCGGTTTTGTCAACAAAATTAACAAAATCTTACCATTGGCACTCGACAAAAGGTTAAAAATCCCTTAATAATGAGTGCGTCCTATCTTAAATGAATGAATATTCAGTATAGGCATAACAACTTAAAAAGGTGAAAAATCATGATTAATCGTAAAAAACTTAGCGCTGCTGTACACAGTGCCTTGGTTTTAGGCTCTGGGGCTTTGATGGCCACCGTTGCTCAAGCCCAGGAAACCCCTAAAACTCTGGATACCGTGCAAGTGACGGGTTCGCGCATTAAACGTGTGGATTCCGAAACTGCCAGCCCAGTATTTTCTGTAAATAAAGAAGCCATCGATAAAACCGGCGCACTGACCATTGGTGATTTCTTGCAAGAAATTCCATCGGTTTCCGGCGCTGCCACCAATCCATCGGTTAATAACGGTGGTGGTACTGGCGCGGCAACCGTATCATTGCGCGGTTTGGGTGATGAACGCACCTTGATCTTGATTAATGGTCGTCGTATTGTGACTCGCGATGTCAACTCCATCCCTATGTCGATGGTAGAAACCGTTGAAGTCCTGAAAGACGGCGCCTCCGCCATTTACGGCTCTGATGCTGTGGGCGGCGTGGTCAACTTCATCCTTAAATCCAATTATGATGGTTTAGAAGCCCGTGTGGATTACGGCATTTCATCTCGCCATGACGGTCAGCGTCAAGGCGCTAGCATGACTTGGGGCGCCACCGGCGACCGCGGCAATATCATCATCAGTGCAAACTACAACAAGCAAGAAGAAGTCCGTGCCTCAGATCGCGAGTTCTCTTACTATGCATTGTCCTTAGGCTCAACATCCTCAACAGCTGTAGTACAGGGTGGCTCTAGCCGTGCTATCACTGGCCGTTATTACTTAAACGCCAAAGATGCCAACGGTAATCTGTTGAATCCTGCAGTACAAAATGCCTTGATTGCACAATATGGCTGTACAAACGTTACGTTAAATCCTGCTTATTCAGGAACTTCACAAAGCGACTTCCGTTGCTTCAGTTTCGGCCGCGATGGTTTTAACTACCAAGCAGTGGGTAACTTGGAATTGACACCCTCTGAGCGTACGGGTTTATTCGTTTCGGGCAATTTTGATATTACCGACAATGTGACCGCTTATATTGATGCGTTTGCGAACAAGACCCGCTCAGCCTCGCAAATTGCTCCACTGCCTTTCGATGGCGCATCCGATGGCGTGTCATTGTCGCAATACAGCCAATACAATCCGTTTGGCGTCGACATCAAAGATATCCGCTTACGCTTAAGCCGTTTGGGCAATCGCCGTTATGAATACGTCACCGACGTTTCACAAATCAATGCCGGTCTTAAAGGCGGCTTTGCCGATACCTCTTGGACTTGGGATTACAACATTAGTTATGGCAAAATTGGTACGAAAAACGACAACCAAGGCTACATTGACTACACAGCACTGAAACTGGCTTTAGGTCCATCAAAAAATGGCATTTGTTATACAAATGGAACTTACACAACGGCTATTCCAGGCTGCACGCCAATTGACTTCGTTGGTAACTTCGATGCAAGCACCGCAGCAGGCCAAGCACAATTAGCAGCATTAGGTGCGATCAGTTTGGATGTTCTGCATCGTCAAACCGAAGAGTTAAAAGGTTTCCAAGCGAACTTTGGTGGCGATTTATTTGAAATGAGCGCCGGCACCGTACAAGCCGCTGTGGGTGTGGAGTATCGCAAAAATAGCTTTAACTACAACCCGTATGATCGCGCCTTCCCAAACCCAGCAGATGATTTCCATTGCGAAATTTCTTCTGAATTATGTTCAGCGCCAACGTCGGGTGAAGTAACCACCAAAGAAGTGTATGGCGAAGTTTTGATTCCAATCACCAGTACCTTCAGCGCTTCATTCGGAACACGCTGGTCGGATTACTCCACCTTCGGCAGCACCATTAATAGCAAGCTCGGTTTGGAATGGCGTCCATCGGAACAATTGTTGTTCCGCGGCACCTATGCTCAAGTGTTCCGCGCACCAACCATTACTGACCTGTATGGCGGCGCGTTTAACACCTCTGACGGCTTTACTGACCCATGTAACAACATTGGTGCGGCAGGCGGCGGCATTTCGACGAATCCAGCTTGTCAGAATGTCCGTCTTTTCAACACAAGCTTGCCTTATCAGCCAAATCCAAATCTGGCTAACTACAATCCGCGCTTCTCACAAACCGATTCACAGTTGAGCGCCATTAAAGGTGGCAATCCAGATTTAACGGCGGAAGAAGGCGAGTCCATCACTATTGGTTTTGTGTATGAGCCATCATGGCTTGATGGTTTCTCAACCACTGTGGATTTCTGGTCGGTTAAGCTTGATAACGCCATTGGTAGCTACGGTACGCAAAACATTTTAGATGTTTGCTATGCTTCAACGGCCGCCAATCCTTCGCCATTTTGCTCGTTGATTAGCCGTCGTGATAATGGCGAAATCAATCTGTTATTCGACAAACGCGCGAATAAAGGCACTGTTGAAACAGCTGGCGTGGATTTAGGCCTCCGTTACAAAATGGATACCGATATCGGTAAATTCCGTTTCAATGTGGATGCAACCTACACCGATAAATACGACGTTGCTGTGATTTTCCAAAACCAAGTACTGCAAAGCCAAGAAAATGCCGGAACCTTCTTGTCTTCAGCCAATGGCGGTGAAGGTAACTACAGCAAATGGCGTGCTTTGGCTAATCTAAGCTGGTCGAAAGACATGTTTGATATTTCTTGGAACATGCGCTACATCGACGGATTCACTGTTGGCCATGAAGAAGTTGGTAGCTTCTGCGCCAATAAATTCGGCAATGGCGGCTTTGATAATGCCGCAGATCGTGGCTATGCGTGCCAATTGACCTTTGGTTCGTACACGTATCACAACTTCCAAGCAGGTATTAAGTTTGATAAATTCAAACTGCGCGTCGGTATCGACAATGCATTTGATAAACAACCACCACTGATCTATCAAAACAACTCGTTAAACGGTAATACCGATGAACGCACCTTTGATACTGTGGGTCGCTCGTACTGGAGCAGCTTAACAGTTGATTTCTAAGTAGGCCGTTTTCATTTAAAACCGCAGCCTTCGGGTTGCGGTTTTTTTTTGCCTGATGCTGATACACTTGAAAATATTGTTTGAGGAGCCGGATATGCGATCTTTGTTTTTTGCCCTAACCCTGATTATGATCAGTCCCTTGAGTTTAGCGCAGGAAAAAAATGCTGCCTTGCAGGCATTCTTCGAACAAGAATGGCAGCGCGGCCTAAGCGACTCACCGGAAAATGCCAGCTACAATGGCGACACCCGATTTAATGACCGCTGGACAGATATGAGCCTACCCGCCATTTCTGCCCGTGAAGCCGCCGATAAAGCAGCCTTGGATACCTTGCATAGTTTTAAGCGCGCCGAATTATCGGAACAAGACCAACTCAACTACGACACCTTTGAATGGCAACTTAAGCAAAATATTGCCCGTCAGCCGTTCCGTGAATACCTCATTCCATTAACCCATCAAGGCGGCGTACAAACCGCGGATGGCATCACTGAGCTTTTGGCCTTCAATACACTAAAAGATTATCAAGATTGGCTAAGCCGTTTAAACGCCCTGCCGGTTTTAATCGATCAAACGATGGCTTTGATGCAAGAAGGCCTGCGTGTTGGCATGCTGCCACCGAAAATTCTGATGGTGCGTGTGCCGAAGCAAATCCATCAACAACTGGTGAAAAATCCAGAAGATAGTGCATTCTATAAACCCTTCATGCATTTTCCAGACAATTTTACAACTACCCAGAAAGCCGATTTGCAGCAACAGGCCAAACAAGCGATTAGCCAAAAAGTGTTGCCGGCCTACGCCAAATTGGAAAGCTTCTTCAACAAAGACTACCTGCCGAAAAGCCGCGACAGCATTGCTGCTTCCAAATTGCCGAATGGTAAAAATTATTACGATTTTCTGGCCCAGTATTACACCACCACATCGCTTAGTGCTGATGAAATTCATGCCATCGGCTTGAAGGAAGTGGCGCGTATTCACGCAAAAATGGAAACGGTGAAAAACGAGGCGGGCTTTAAAGGCACGCTGCCTGAATTCTTTACTTTTCTACGCACCGACCCACAGTTTTTTTACAAAACGCCCGCGGAATTACTGCAAAACTACCAAGCATTGTCCAAACGGATTGACCCGGAATTAGTGAAAGTGTTTCATATCTTGCCGCGCCTAACCTACGGCGTGCGGCCGATTCCAGCTAATATTGCGCCCGATACCACTACCGCCTATTATCAACCCGGCGCCACCGATGGTTCACGCGCTGGATTTTACTATGTAAATCTGTTCAAGCCAGAAGTGCGGCCGAACTGGGAAATGCTACCACTGACCTTGCACGAAGCCGTACCCGGCCACCATTTTCAATTTGCCCGCGGGATGGAGCTGCCTGACATGCCGATGTTTCGCCGCACCGCCTATTTTGTGGCATATGGCGAAGGCTGGGGCTTATATGCCGAACAGCTGGGCTACGACATGGGCTTATACACCAATCCATACGACAAATTCGGCCAGCTTACTTACGAAATGTGGCGCGCCGTGCGCTTGGTGGTCGATACCGGCATGCATGCCAAAGGCTGGAGCCGCCAACAGGCTATCGATTATTTCAAAGCCAACGCACCAAAAACCGAACAAGATATTGTTAATGAAATTGACCGTTACATTGGAACGCCTGGCCAAGCATTAGCGTACAAAATTGGCCAACTGAAAATTTCCGAATTACGCGCAAGGGCACAAAGCAAACTCGGCGAGCGCTTTGATCTGCGCGCATTCCATGATGAAGTATTAGGCACCGGCTCGATTCCGCTAGATGCGTTGGAAAAACATATGGATCAGTGGATTGCCGAGCAAGCTCAGGCTAAATAACCAAAGCGCTCCAGCCAAGGATTCAGGTGCCGCATCACAGCTGGGGTGAAATACGCCTGATACGCGTGCCAACGGCCAACGGAACGGGCGTTAACTTGCTCGATTACTTGTGTATAAGAAGGCGTCTTGATGGCGCCTTTATTTTTTGCGCGCTCAGTAAAAGCCAGTAAATCGTCTTGCCAAGGCAATTGCAAGAAATCGAATAAAGCGCGCGCACGACCTTCGGTATCGGCCACTAAATCTTCATACTTCCACGCCAAAACCGGCAACTGCACATGTTCAGCGTTGCGCATCCAATGGCTAAATACTTTGTCGTACATCTGGGCGGTGCTTTCCAACGTTTCAAAGGTTAGTGCAAACGCAGGGGCACGAAAATGCTGCATATAGCAACTAAGCACTACATCGCACGGGTGGCGAATTGCTAACACAATTTGGGCACTAGGAAACAGGTTTTGCAGCAAAGGCAAGCGCACCATATTTAGTGGATTTTTATCTACTGCACGCTTACTGGTGCTGCTCGGCGCTACCATTGCTACTTCCGCAAAATACGCCGCGCGCTGCTGCTGCCATTGCTGAGGCGTGAGTGATTGTAGGCGCTGAAAAACGTCTTCGCCGTCTGCGCTTAAACGGCGCACAATATGTTGTAAAAAGGGTTGTTCATCGAACGACACCAAGCCCGAATGGGCGTCGAGTAATTGTTCAAGCAAGGTGGTGCCAGAGCGCGGAAAGCCCACCACAAACACCGGATCGGTGTGTGCATCAAGGCCTTGGCTGGCCTGGCTCCACGGCGGAATAGGCTGGTCTAACACCGCGAATGCTTCGGTGCTGTCTTGCAAAGCCGGATGATTATTGCTGATTAATAATCGGCGCTTTGTGTGGGCGTTTTGCATCACCGCCATCACCGCATCGGGTGCATGGCATTTATCCAGCGCCGCGGCATATTCAAATTCCAAGCCAAGCTTTAGGCTTGAATCATTATGTGTGCCTTGCAAAACCCGCTCAAAATAATTTTTAGCTTGCGCAAAATCCTTGCTACGCATGGCCATTTTGGCCTGCATTTGTAGCCAATTATCGAGCAACTTGGGATTATGCTGCATGGCTTGTTCATGCAAACCCGCTTGCACAGCTTTAGCCTGATCCATACGATTAATGCGCTCATAAGCCATCACCAAACCTATCTGGCTATCGGCCAGCAAATCTGGATCCTGAGGCGTTTTT
Organism: Arenimonas sp.; assembly: GCA_043744535.1. Lineage (GTDB taxonomy): Bacteria > Pseudomonadota > Gammaproteobacteria > Xanthomonadales > Xanthomonadaceae > Arenimonas. The sequence continues at coordinate 20,662 of JAYTVJ010000112.1, forward strand.
TCAAACACCGCAATCGCTTGCGCATACCATTGGCCACGAAACAGTAAGTAGCCTAAGTCAACTGTTTGGCCTTCATCAAGCACACGCATTTGCACGTCTTCAGCGCAGCGTTGTGCTTCTGGCCAACGATCCATCGCCAGTAAAAGTCGCAATTTAAGTAAATGAAATTCAGCATCGCTCGGGCTGCGTGATATGGCGGTTTCAATCGAGCGCCGCGCCAATTCCAATGGCCCAACAACCGAATATGCCCGCGCCAAACCAAAGTGCAGGGCCGGATCGGTGGCGCCAAGCAGTAGTGCTTTTTGTAAAGGCTCGAGTGCTTCATGTTCACGCTCAAGCTCACACAAACAATTGCCCAAGTTCGACCAATGTGCGGGGTTTTGTGGCTCATACATGCACAGCCATTGGTACTCAGGCAAAGCCCTATTGGGTTGCTTCAATAGACTTAAAGCAATGGCTTTTACGGTCTTCCACAGCAATTGCGCGCCATTTTCGCGTTCGGCCTGTTCGGCCATCGCCAACACAGACGCCGCATCGCCTTGTTCAAGGGCAACATAAGCAAAGTTCAGATTGGGCTGCGTGGGTGTAGTATTGGGCATGCGGCAAAGGGTATGATAATGACTTGAATTCAACTGCAATTGATGAGCTAGTTTACCTTGAACAACGCCCAAACAACGGATTCTTTAAGCCGATGCATCCAAGTCTTTGATGGTGCCTTCAGCCCTGCGCTGTGCGAAAAAATGATTCAATCGTTTCATAGCCTTGAACGCTTTCAGCGCCCAAATGGCCGTGGCATTCGCCCTGGGCACGACGACAGCGGCTGGACCGAACTGAATTTGGATCCGCTTTCAGACGAGGCGTTTCGGGTAATGATTCTGGACAATATGTATCGACACACCGAGCTGTACAACCAAGCACTGAATCAGCCCATTACGCTGCCTGCAACCGATAAAATCAGCGAATTGATGATGAAGCACTACAAGACAACGGGCGCAGAACGTTTTCAAGTGCATTTTGATTCCATTGGATTAAAAGCGAATCGCTATCTGGTTTTTCTATGGTATTTAAACGATGTAACCGAAGGCGGTGGCACCGAATTTCCAGAGCTTGGCATGACTGTGCAGCCCAAAGCAGGGCGCTTAGTCATTTTCCCGCCGTATTGGATGTATCAGCATATTGGCCAGCAGCCAATCAGCAATGATAAATACATTCTTTCCACCTACTTTCTGTTTTGAACATGCGCGAATTCGATAAACTCGCCGAGCAAAACACAACGATTAGCAAAGCGCTGATGCAATCGGTATTTGAGCTAGCCAGTGATTTATCGGGCATGGGCCCATTTGCCGAGCATGTTGCGCAGGCGCGCAACGCCACATCCATCCATCAACGTTTAGTGCAAATCCAGCAGCAGATTCAGCAACTGCGCAACGATTTGCAATCCGTGCGTGGCCCGTATCTGATGCAGCAACTGCAGCGTTTAGGCATTGATCAACACAGTAAAGACCTTAAACTGCATATTGGCAGCGGGCCATATGTGCTAGACGATTGGATTAACCTGGATATTTACCCGGCGCAACTTTCCACCAATGTGCTGTGGGGCTTGCCATTCACTAACGGCCAATGCCAATTTGTATTTTTATCGCATTTACTCGAGCATCTGTTTTACCCCACCGACGCCATGTCTTTGCTGGAAGATATTTACCGCATCCTTGCGCCTAGCGGCGTGGTGCGTATTGTAGTGCCAGATATTGAACAATGCATTCGCGCCTATCAAGACAACAACACGGCATTTTTTCAGCAGCGCGTTGAACATTGGGGCGCGGGCGATGACCAAGCCACTCGTCTTGAGCATTTCTTGGCGTATGCGGGTGCGGGGCCAGATCCGGCTTGGCTGTTTGAAGCGCATAAATTCGGCTTTGATTACGAAACCCTAGAGCGCGCCTTGCAGCGTGCTGGATTCAAAAACATAACGCGCTCTCGCTTCATGTGCAGTGAACATACCGCACTGCGCGTTGATGAACACAGCCAAGTAGCCAGCGCCAAATATGGCGATCAATACTATTCCCTTTTTGTTGAAGCAGTGAAAGAATAATTATGTCTGTTGTGATTAACGCCTTGTTAGATCAAGCCCGTCGCTACGCGCAAGTGCAAGACACGCGTGCCGAAAAAGCATTTGCCTTAGTGTTGGAAAATGACGCGTTTAATGTGGAAGCGCGCACCTTCTTAGCACGCGCTGCTATGCAGGCCGGCAAGCCTATGCAAGCCTTTGAGCACCTTGAGCTGGCCACACGTATCAATCCGAACAATGCCGCATTATGGCGCAGCTTGGCGCTTACACACATTGCACTTGGTCAATGGCCTGAGGCACAACTTGCATTGCAACGCTGTTTACAACTGGCCCCGAAAATGCATGCCGCACGTTTGCATTTAGGCAAGGTATTTGAGCAACAAGGCCAGCACAATGCAGCGATGAAAACCTACCTGCAAGCACTTAGCGAAGCGCAACGCGATGGCCTGTGGCTGAATGCTGAAACCACACCGGTATGGCTGGTTGAAGATGTGAATCATGCCATGGACATGGCCAACCAAGGCCGGGCTGAGATTTATCAAAACATCATGGCACCGCTTGTTGAACGTTTCGGCCATGATGATCTAAAACGCGTTGATCTGTGCCTGAAAGGCATTTTAGGCTTTGAACAACTGAATGCCAGCAACCCAAAACAGAAGCCGACCTTTATGCTGTTCCCTGGCTTGCCAGAAACGCCGGTGTTTAACAACGCGCTGTTTCCGTGGTTTGAGCAACTGGAAAGCAGCTTTGAGGCCATACGCCTTGAAGCCGAGCAGGTGCTGAGCCAAACACAAAGCTTATCGCCATTTTTAGCCTTGAGCGAAACCGATAAGGCTTCAGATTACCTTGGCGGCCAGCAGCCGAATTGGGATGCGTATTTTTTCTATCGGCACGGTGAGAAATATGCCGAGCATCATGCAGCTTGCCCAAATACCGCGGCGGCACTTGAAGCACTGCCCTTGGTGCGTATTGCCGAACACGCACCAGAGATTTGTTTTTCGGTGCTCACCGCCGGTACGCACATTTTGCCGCACTACGGCACCAGCAATATCCGTTCGGTGGTGCATTTGCCACTGATTGTGCCCGAAAATTGCGCGCTGAAGGTGTTGGATACCGTTATTACAGGCATTGCTGGAAAATGTTTTGCCTTTGACGACACGTTTTTGCATGAAGCGTGGAATCGCGGACAAAGCACGCGCGTGATTTTGTTGATGGACACCTGGAACCCGCATTTAACCGAGGTCGAGAAATTGGCTTTGGCCGATGTGGTGGCGCAAACCGGCCATTTTAAGGCCATTTAACTTAGTGAAAAGTCCTTCATATTGGATGGTTTGCTCTAGCAAATAAGCGCGCAATGGGCACGTACCCCTAAAGGAGGTCGCACCATGAACATTGCATTTATCCTACTTGCAAGCGTTTTAGCCCTATTAACCGCCGGTGCAGTGGTTTTGCATTGTCATAATAGTATGGAAATCGATAAAGAAATGGCGCTATACAGCTAATCGTTAACGAGCAATGAAAAATCAGTTAGGGCAACCCTTGTGGTTGCCCGACAACAGCTTATTGCCGAATCAAGCGCACATTGCCCGGCATGCCCATGCCTTCGGTGCAGCGGTACGGATTGATATCCAATCCGCCGCGCCGCGTGAAACGCGCATACACCGAGAGTTGCAGCGGCTTACACTGCCGCATAATATCGGTGAAGATGTGTTCAACACAACTTTCGTGGAAGCCGTTATGCAGGCGATACGACACCAAATAGCGTAGCAAACCTTCGCGCTCTATGCGATTGCCCAAATAGCGAATTTGGATGCTGGCCCAATCGGGCTGATTGGTGACCGGGCAATTCGAACGAAAAATATGGCTAATCAACGATTCATTAACCTGCGATTCTTCAAACACGCTCAGATACAAAGGCTCGGGCGGGCCATAGTAATTGATATCCACTTCCATGTCGTCAATCACTTCGCCGTTTAAATATTCCACCGGAAAGGCATGGCTAGCCGATGCCGGCGTGATGGTGACGGTGACATTGCCCCCGCAGGCCTTACTGATATCGCTGACCAGCATTTGCCGCAAGCGCTCACTGTCGCCAATACGGGTTTGGTTGAAGCTGTTCAAATACAATTTAAAACTTTTCGACTCAATAATATTTTCGGTATTGGCCGGCACCACAATTTCTGCTAATCCCGAACGCGGGCGACCCGCTTTATCCAACCAGCTTAATTCGTAGGCATTCCAAATATCTTGGCCACTAAATGGCAGTGCCCCGAATAAGCCAATTTGCTCACGCGCGATACGTCGTGCAATAGGAAACAACAATCCCGCATCATACTGGCTTGGATAATCCGTTGATTTGCCGAGAATACCGTGCTCAGCCATCGTTCGCACCATTGAGGTAATCCAAACTGATTTGCAATAAGGCGCGCGTGCCTAAGGGCAAGGCCGATTCATCCAAAAAAAAGGCTGGCGAATGATTGCTCGGTGCGGTGCTGGCATCCACGCCATTGGGCGTTGCCCCCACAAAAAAGAAGAAGCCAGGCACTTCTTTAGCGTAATAGGCGAAATCTTCTGAACCGGTGGTTAGGGTCATTTCCACCACATGTTCACCGGCAATTTTCTTCAAGCTCGGCAATACTTTGGCAGTTAGTGCAGGGTCGTTGTAGGTCACTGGATTGCCGGTGTTATCTGGAATTTTAGTGACCACCGTAGCGCCATTTGCAGCAGCCACATGCTGGGCCACATTATCTAAATCTTTAAACACTTGCGCGCGCATGTCATCGTCGAAGGTGCGAATGGTGCCAATCAATTCAACCGAATCCGGAATGATGTTATAGCGGATGCCACCTTTAATCGCACCAAAACTGACCACCACCGGCTGCTTGGTAATATTCTGCCGCCGCGACACAATGCTCTGCGCACTGGTCACAATTTCTGCCGCCGCCACGATTGGATCAACGCCGCCCCACGGCCGCGAGCCATGCGTTTGCCGACCTTTAACCACAATATTAAAACGGTCTGAAGCGGCCATTAACGGCCCAGAACGATAGCCAATTTGCCCGGCATTCAAGGTTGAAAACACATGCAGGCCAAACACCGCTTCCGGCTTAAAATTCTTGAAGATACCCTCAGCCAGCATTTGGCTCGCGCCGCCGGTTTCGCCATCGGGCGGGCCTTCTTCAGCAGGTTGGAAAATAAACAATACTTCGCCGGCAAGTTGCGCTTTGTTTTTTGCCATGGCTTCCGCCACACCCATTAAAATCGCGGTATGTGAGTCATGGCCGCAAGCGTGCATGACACCCACTTTTTCGCCGCGAAATTCTGCGCGCTGTTTTGATTCAAACGGCAAGCCAGAATTCTCGGTTACCGGCAGTGCATCCATGTCGGCACGCAAGGCAATCCGCGGGCCCGGTTTACCGCCTTTTAATATGGCAATAACCCCTGTGTGTGCAACGCCCGTGCTCACCTCTAAGCCCAAGCTGCGCAAATGCTCAGCGACTACTTTTGAGGTGCGAAATTCACGGTTGCCGAGCTCCGGAAATTGATGGAAATCGCGACGCCAAGCCAGAACTTTGCTGTCCACTGGTTTTGCCCATGCTTCAATATCGGTGGCAGCAGCAATGCCTGCTGCTGGCAGAATGAGCGCTAGAAATAGTGTGTTGACTGTTAAGTTCATGGCGCCTCCCAAAGCGTGTAGCCCATGCTAGCACAAGCGTTTACGGGCGGTGCTCTAAAGCGAGGTAATCTTTCGACTGCATTTCAATTAAACGTGAACTGGTTCTCTCAAATTCACGTTGCAAACGGCTGCCTTGATACAAGCACGGCGCGTCACGCTCAGCACTTAACAACACATTCACGTGACGGTCGTATAATTCGTCAATTAAATACACAAAGCGGCGCGCCGCATCTTCATTGTGTGCGCCAAAATGCGGTACGTTGGATAGCAACACCGTGTGGAAATCACGGGCAATTTCAATATAATCGGCGGCCGAACGCGGGCCTTCACACAGCGCCGAAAACGCAAACCATGCCACACCCGAGCTCAGCGCCAATGCAGGAATCAGCCGATCGTTAATTTCAATTGCATCGGCCTTGGCCGCTTCACCGCTAAGCTTCAGGTATTGTGCGGCTAACACGTGTTCCGTTGCTTGATTGGCTGGTGTTAAATACGTGGCGGCATGGCTAAGCGTGCGTAACCGATAATCCTGCGCGCTCAACAATTCAAGCACTGTGCATTCGCGTTTAATCAATGCAATGCATGGCAAGAAACTGGCGCGCTGCAAGCCATTAAGGTATAAATCATCGGGCGCTACATTGGAGGTTGTGATTAAGCACACACCATACTGGTTCAGTTTATCCATTAACCGATACAAGATCATTGCATCGCCAATGTCGGACACAAAAAACTCATCCAACACCAATAGCCGACAATCTTTACTAATTGCCTTGGCCAATACCGCCAAGGTGTCTGCCGTTTCTGGCAGCTTGGCCAATTGCTGATGCACATGGTTCATAAAGCGATGAAAATGCCAGCGCTGAAACGGCACATCGTGCAGGGTTTGTAGAAACAGTTCTGTCATCAGTGTTTTGCCGCGCCCCACCGGGCCCCACAAATACAAGCCTTTTACGGCAACAGGCGTGGATAATGTAAGCCCTAAAAAGCGCCGCGTTGTTTGCGCGCGAAGTGCTTGCGCCATTGCATCCATGCGGTTCAGCACATCAAGCTGCACGGGGTCTGCATAAATGCTGTCCGCGCTTACTTTAGCCTGATACAACAAGACGGCAGGGCCAGCCATTAGTGCATAGCCCGGTGCTGTTGCAAAAAGGCTTTTACATACTCACGAAGCGGCAGCAATTTGCCGTGAAAAAAATGGCTGGTTTCCGGCATCCTAATAATTTCTGGGCGCGGAATTTGCTGTTCAAGCCAGGCAAGAACCGTATTGGCGTTGACAATTTCATCTTGCTCGCCCTGCACTGCAAGCCAAGGGCATGCCGGGCTTTGCACTTTCGAGAAGTCCCGAAAACCCACTGGCGGCGCAATACTCACCATCAACACTGGAGAAATCTGTTCGGCAGCTTTCAGTGCCACCCAGGCCCCAAAGGAGAAACCGGCTAGCGCGATGGGCGCCGAAGGACGATGCAGCTGCACCCAGTGCAATACTGCTAAACAATCGGCTAGCTCACCAATGCCCTGATCGTACTGGCCTTGCGATTGGCCGACGCCACGAAAATTAAAGCGGATGCTGATATAGCCTGATTCAGTAAATGCTTTGGCAAGCGTGCTCACTACTTTGTTGTGCATCGTGCCACCATCAGGCGGGTGCGGATGACAGATGACCACGCTTGGGGTGTTCGCATCAAACTGCGCTGGATACTCCAACATTGCCTCAAGCGCGCCTGCTGGGCCATCAAGCAAAAATTGTGTGTTGTGTAAGAGCAAATTCATCTTATTCAGTATACGGCTTAGAAATAAAAACGCCGCCCGAAGGCGGCGATTTAGGCTGAACCTTGAATTACTTCAATTGGCCAATCATCCAATCAACCGTGGCAATCACTTGTTCATCCGACAAGGATGGATTGCCACCGCGCGCTGGCATTGAACGAATGCCCTCAATGGCGTGCTTATGCAAGGTGTCTTTGCCTTGTGCAATACGCGGCGCCCAAATTGATTTTTCTAATTTTGGTGCACCGGCCGCGCCAGACGTATGACAGCCTGTGCACAGTTGACCAAAGATTTCGCCGCCATCCAGCGTGCCGCCGTAGGCGACTTGGCCTTTGGCTGCTTCAGCCGCCAAGGTAGCGGCGGCGGCTTGTGCTGCGGCGCCGGTTTGGCCAGCAAACACTTCACCCACTGGCCCTATGCGCGCTTGAACAGCTGCTTCAGCAACCGGATTGGGTGTTTCGGGTTTTTGGCTATTGAAGTAAATACCCGCCAAAATTAAGCCGCCGGTAATAGTGACTAAAATGGCAATAACTTGGGCAAAATTTTTCATGAAAACTAAATCGTGATTACGCACAAAACACCTATCAGGGCCAGCAGCCCAAACGTGGGGAAAGTCCTATTATATCGGGGCTTGCGATGTGAATAAAGACAATCTTTCAGAAGTTTATGGAAATCTCGTGTTTTGCGACGCATTTTTGGCATTATGGTGTTATGTCCGAACAACCTGGCTTTACACTCCACCACAGCAATCAATTGCCGCTATTAGCCAATGCGCTTGGCCACTGTTTGGCGCGCACAAGTTCGGCTGGCATTCTACAGCCAGACACCGTGCTGATTCCACAGCCCAGTATGCGGCGCTGGCTACAAAACAGTTTGGCTGAACAATTTGGCATAGCTGCTAATAGTGAGTTTGTTCCGCCCGGCCGTTTTATCAATACCGTGCTTGAGCCTTGGCTGCCGAAACAAACACCTTTGCTTAGCCCCGAACTATTGCAGTGGCGGCTATTTGGCTTGCTGCAAGATACACAGCTGCTTAAACAGGCTGCGTTTGCGCCTTTATCCCATTTTTTAAGCACGGGCGATGCCCAACACCGCGCGTGGCAATTGGCCGGCGAACTGAGCCAAGCTGTCGAAAAATATCAGGCGTGGCGTAAAAACTGGTTATTGGATTGGCATAAAAAAGCGCCCGAGCATGATTGGCAAGGCATACTTTGGCATATGGCTAGCCAAGGCTATAGCTTTCGCGCGCAGGCTTATCAGCACTATTTTACCGCGCTATCAAGCAATCATCGCGTCATGCCCGCAGCACTGCCAAGCCGCCTATTTGTTTTTGCATGCCAGAATATTTCGCCGGATGCGTTACGCATTCTCCGTTCGTTTGGGCAATGGAGCGAAGTGCATTTTTTTCTGCATAATCCTTGTTTAGCGTATTGGGGCGATGTACAACAGGCGCGATCTGGCCAAGACTTGCTTGATCTTCGTTTTGATAATGCCTTGTTGAACCAATGCGGTTGGGCTGGTCGTGATTTTGTAGCAAGCTTGCTGTCCGAACAAAGCACCTATGACATTGGCGAGCAAGCAAACTACCAAGCCTATGGTTCAGGCACGCTAACACTGTTGAATCAAATCCAGCAAGATGTTTTGCACCGGCAAGCAGCACAGCTGACATTTCCTGACTTTACCGCAAACAACGCCGACGATTCCCTACAAATTCACGCTTGCCACACGCCATTGCGCGAAGTGCAGGTATTGCGGGCGCAATTGTTGGCGTTATTCGAAAAACACCCAACGCTTGCGCTTCGCGATGTGGCGATTATGGCGCCCAACCTTGAATTGTATGCGCCGTATTTTGCGTCAGTATTTTTGCAAGAAGATGGCGCATACCCCAGCTTGCCATTTGCACTAAGCGATCAACAAGCATTTGCTGATTCGCCATTGGCAGCGCTATTCTTCCAATGTTTGTCGCTTGGACAAAGCCGTTTTAGCAGCAACGACGGCTTTGCATTGCTCAGCCATGCCTATGTGGCTGCCTATTATGGCTTGCAGAAAACCGATCTTGAACGCATCCACTACTGGCTTGAACTGGCTGCTGTGCGTTGGGGCGTGGATAGCGCGCACCGAGAATCGATTGATGGTGTTGCGCAGCAAGCCTTCACCTGGCGTTATGGATTACAACGACTTCTGGTAGGCTATGCCAGTGCGGATGATGCATTAATGGATGGCATTGCGCCCGTGTTGGCACCTATCGGCCAAGATCAGCGCGTGCTGGATGTATTATTTGAGTTTGTTGATTTTATTGAGGCGCTGCACACCACGTTGAATCAGGCCATGAGTGCTTCGCAGTGGCAGGAATTACTGCAAACACTACTGCAAAAATTTACCCCGTTAGCCACGCTAGAAGATGGCGAACAAGAAGCTTATACCGAACTGAACAGTAAAATTGCTGGCCTTACAGAACTGGCCAAACAAACCGAGCAAGACACCTTATTAAATGTGTCGGTGCTGCTTGATTATTTAAAAAACACCGGCGAACAACGCTTAAGCCAAGCCTGGCTATCTGGCCGGATTAGTATTTGTAAAATGGTGCCAATGCGCTTAATACCCTTTAAAGTTATTTGCTTATTGGGTATGAATGAAAATGCATTTCCGCGCCAAGAACCTAGCGCCGCCATTAACCGCCTAGCCGGTAATCACAGTGAACGTCAAATTGGCGATCGCAATACGCGCGAAGATGATCGTTTTTTATTTCTGCAATTGCTAAGCGCATGCCAAGCGCATTTGTATATCAGTTATATTGGCCAAGCGCTTAATGATGGTGAGGCGCTTTCACCCAGCATTCTGGTGAAAGAACTGCTGGATACAATTAGCGACTATTTCCCGAATAAAGCCGCATGCCAGCAGCACTTTATCATTTCCCATGCGCTTCACCTTTACGAATGCGCATTGCTCACCGACCCACGTATTGCATACCTACAAAAACCCACGCAAGCGCTAAGCAGAGCGGCACTGCCGTTGTTTGCGCCACTGTATGATTGTGCTTTGCCGGTGCTGGATGAAACCCAACAGCTGAGCATAGAGCAACTCACCGCATTTTGGCTGAAACCGATTGAGCACTTAGCCAAGCGCCTTGGCTTGGGGCTTGTGCAGCACGCGGTTTTATTGGAAGAAGCAGAACCGTATGGAAAACTCAGTGGCTTACCCGCCTACCAACTTGAGCAAGACCTGCTTAAAAACGGCCAACGCGCTGAACCAGAACCGGCGCACTGTTTTTTGGCGCGCTTGCAGGCAAACGGACAACTAGCACCGGGGGCCTTAGGGCGCTCAAGCTTTAATACGCATTCACAACGCATTGCACAAACACTGACAGAACTTGCTCGCTTGCAGATACCGGCTAAACCCTGGCTCGTTGAATTACATTTGCCCCGTGCAAGCATTCGCGCGGAACTGATCCAAAATTATTCTTGCGGACTTATTCATATCCGCGCCAATAAAAAGATGAATGCCAAGCAACATATTCGCGCCGGAATGATTGCCTTGCTTGTATGCGCCAGCGAATTGCCGTTAGCCTGTTTTGATTTTGAAGAAAACAAACTAAAACAACGCAGCATGCTGCTCAGTGCGCAACAAGCACGCGATGCGCTGCAACAATTGGCTGATTTAATGGCAAGTGGGCAGCAGCAGATGATGTGCTTTGAAGCCGATGCCAGCTACGCTTTTTATCTTGCAAAGCGTAAAAATGCTGATCTTGATGTGCGCGAATGGCTTGACGAGGCCTTGAGCAAAGAAGCGGATGAATTTATGCCGCGTTTTGACGACAACCTTGAATTTCTTACCTACGGCCAAGGCTTTATTGCCGGCATTGCCATCAATCATCCAGTGCAATTCGAGGCTTTGGCGATACAGGTGTTTTCGGCCTTGATGGGAGAGCTTAGCTATGTCTGAGCAACCATTAGCGTATCGATTGCCACTCACAGGCATTGCCTTAATAGAAGCCAGTGCGGGCACCGGAAAAACACACACCTTGGTTCGAATAATAGCGCGGCATATTTTATGGCAGGGCAGGCAGATTGATCAGGTGCTGGCGGTAACGTTTACTAAAGCCGCTACGGCTGAGCTTCGCAGTCGGCTTCGTGCTTTTTTGCAAGCGCTCGATGTTCATATCACCGAGCAAAGCAAAGACGATGCGGATCTGGATTACCTGATTTTTAAGCGCCCCGATGAGCTTGCATTAACCACATTGATCCTTCGCTTAAAACAAGCGCTTGCCAGCATTGATAAAGCGGCTATTTACACCATTCATGGTTTTTGCCAACGCATCCTCAATGAATACCCATTACTAACTGCGCAACCGATCTCAAGCCCTGAATTCAGTAACGACTATGCGGCGCTATACCAACAAATTTGCCAAGAATTCTGGCGCCTAAAAGGGCAAGACTCACGCTTTGCAGAGGCGTTAGCCAACACATGGCAAGATCCTAACGCCATGCTGGGGCTTGTATCCGAATTATTATCAAGCGCAAAATTAGTTCCAGAGCGACCAAACGATCTTACCGCTCCCAACTTTGCTGATGCCGTAGCAAAACTTGCCCAAGTGTTTCACGCACAGCATCTGCACGCCGAGCAGACTTTGCTGCTAGCGATACAAAATAAAACCTTAAGTGGCACAAGCCATAAGCCTGAAAAAACACGTCAACAGTTTTTAGCCTTGCAACAATTTTTAGCTGAGCCAAACACATGGGTTGAACTGGAACTCAATCAACTTGCTGCCAGCACCTTCAGACTCAACAAAAACAAAATTGCGCCGCTTAACCCGCTGTTTACTGCCGTGGATGAATGGCTGGATTTCAGCGAACGCGTTTTGGCTCACCAAAGCGCGCTTAGCATCTGCTTGTTGCATGATTTCCGCGCCTATCTGCGCACACGCTTAGCTGCGCTTAAACAACAGCGCAATCTGATTAGCTCCGATGATTTCATCGAGCATGTGCTTCTGGCTTTGCAATCGCCGCAAGGGCCGGCTTTAACACAGGCAATACGCGCAGCCTATCCGGTGGCTTTAGTCGATGAATTTCAAGACACCGATGATCGGCAATGGGCGATTTTTAAAGCCCTGTACTCGCATGACGGAACCAGCTTAACCCTGATTGGCGATCCCAAGCAGGCCATTTATGCATTTCGTGGCGGCGATATTCATACGTATTTGAATGCGCGAGAATCTGCGCAACAGCGAGAAACCTTACTGGGTAATTATCGAACCGATGCGGATTTAGTTGACGCCATACAGCATTTATTTACGGGCCAGCTTGCGCATCCTTTTTATGAGCCAGGCATTGAATTTATTCCGGTACGGGCTGAAAAAACACCGGGCAAGGCATATCTTGCCGAGGATGTTTTGCCGCCCTTGCAATTTTTGGCTATTGCCGGGCAAGCCGACGGTAAGCCACAAACAAGAAGTCGCGCCGGCATGCAATGCGCACAACAATGCGCCAATCAAATTGCATGGCTTTGTCAGGAAATTAAAGCCGGTACCGCAAGGGTAAAATCCGCCGCCACAACACGGCCATTACGTCATCACGATATAGTTATTCTGGTTGACACACACAAGCAAGCCAAACTTATGCAACGGCACTTAAGCGCCGTGGGTGTGCCGTCGGTTTGTGTTGATAAAAGCAGTGTTTTTAATAGCTACGAAGCCTTGGATATACAACATATTCTGAGTTATTTACAAACGCCGAGTAATCGTCGCTGGCAACAAAATGCCCAGCAAGGTGTATTGCTGCAATGCCTGCCAGTTGCCGATTTTGATCTTGCGCAACAACTGCAATGGCTAAACAAACAAGGCGTGCTTGGCTGTTTTTCGCCCTTATTGCAGCGCGCGGAAAGCGCTCTTTTAGCACTGCAAGACGGCGAACGGCGATTAAGCAATTATTGGCAACTGATCGAGCTGATTCAACGGCACTGCGCGCACACCTGCGATTTAACGGAAGTGCTGGATTGGTTAAGCCAACAGTGCGAACAACCAACAATCGATACCGAGGATAACAACACCGCGCCACGCCTAGAATCTGGTGCGCAACGCATCCGCATCATCACCCTGCATCAAAGCAAAGGCCTTGAATTTGGCGTGGTATTTATGCCGTTTTCGGTGATTAGTAAAAACAACAGCGCCAAACTTCAGCGCTATTTTGATGGCACACAGCGCTGTGTATATTATGGCGATGCTTCATCAAGTGATGAGCTACTTGAAAAAATTCAGCTTGAACAAGCGTCTGAAAATTTACGGCTGTTATATGTTGGCGCAACGCGCGCGGTGTTTGCTTTAGTTTTATCTTGGGGACACGTGAAAAACACAACACAATGCGCATTACACCGCGTGTTACACGGCTCGCAAAACGAGCCTAGTGCACTTGCCATCGAACAACACATGCAGCGCTTTACGATTGCGCCATGGCGTGTTGTTAATACTCTATCGACACCATCTGAGAACGTCATTGACGCACCTTTGCCGGTAAAAAGTACCCGGCACTTTTCGGATTTTTGGAAAATATCCAGTTTTTCAAGTTTGCATCAATTCAAAGATAGCGCCTATGTCTATCCCGCGTCCGATGAAATGCCGCGTTTCGCCGAAGTGGACGATAGCCCATATAAAGGCGCCTCGTTTGGTAATGCAATGCATTATGTTTTAGAACATGCGTGCTCGGAAGAATGGCAGGTAAAAACCGTTTCGGCGCTCAGCCGTTCGGCCAAACAACTCGCATATTCAGCATTGGTGCAATTTGGTTTCGAAGCCAAAACAGCTGAAAACGGAGTCATGCCATTATGTCGTTTGGTACACAATACCTTGCACGGTCTTTTACCCGAAGCTTTTTCTTTAGTGCAATTACAGGCACACGCTGTACGTCATGAAATGGAATTCCATATTCGCCTTGTTCAAGCCAATAGTACCGAAATTCTGGCCATTTTACAGCAACACGGCTATTGCCTTGCACGTAAACAACTTGGCTTTCAAGCTTTTCTGCAGGGTTTACTCACCGGTAAAATCGATTTGCTGTTTTGTTATCAGCAGCGTTTTTATGTGGTTGATTACAAATCAAACACACTGACCGATTATGCAGATGCTGCCTTGGCTGAATCAATTAGCGCGCAGGAATACGACCTACAATACGTGTTGTATTGCGTTGCATTGCACCGGTTTTTATCTCATAAATTAGGCGCTGCCTATAACTATGAAACACATTTTGGCGGCGTACGTTATTTGTATGCGCGCGGTATGCAAGCAAATTCTTATGCGGGTGTTTTTAGTGATCGGCCCGCATTGTCGTTGATAAACCAACTCGATCTTTGTTTTGACGCCAGCCGAGGCCACCGCGATGTGGCTTAATCAATTACGGCAAGCGCACATTATCGACGCGTCTGCGTATGCCATGGGCTGCTTTATTAATCAATCCAATCAAAGCGCATCTGAGTGGCCTGGCCTGCTTTGCGCGCTAAGCATGCAAGCCATAAAACAAGGGCACACCTGCTTAGATTTCACGCGCATTACAGCGCAATTTCCTGCACTACTGAACTTCCCCGATTTACTCGATAGCATTGCCGTTTCGACGCTTGGCAATAATGCGCGGATTGGTCAAGACACGCTACAATCCAACACACTCTTCACTGTTGCGCCACCGTATTTATTTTGTAATACGTTTTTCGATTTGGAGCAGCGCTTACTGCAAGCTATCGCCGCACGCTTAACTACTCAGGATCGGCCAGCGCATTTGAACCCTGCTGAGCAATTAGCACAGTTATGTTTGGCTAAGCCTTTGTGCTTTTTAAGTGGTGGGCCTGGCACAGGCAAAACCACGGTTTTATCGCAGGCTTTGCCTCGCATTATTGAATTGTTTCAGCAAAAATTTAACCGACTTCCTATCATTCGTTTATGTGCTCCCACCGGAAAAGCAGCGGCGCGGATGACTGCAGCATGGCTTGCGCATAAACAACATTTACTCGCAACTAAGCAACACAGCGAATTTCTATCCTGTGTTCCAGAGCAAGCCATTACATTGCACCGATTACTTAGCATTCACCCGCTAAGCAAACAGGCGCAATTCTCGCCAAGGCATAGCCTGCCTGTTGATTTTGTGGTGGTTGATGAAGCCTCTATGATTGATCTGCCGCTCTTCGTGCAATTATTTGAAGCATTGCCAAAGCACGCGCACATGCTATTGATTGGTGATCCCAATCAATTACCGGCTGTTGAAGCAGGAAATATTTTGGGCAGCTTGTTGCAGGCTAGTGCTGAGCCGTCTTTTTTCAGCCAATTGCAACGGGCACACCTGCATTTATCCATCAATTATCGGCAGATCCATCATCCTGGACTAAGCGAATTAGCGAGTGATTGTTTGCTTGCCAGCCCTGCTAAGCTGGTTGAAAAGCTTGCCGCCCAGCACTATAGCCACGTGACATGGCAAGAAAATTCAACGTTGGCACTGTCTGAAACACTTTTACAAGCAAGCGCGCACTATGCGCAGCTAGCGCTTTGCGAGAATGCGCACGCGGCCTTAATGGCTGCAAGAAATTTTACCTTGCTCACCGCTGTGCATGATGGGCCTTATGGTTGTCGCGCGATTAATCATGCGATTATGCGCAAACTCAACCCAAGCTTTCAGCGCTTTTTTCACGGGCAGCTTTTGCTGATTACCGAGAACGCCCAACACCTTGGCTTAGCCAACGGCGACATTGGCATAGTGTGGCGACAAGCCAATCATCAGCTGATGGCAAGCTTCGAGACTAATGGCGTAATACAAACACGCGAGCTGATCGAATTGCCGGCTTTTGAGTTAGCGTATGCTCTGACTATCCATAAATCACAAGGCTCTGAATACAATGCGGTCAGTGTTGTGTTGCCCGAACAAGATAATCCGGTTTTATCTAAGGCCTTGCTGTACACGGCATTCACCCGCGCCAGACACGGATTAACTATTCTTGCTACAAAGCAAAGACTGATTGATAGTTTTGAAAAACCGAATAGGCGGGTGAACGGTTTAGTACAACTTGCAGAACTATTAATGAAACAAAAAATACAGTAAATTATTTTGAAAGTATGGATTGGCGGTTAATAGCTCATGGCTTTCGCAAAAAAATGTTGTCTGCGCAATGGGAAATAAATCTTTTTGTAAGTCGGTATCTAAATACGCGGTTGACGCTCTGGCCAGTTGCGATTCGCGCGTTACTAGGCCATCGCCTGGTGCTTGCATTAAATGTGTGTAATCAACGTTTTTAACTTTATCTTGCACATCATCTGGCGTAAATGCCAAGCTCAGTCGACCTGCTTTCCGGCTAATGACCGCGCGCGTGTTGGTTAAATCGCAGTCTCCGCCAAACAAGGCAATTTGCGTTTTTGTTTGCAGTATCGGCTTCGACAAAGCCCGTTGAAAATCGTACGCGGTTCTTAGGTTTTTGCTAAATAATGTAGAAAGTTGTTCGGCATTTTGTACTGGATTTTCCTGGTCTTTGCCAATGATTTGTTGATTTTCATCCGAATAAATCGACCACTTATTGGTTTGCCATAATTTTTCATCGTATATCGATAATGGCGTTGGTGTGCCGTTGTTATCTATAAACACATTTAGCGCAGGGCTTGGCAAGGCTTCAAATGGCGTAGCAAAATGCGCCAAAATATGTGGCGGTATAGTACGCAAGCCAATGCGAAATCCTTGATATAAACGACTTACACTAATCACCGAACCTAAGTTTGGCGTGCCGAGCATGGCAATACGTCGGATACGTTTTTCGCCATCTTGCCATGCGACTGGGCTCTTGCGCGACTGCTCAGTTTGCGGCCCATATTGCAAATAATAGCGCGCGATTAACCCGCCATTACTATGCGCAATAATATCGACTTGCAGATTTGGGTTTTTATAATCAAGACGAATTTGTTCAATCATTTCATGCAAGTGATTGACTGAATCAAAATTACTTTTGCGCCAATCGTATAAAAAAACATAGTATCGACGAGTACTTTTGCCTATGATCGGTGTTTTAAGCTTGCCTTTTTCATAATGGCCGGCTTTTTCAAGCGTTTTTAATAAGGTGCCATAAAAATCAATGCCAAATAAACCATCCAGCAATCGGCCAGGAACAATGCCGTCATTGTTTTCTTTGGCCAAATCTTCAAAAGTGCTAAAAGCCACATTACTAACCGATTTAGGCCATATTTCTTCGCCCTGGGGATTCACCAAGGTTGTGCCCATCAAGCCAGGGATAATAATGATTGGAACGGTGTTTTCATTGAGATAACTCGCGCCATACAGCAAGTCGAGATCAGGTTTTCGAGATACCGTAACGCACGATATCAAAAATACCGTGCTGGCTAAAATGCCTATTTTGAGTATTTTATTCATGAAAAAAAACGCTCCTTTCGGAGCGCTTATTGTGTTATTCAGCAAAAATGATTTTAAGAAGGCCGGCATTTTTAGTGCGTGCCAGCACTTTCGCTAAGGTTTCATATTCAGCTTCTGGATCAACCAAGATCTCAATTTTGGGCTGCACATCGCGCGCACCCTCCACATCAAACTGTGCCTGTAAGGTTGCCATTGGAACAGGGCTTCCGTTCCATGCCACCGTACCACCATTTTGTACATGAATATGAATTATCTCTGCCTCATCGGGCGGAACTGTTACCGTGCTTGGCTGTGGCAAATCAACTTGGATTTGATAAGACAATGGCGGTGCGGTCACCATGAAGATAATCAACAGAACCAACATCACGTCGACCAAGGGGGTCACGTTCATGTCTGCCATGACGCCGCCGGATGAATTTGAACTAAAAGCCATAAATAAATCCTGATTAATCGCGTTCGGGGCTGGAAACAAAACCGACTTTACGCATGCCGGAAAGACGAATTGTTGTAACCGTTTTTTTAATCAAACTGTATTTCGTGGTTTTATCGGCACGAATATCCACTTGCGGCTGCGGATCGCGGGCAACGGTTATTGCTAAATTCTGCCCAAACATTTCTTCGGTCATTAGCTGGTCGTTCCAATACACTTCACCGGTCGATTTAATCGCAACAGTAACTGGTGGAACAATAATTTCAGGCTTTTTAACCAAAGACGCTGAAGGCAACTTTACCTGCACTTTTTGCGCCGCTAAAGGAGCAGTAATCATAAAGATGATGAGCAAGACCAACATCACGTCAACCAAAGGGGTGACGTTAATGTCGGCCATTGGGCCGCCGCTGGAGCCTGTGCTAAAAGCCATACTGTATTCCTTAAACCGTGGTGTTAATTACTTATTACCAACGCGCGAACCGGTTGCAAAGAAATCATGCAAATCGTGTGCAAAGGTGTCAAATTTAGCGTAGGTGTTACGGTTGCTGCGATTGAAGGCGTTATATGCCAACACCGCAGGAATCGCCACGAACAAACCGAAGGCGGTCATGATCAAGGCTTCACCCACTGGGCCAGCAACAGCTTCAATAGATGCCGAACCGGTTGCGCTGATGCGGATAAGTGCGTGGTAAATACCCCACACAGTGCCCAACAAACCAACGAATGGAGCGGTTGCACCAACAGTTGCAAGCCAGGTTAAGCCATTTTCCATGTTTGCGCTTTCACGTGTTACTGCTTGACGCAAGGCACGATCAACGAACTCAGATTTGCTAAGTGATTGCGCCAAGGCATTGCCTTCTTGGTGCGATGCGGCATCGATGCTGTCGAGTGCAATTTTAGAAAAGGGCTCGCTGACTTTTTGCTCTTCCAAAAATTGCTTGGCTTCGCGCGGATTTTTAATTGACCAGAAGGTTTCAACCACGCGATCGGCGTTAGAGGAAATACGTCCGTTATTGATTGCATTGACTACGGTATACCACCATGAGCCAATAGACATAATGACGAGGGTGACAAACACCACCATACCCACGATGTCGAAGTTTTGAACCATGTGACTGAAACCCATTTGCTGCAGGGCTTCAGCGTTATTGGACGATCCGCCCGCAGCGGGTGCGGCGGCAGTAGCGGTTAAAATAAGGTCCTGCAACATAAGAAATACCTTTATAAGTTAGTTAAAGAAGTTTAAAACAAAATTGAATCTATAAAAAAACGCTTAACAGCCATCCGGTTTTGTAAAGTTGAACTCAACAATGGTTCTGCCACCAACTAATTGGCCATTTTTCTTACCCGGGTTAATTTTCCACTTACGAATCGCTGTGACTGCTGAGCGGTCTAAATCACGATTCCGAGTGCTTTTATTAACGCTGGCGTCTGTTACCGTGCCATTTTCGTCATAGGTAACCATTACAGCCACTAATCCACTAGCACAAACACGCGATGCTGCTACCGGATATTGCGGAATGTACCGACTACGCGAACTTGCGTCAACATCGCCACCGGAGAAATCTGACGGGGCTGAAGCAGGCGGTGCTGGCGGCGATGGCGGTGGTGCTGGTGTATCCACTGGGCCTGGTGTGTCGTAGGTGATTGGTGGATCTGGCGGCGGCGGCTGATTTTTCTGCGGCGTCGTCTGAATCACCAATTTTTTCAGATCCTTTGGAGGATCTGGTGGTGGCGGTGGTGGTGGCGGTGGTGGCGGTGGTGGTTCAGCAAAGGAAACCAAGGTGATTTCTTCATCGCCTTTTTTGGAGTCTGGGCCAGCAACTGGTGCCATTAGCATCATAAAAATCAGCACATGCACCGCTATAGCTGCCGAGTTGGCGGCTACACGTGGCCAGCTGAATTTACGTTGCTGTTCGTATCTTGTTTTCAAATCCGTCATGTGGCGGCGGCTCTGCTAATTAATGTTCAATGACGCTTTTGCGCCGTGACCCACAATGAAGTGGGAACCTAGAAGTTTACAACAATTTTCCACTGGCTGCCAAGTGTTACTTAACGCCAGCTTCTTTAAGCAATTTTGCCGCTTGTGACTTAGACTCAGGATACTTACTTGCTTCACGCAAGGCCGCTATCATGGCAGTTTTATTATCTAAACCAAACTCGGATTCCGCTTCTGCAATACGCAGATAGGCATCGCCTTTATTTTCAATGCCTTTGCTGATGGCTTGCTGGGCGGCTGCCTTAGATTCAGCATAGCGGCTTTCTTCGCCTAACACTTGTGCCAACAGCAGATTCTGGTCGCCTTTACTCGACATTTCAGCGCCTTTTTTCCAAGCCTCAATGGCGCCTTTGCTGTCATTGCTATAATAGTAAGATTGTCCAAGAATGCTGTATACCGACTCATCCGGCTTAATAATACCCTTCGCTATGCCATCATTAATGATTTTAATGGCCTGCGCTTCTTTCCCGTTCACATAAGAATACGATACATAACCCGCTTCGTATTCATTAAGCTGGGTAATTTGACCCTTTGCATACAGTTCATCAAAAATTTTTGCGGCTTTTTCATACTGCTTAGCGTTAGCAAGAACTAACAATTGTTTAACTTGGCCAGATTTGTCATTAGGATCTGCACTAACTGCCGATTTAGATACCTCATCAGCAATTTTATTGGCTTCGGCTTTTTTACCCGTTTTGGTATAGGAGTCCATCAACATAATGGCGATGTTTGGGTCTGCTCCTTTATCGACGGCATAGACTTCTTTCAAGGCCACAATAGCTTCTGGATACTTACCAAGACGATAATTGGCATTTCCTTTGTTCTTGGTAACAATCAAATCGTCGCTTACGCCCGTTTCGGTTGAGAAACGATTGAGATACTCTAAAGCTTCTGGGTATTTTTTAGCGTTTATTTTCAGCAAGCCCACATTACGCATAAGATCAAAATGCTTGTTGTTGCTTAGCCCGCCTTGTTTTACAGCGGCTTCCGCATACTGAGACATTAAAGCGTAGTTGCTAGAATCAAGTGTAATTTGGGCGATATATTTTTGAAAGTAGGCTTCCGATTTTTCTTCATTACTGGCATTTTCTTGCGCAATCACATTATCGGCGGCGGCCAATAATGTGTTTGGATCTTTTGCGTTAGATGCTTTAACTAAAGCGTCCCACTCTTTTTTAATTTTTGTTTTTGCGAGCACGGGATCAACACGCGTTGCATTCGGGTATTTCTGCACAACAAGCGCGGCTTTCGCCTCTTCGCACGGCACTTCTTTAATGCCGTCGCTTGAATAGCATTTTTCTGCTTTGAAACGATCGCGCGTGGATGATGCCGCGCTAGTGGGGTTGTTGTATGCACCAATAACCAATGCAAACGCTAACAAGCCAAAAACAGGTGTCTTATTCATGTCAATCCAAAACTCATAACCAGGTTAATAGAGTAAAGCCTCTAACCAATAAGCTCAAGTGCTTTGCTGTTACCGCAAAGCATTCGTTCATAATGGCTTAAATGTCTAAATTACCCACTTTCAGGGCGTTATCTTCAATAAACTCTCTGCGCGGCTCAACCAATTCACCCATTAAGGTAGAAAAAATCTGGTCGGCGGCGACAGCGTCTTCAATTTTCACTTTCAATAAGCGCCGTGTTTCAGGGTTTACTGTGGTTTCCCAGAGCTGTTCTGGGTTCATTTCACCCAAGCCTTTAAAGCGTTGAATGGTACGGCCTTTTTTGGCCTCATCGAGCAGCCACGATTGCGCATCGATGAAACGCGCCACGTCGTATTTTTTGCCCCCGCGCTGCACAAAGGCACCAGGCTGAATCAAACCATGCAGCAGTTTTGCTACATCGGTTAATTGGCGTAGTTCGCCATGAATTAATTGATTGGCGGCTAGGGTCTGTATGACTTGCAAGCCATTGTGTTGTTTTTCAAAAACCAGTGCGCCGGCTTGGTCGTCATTGCCCAATTGCACATTGGCACGGTATTTTGGCCGGCCAACGCCTTTGGCATTGAGTTTTTGTTCAAGCAAATTTACCCATTCGGTTAACGCGCCAGCCTGTTGGAAATCCTCAAGACTCAAGGCTTTACTGTCTAAAATACTTTGCAAAATATCGGTGTCAACGCGGTACGCAAAACGCTCCATCACATCTTGCGCTGAAACCACTTGCAACATCAGCTTTTCCAAGGCTTCGCCGCGAATGGCCGGCATGCCATCGCCCGGCACCAATTCTGCATTGTCTACGGCATTGCTGACTAAATAGGCGTTTAAGGCGGCGTTATCTTTTAGGTATAGCTCGTTTTTGCCTTGCTTAATTTTATATAAGGGTGGCAAGCCAATATAAATATGCCCACGCTCAATAAGCTCCGGCATTTGCCGATAAAAGAAGGTGAGCAGCAATGTGCGGATATGCGAGCCATCCACGTCCGCATCGGTCATCAAAATAATGGAGTGGTAGCGCAATTTATCGGGATTGTATTCTTCCTTGCCGATGCCGCAACCCAAAGCGGTGATTAACGTACCCACTTCTGCAGACGCCAGCATGCGATCAAAACGGGCGCGTTCAACATTTAGGATTTTACCTTTAAGCGGCAAGATGGCCTGCGTTTTACGATTACGGCCCTGTTTGGCTGAACCACCAGCGGAATCGCCTTCGACAATAAATAATTCGGATTTGGCCGGATCTTTTTCTTGGCAATCAGCCAGCTTGCCTGGCAGCCCAGCAATATCTAAAGCGCCTTTTCGGCGTGTTAAATCGCGTGCCTTACGAGCTGCTTCACGCGCGCGAGCCGCATCGCAAATTTTGCCAGCAATGACTTTTGCTTCGCTTGGGTTTTCCTGCAAAAACTCTTCCAACTTCTGCGCAATCACCGCTTCAACGGCAGGCCGCACTTCGGAAGAAACCAATTTTTCTTTGGTTTGCGAACTAAAGCTTGGGTCAGGCACTTTCACCGATAACACCGCAATTAAGCCTTCGCGCATATCGTCGCCGGTTGGTGCGATTTTATTTTGTTTGGCAATCCCTGATTGTTCGATGTAATTACCTAAGGTGCGTGTTAATGCTGAGCGAAAACCGATTAGATGGGTGCCGCCGTCTTTTTGTGGAATATTGTTGGTGAAGCAAAACATGGTTTCCTGATACGAATCGGTCCACTGCAAAGCCACATCCACCACAATGCCGTCTTTCTCGCCAATGGCTGAAATAACTTTTGGGTGCAACGGGGTTTTCAGCTGCGCCAAGTGATCAACAAAACTAGCAATGCCACCTTCATAAGCAAACAAATCGCGCTTGCCTTCTGAACGCTCATCAATCAATTCAATTCTTACGCCCGAATTCAGGAAGCTTAATTCACGCAAACGCTTGGCCAAAATATCGTAATGAAATTCCACATCGGTGAATATTTCAACGCTTGGCAAAAAGCGCAGCGTGGTACCACGCTTGCTGGAATCGGCAACTTTTTTCAAGCTGTATACTGGCTCGCCTAAGGCATATTGCTGTTGGTAATGGCCGCCATCGCGCCAGATATCTAGCCATAGGCTTGAAGACAACGCATTCACCACCGACACACCCACGCCGTGCAAACCACCCGATACTTTATAGCTGTTATCGTCAAATTTACCACCGGCATGCAACACCGTTAATATCACTTCTGCAGCCGAAATACCTTCTTCTTTATGAATATCAACTGGTATGCCACGGCCATTATCAGAGACCGAACACGAACCATCGTTATGCAACACCACGGTGACGATGTCGCAATGCCCAGCCAGCGCTTCATCGATGGCGTTATCCACCACTTCAAACACCATGTGATGCAAACCCGTACCATCATGCACATCGCCGATGTACATACCAGGGCGTTTTCGTACCGCCTCTAGGCCACGCAACACACTAATATTTGAGGAATCGTAGGTTGGCGCTACACCGGTTTGCTGTTGCTCAGTCATGCTGTTTTGTAATCCCAAATTAATGTATAACGCATTGATAAATATGGTTTATTTATAAATAAACACACTCTAATGATTATACACTAAAACCCTCGAAAGTCCTATAGGGCTGGCGGATCGCAGAGTTGCCCATGTTTCACGTGAAACACTTTAAGTGCATGAAAGCTTGATGCATAAAGCGGCAAGTTTTCTGTACCGGTAATCCAAATCTGCGCATCGGTGCTGGCCAGCAGATTAAGCACGGCACAAAAATGCGACTGATCCAATTCCGACGCTAAATCGTCAAAACAAAGAATAGGCCAAAAGCCTTTTTTGTGAACAAAATGTTGCGCTTGGGCTAGCAAACACGCAAGGGCTAGTAATTTGGCTTGGCCACGGGAAAAATGCTCTTTATTCAAGATTGAATCAAAACTGGCCTGCCAATCGGCTCGATGTGGACCAATATTGCAAAAACCGGTGTGTATGTCGCGATCTCGACTTAAACGCAGGGCATCTTGTAAGCTGATTTGTTGTTCTTTCCAGCCCGCATGGTACGTAAGTTGCAATTCGCCGCATTCCGGTAAAAATGTTTTACTTAAGATTTGTAGTGGAGCGTCTACTTGCTGAAGGTATTTTTTGCGGAAAAAGTTGATTTGCTCGCCGGCGTCTGCAAATTCACTGTCCCAGGCGTCCAGTGCTTGGCCAGTGGGTTGTGTTTTTAGAAGTGCGTTCCGTTGTTTAAGCGCGCGGTTAAAGCGCCGCCATTGCGGGTAGAAATTCGGTTCCACGTGAAACAAAGCCCAATCTATAAATCGCCGACGCACGTCTGCACTGCCGCTGATGAGTTCGTGGCTACCAGGCTCAAAGGTAAGGATGGGGAAATATTCGCAGAATTGCCCCAAACTGGCAATTTCTTCGCCATTGATGCGAGCTTGCCACTGCGTACCGCTGTGTTGAAACCCTGCCTGTTGAGCGCTTTGTTGTTGATTAAGCCAGCGCACCATGATTTGCAGTGTATCGGTGCTATTTTTAATTAATCCTTCACGAATACGCCCGCGAAAACTCCGGCCATAGCCAAGAATATGAATCGCTTCAAGAATACTGGTTTTACCGGCACCATTTTCGCCCAGTAAAAGATTAACGCCCGAAATGGGCGTTAAGGAAAACTCGGAAAAACAACGCAGGTTTTGGCCCTGCAGATGCGTCAGTACCATTACAAACGCAGTGGCATAACAACATGACGGCTACGCTCGTGGCTGGCTTCGCGCACTAACGCGGATGAGTTGCCGTCACGCAGCTTAATCAATACCGTCTCTTCTCGAAGTGCGGAAAGCGCTTCTAAGAGATAATTGACGTTAAAGCCAATACTGATGCCCTCAATGCTGGATTCAACTTCAATTTCTTCTTGCGCTTCTTCTTGCTCAGGGTTGTGGGCCACAATATTGAGTACACCTGGGTTTATGTCCAGTTTTACGCCCTTGAACTTCTCATTCGACAAAATCGCTGCGCGCTGCAAGGCATTACGTAACAGCTCGCGATTTACACGCACTTCTTTATCGGCGCCAATCGGAATAACCGCTTCGTAATCAGGAAATTTACCTTCAATCAATTTGGTGGTGAAAGTCACATCGGTGCGATTGATGCGTAAGTGATTATTGCCTACTTCCAATTCGATATCGCCATCACCGTCTTCAAGCAAGCGCTGCAATTCTAAAACACCCTTGCGCGGCAAGATGATTTGCTTACGGTTTTCCACTATTTCATTTAATTCTGTTTCACAAAGCGCCAAACGATGTCCATCCGTTGATACACAACGAAGAATTTTGTCTTTTAAATCAAAGAGTAATCCGTTTAAATAATACCGTACATCTTGTTGCGCCATAGCAAAAGCGGTGCGTTCAATCAATTCCTTTAAAGCCGCTTCCGGAACACGAATGCGTTCCATAATGGCTAATTGATCGTTTTCAGGGAAATCTTTGGCTGGTAAAGTGGCCAAGGTATAGCGGCTTTTTCCGGTTTGAATGGTGGCTTTATCACCAGCATGGCTGATAGTGATTTTGCTGCCATCTGGCAATGCCCGCACAATATCAAACAGTTTGCGCGCTGGAATGGTGACTTCACCATCTTGGGCATTTTCAACTGCCGTTCTTGAGGTAAGTTCAACTTCAAGATCGGTGCCTTTTAAAGACAGCTGACCGTTTTCTACCTGTACCAATAAATTACTTAACACCGGCAAGGTTTGACGCCGCTCTACAACGTTGACAACTTGTTGCAAGGGTTTTAAAAAAGCTTCGCGTGATAGGCTAAATCGCATAGTGTGTTTTTCCAAGTACTATTTAATTATTAATATAGGTGGTGGTGGTAGTGTTGCTAAATTCATGGGATAAGCTATATAAATTATTGATATTGTTGATATTAATTAACTAATAAGGCGTGTGGTAGAGCCACTAATTTCTTGTGTATAGGGTGTGGATAAATTTTAACTCAAAAACTAAACCACAGCTTATCCACAATTCATACCCACGTTTATTCGGTTAATTTACGCACTAATTTATCCCAATCCTCCCTAATTTTTGCATCCGAATTGCGAAGCTCTTGGATTTTGCGACAACCATGCAAAACGGTGGTGTGATCGCGATCACCAAAGGCAAAACCAATTTCGGGCAAGCTATGCTCGGTTAATTCTTTTGCCAGAGCCATGGCCATCTGCCGAGGGCGTGCAATTGAACGCGTCCGCTTAGCAGAGGTTAAATCTTTCAAAAGTAACTGGTAGTAGTCTGCCACGGTTTTCATGATATTGCTTAAAGAAATTACCGAAGCCTGTGCCCGCATTAAATCGCGTAAGGTTTCTTGTGCAAATTCTAGGCTGATCGCGCGGCCAGTGAAGTTTGCACGCGCGGCTAAGGTGTTTAGTGCGCCCTCAAGATCACGCACACTGGAGTGTAAGCGTTTGGCAATTTGCCAGGCCACATCGGCTGGCAAATCTATGCCGCGCCGCTGTGCTTTGTCGAGCAAAATGGTGGCGCGGGTTTCATCGTCTGGTGGTTCAAGCACCGCCGACAAACCCCAGCCTAAACGGGATTTTAAGCGCGGTTCAAGGTTTTCAACTTCGCGCGGATAGCGATCGCAGGTTAAGATAATTTGTTGTTTGCCATCCACTAAGGTGTTGAATGTATGGAAAAACTCTTCTTGGGTGGTATTTTTCCCCGCAAAAAACTGAATGTCATCGATTAATAAGGCATCCACTTGCTGAAATTGTTTTTTGAATTGGGCCATGTTTTTTTCAGTCAAGGCGCGCATCATGGTGTTGAAAAACTGTTCGGAACGCAGATACAGCACACGCATACCCGGGTTGTGCGCGCGCATATAGTTGCCAGCTGCATACATCAAATGAGTTTTGCCCAAGCCTGTGCTGCCGTACAACAACAACGGGTTATAGGCTTTACCCGGACTTTTAGCCACTTGCAAAGCAGACGCATGTGCGATTTGATTGCATTTGCCCACCACAAAATTTTCGAACGTGTAATGCGGGTCAACATTGCCCACAAAATCGTTATCAATCGGCTTCTTTTTGCTCACCGCCGCCGATTTGCTGGCGGTGTCTGGTTTTTGGCTAGAACCCACCCGAATGCTGACATTTAGCGCGTGTCCGGCAAAATGCGTTGCTAATTCCTGAATTCTTGCCAAATACAGGGTTTGCACCTGCTCAACAACGAAAGCATTGGGGGCGTATAACTGCAATTCATCACCGTGGCGTCCGGCTTGCAGCGGTTTCAGCCAGGTGTGTACATCATCAGTGGGAAATTCTTGCTCTAAGCGCTGTAAGCATTGGGGCCAAACATTCATGTTGCGTTAAATCTTCTGTGGATAACTCAATCGGAAGCTTCAGTCTAGCCCTTGTTGCCAGTTCTGCCAAGCCGTATTTCACTTGACGGCAAGTTGCGTTATCCGCTATAATTTCCAGTTCACAATATCCACCCAATTTGAGGTGCCATCATGGCAACCAAACGCACATACCAACCTAGCAATCTGAAACGTAAACGTGACCACGGTTTCCGTTCGCGCATGAAAACAGCTGACGGCCGTAAAATTTTGGCCCGTCGCCGTGCGAAAGGCCGTTCACGTCTTTGCGTCTAATTCAGCATGCCTTCGGGCTGCTGATTGGCAATGCTAACCCCATCGCCGCAACGTTTTCCTAAAACCGCACGCTTAACAGCAGCGCCTGAGTTTCAAGCCGTGTTCAAAAATGGCTTGAAACGCTCAGGTGTTTTTTTTCGGCTGTATTATCTGGCCGATCCCGCGTTAAACCAGCCCCGATTAGGCTTGGCGGTGCCCAAAAAAATGGCACCGTTAGCTGTTACCCGTAATCGCATTAAACGCATTTGCCGTGAAACGTTTCGACAACTGGACATGCCAGCAGACGGCGATTTTGTGCTGGTGGCACAAGCCAAAGCAAAAACCGCCAGCAACGAGCAGTTGCGCACCGAAGTTCGCGTCCTGCTTTCGCAAATTTGTACGCCAAGCGCGCAATAAAATACGCGCAACTGCCTTAAACACAGTAAAATTGTGCTCTTGCCTCGGCCCGCTCTGTATTTAAAGACCAACTCATGAACCAAACCCGTACCTTTTTGTTGATTGCTTGGGCCGCTGTGGCCTTTTTATTATTCCAACAATGGCAAGCGCCAAGCCAGCTAGCTAGCAACGCACCAGCCGCCGCCATGGTGGCGCCTGGCCAGCCACAAAGCAGCAGCTCGTCTTTACCAAGCCTACCGAATTCACCAACCACACCAACCGTTGCCGCTTTGCCAACCGGCACCAGCGTGGCCTCTCAGTTAATTGAGATTCGCACCGATGTATTGCATTTGAGCATTGATTTAAAAGGCGCCAGCATTGTCGGCTCAGAATTGCTAACCTATCCACTCGAGAAGAAAGCCGGGAGCCCGAATGTCTTGCTCCTTGACACCAAAGCCCAGGATTATTTTGTCGCGCAATCGGGTTGGTTAACCAAAACCGGCCAAAATGCACCCACCCATGAAGCGATGTTTCAAACCGCCGACGGGAAAAATAGCTACACATTAGCCGATGGCCAAGACAGCATTGCGGTGCCCTTTGTTTGGCTTGATCCTGCCAGTGGCGTGCGCTTAACCAAAACACTGATTTTGACGCGTGGCAGTTTTGCCATCAAACAAAAGCAAGAGCTGCAAAACACCGGCGCAGCCGCGTGGGTGGGTTATGCCTATGAACAATTGAAACGCATTGCGCCGCCACCACCACCCAGACACGCTGGCTTCACCAATCCTGAGTCGTTTAGTTTTGTTGGCGCGGCCTGGTATAGCAACGAAGACAAATACGAAAAAGTAAAATTTGCTAAATGGACCAATAGCGACGGCGTGATTCAAAGCCCGAACAAGCAGGTTAAAGATGGTTGGTTCGGCATGTTGCAGCACCATTTCGTGACTGTTTGGTTGCCGAGTAAGGGCGACACCCAAACCTATTCGCTAGCCAAAGAAGGCGATCCAGCGGCGCCGTATTATATTGTGCGTGGGTTGTCGGCGGAAAGCGTGGTTGCACCTGGTGCCAGCTTAAGTCGCGAAGACCAACTCTGGCTTGGCCCGAAGGCGCAGAAAGCCATGAACGCCGTGCATCCAACCTTGGATTTAAGCGTTGATTACGGCATTTTTGCATTTCTTTCGCAGCCGCTGTTTTGGTTGTTATCGAAACTGCATGATTTGCTTGGCAACTGGGGCTGGGCCATTATTGCAATTGTGATTATTTTGAAAGCGGCCTTGTTTCCGCTATCGGCCAAACAATACCAAAGCATGGCTAAAATGCGTGCCATTCAGCCGCGCATTGAAGCCTTGAAAGAACGCTATGGCGATGACCGGCAAAAATTTGCGGTAGCGCAGATGGATTTGTACAAGAAAGAGAAAATCAATCCAGCCAGTGGCTGCTTGCCCATGCTGATTCCCATTCCTATTTTCATGGGCTTGTATTGGGTGTTGGTGGAAAGCGTTGAAATTCGCCATGCCCCGTGGATGGGCTGGATTCAAAACCTAACCGCCGCTGATCCATACTTCATTTTGCCGGTGATGAATTTGGCCATTATGTTCCTGACTCAGAAACTAACCCCAACACCGGGCATGGATCCGATGCAGAAGAAAATGATGACCTTTATGCCCGTGATTTTCGGGGTGATGATGGCGTTCTTCCCTTCTGGCCTGGCCTTGTATTGGGTAACCAATGGCTTGCTCGGTTTAGCGCAACAGTGGTGGATGACCAAAAAATACAGCAGCAACGCACACCTTGTTGTGCCGCACAACTAAGTAAGCGGCGGCGATGACGTTACCCGTTGACACCATCGCCGCAGTGGCTACCGCGCACGGCGCGGCTGGGGTAGGGATTGTCCGTGTTTCTGGGCCGCTATCCAAAGCCATTGGTGAAGCGCTATGCGGGCAAACCCTAAAAGCGCGCTACGCCTTACACAGCCACTTGCGCGACGAAACCGGCACGGTGCTTGACGATGCGGTGGTGTTGTTTTTTCAAGGCCCGCATTCGTACACCGGCGACGATGTGTTGGAGCTGCAAGCGCACGGCAATCCGGCTTTGCTGAATGCTGTTTTGCGTGAATGCAAGCGCCTAGGCGCACGCGATGCCAAACCCGGCGAATTTACCGAACGCGCGTTTCTCAACGATAAGCTCGATTTAGCACAGGCCGAAGCCGTAGCCGATTTAATTTCGGCGCAGTCGGAAGCGGCGGCACGCGCGGCACGGCGCTCTTTGGACGGCGTGTTTTCTACCCGTTGCAATAATATTTCCGAACAATTGGTTTATGCCCGTGTGTATGTGGAAGCTGCTTTGGATTTTCCGGACGAGGAAATCGATTTTCTTGCCGCACCTGAAATTCAACATCGGCTCGCGCAGTGTCAGCACGATTTAAACCAGCTGCGCCGTGAAGCCGAACAAGGCCAGCGCCTGATGGATGGCTTGCATGTAGTGATAGCAGGCGCGCCCAATGCCGGCAAATCGTCGTTGCTAAATGCCTTGGCTGGAAACGACCGCGCCATCGTTACTGACATTGCCGGCACCACCCGCGATGTGTTGCGCGAAACCATTCAAGTGAACGGCTTGTATTTAACCTTAGTGGATACCGCCGGGCTTCGCGACACGCAAGAAACCGTGGAAGCCGAAGGCATTCGCCGCGCCCGCCATGAGCTGGATATTGCCGATGTGGTGCTGGCGGTGTTGGATGATAATCAACACAACAGCGAAGCCTTGCGCGATGAGCTGAAAAATTGCCGCGGCGGTATTTTGTGGTTGCACAACAAAGCTGATGTATCCGGCCATGCCATTGAACGCCAGCCACAAGAAGATGGTGTGCATTTGTGGTTGTCTGCTAAAACCGGCCAAGGCTTGGATGCTTTAAAACAGGAATTAGCCCGCGCGGCTGGCATGGGAGAAGCGGGCTCAGGCGGCTTCAGTGCTCGCGTTCGGCATGTGGATGCGTTGGCGCTGGCTAGCGAACATTTACAGCGCGGCATATTGATGTGCAATCAAGCGCAGGCCGAGCTAGCCGCCGAAGAACTGCGTTTGGCACATACTGCCATCGGTTCCATTACGGGGCATATGGATGCCGACGCGCTGCTCGGAAAAATATTTGGTAGTTTTTGTATTGGCAAATAAAATCATTTGCCCGTAGGGGCGGGCCTCAGACCCGCCCATTAATCCCGATAAATCGCGACTAAATCGGCAAGACAATTCAAGCGATGGGTATAGCCCACTGTTTCGCAATCGGCGTGATTGCCATAGCCATAGGCGGCAAAACACGATGCCGCACCAATATTTTTGGCAAACTGCAAATCCGTCACTGTATCGCCAACCATCACACAGTATGCAGGCGTGAGAGATGAAAAAATTGGTGCGATGCGTTGCTCAAACACCAAGGGATTAGGCTTGCATGCTTGCCCGTCAACATCGGTTAACACCAAATCAAAAAATTGCCGTAAACCAAAATGCTGTAGCGAATCATCAACCGCGCGCTGGCTTTTATTGCTGAGCAAAACCAATCGCGCTTGTGCATTAAGTGCGGTCAGGGTGTCGTGCGCGCCGATAAATAATTGCACCAAGTGTTCATGATTACGATACAGCAATCGATACTGCGCCACCCATTCAGCGAGTTGCTCACGTGAATACACATGTTGCACGCCTAACAAATGCGTCAGTGTTTCTAATAGCGTTTTTCCGCTGCCAATCAAGTCATGTATATGCGTTAACGAGGGTACGGTTTGCTGGTAATGCCGGAACACGGCTTGCACCGTAGCGGTGATGGCCGGCTGCGTATCGCACAGGGTGCCGTCATAATCGAATAAAAAAGTGCGCATATGAGTTAGTCATGCAAAGTTCAATTATAGCCATTTCCCAAACACCCCAAAATCAACGACAATAGAGCCACTTTTGAATTTTGTTTGGAACCTTTATGACCGAACCCGTGTTGAGCCCGCCTGCTGGCGGTGAAAAAATCACAATTTCCGGCGGCAAATTGTCTGTCCCGAATAACCCAATCATCCCGTTTATTGAAGGCGATGGCACCGGCCCCGATATTTGGCGCGCCAGTGTGCGCGTGTTGGATGCGGCGGTAGAAAAAGCCTATGGTGGCGCCAAGAAAATTCATTGGTTGGAAGTGTTCGCCGGTGAAAAATCGTTTACTCAATACAATAGCTGGTTGCCGGATTCCACCGTGCAAGCCTGCCGCGATTATTTGGTGTCGATTAAAGGCCCATTAACCACACCCGTTGGTGGTGGCATTCGATCGTTGAATGTGGCCTTGCGTCAGATGCTGGATTTGTATGTGTGTTTGCGCCCGGTGCGTTGGTTCAACGGTGTGCCAAGCCCGGTGAAGCGCCCTGATTTAGTCAACATGACCATCTTCCGCGAAAACACCGAAGATATTTATGCTGGCGTGGAATATGCAGGCGGCAGCGAAACCGCGCAAAAATTACTGGACTTTATTGCCAAGGAAGATCCAAAAGCCTTCGATAAAATCCGTTTCGGCACGCAAGCCAAAGCCGATGCCTGGCAAAAAGCGCTGGAAGGTATTGGCGCGCCGCACCGCGAGGTGGCAGTGAATGTGGGCTTAGGTATTAAGCCGGTGTCGTATTTAGGCACCGAACGCTTGGTGCATAGCGCCATTAGTTACGCGATTGCCAATAAATCGAAATCGGTAACCTTAATCCACAAAGGCAACATCATGAAGTTCACCGAAGGTGGCTTCCGTGATTGGGGCTATCAGGTGGCCAAAGATTTTTATGGTGCGGTTGATCTTGACGGCGGTCCGTGGATGGTTATTCCGGAAGGCAAACCAGGCGCAGGCTTAATTATTAAAGACTCGATTGCTGATGCATTCTTGCAACAGATTTTGTTGCGCCCAGCAGAATACGACGTGTGCGCCACGCTGAATTTGAACGGCGATTATTTGTCGGATGCACTGGCTGCGCAAGTGGGCGGCATTGGCATTGCGCCGGGCGCCAACATTAACTACGTTACTGGCCATGCCGTATTTGAAGCCACGCACGGCACCGCGCCGAAATATGCCGGTTTGGATAAGGTTAACCCAGGTTCGGTGATTTTATCCGGCGAAATGATGTTGCGCTACATGGGTTGGACGGAAGCAGCAGATGCGTTGATCAAAGCCATGGATGCAGCCATTGCTTCTAAGCGCGTAACCTACGATTTTGCCCGCTTAATGGAAGGTTCCACCGAGGTGAAATGTTCCGAATTCGCCGATGAGATGATTAAGCATTTATGAAAAACGGCCGCATAATGCGGCTGTTTTTTTTGTGAAAAATAAATTAAGGATGGCAATGAATCGATTACGGCATCAGGCCTTGTATCTTCCAAGCCTCGCATTTTTGCTTAGCGTGGTGCTGTCCACCTTAACCCGCGTGGGCCTAACGTTGGTGGCGTGGCCAAACATCAATCATTCTTTGTCTGAAATGCTTGGCATGTTTGTGAAAGGGTTTTTTGGCGATGTGTTGTTCGGCCTGGCATTGGCCGGTTTCTTTTTATTTTTTACCGCTTTAACGCACACCCGATGGACATTGCGCTGGCCGTTCAAAGCCAAACGCGCGGTGGCTGTTTTTGGGCTTTGTGCCTTTTTACTGTTTGTGGCAATTTCTGAATTTGTGTTCTGGAACGAATTTGGCGCCCGCTTTAATTTTGTTGCCGTTGATTATTTAATCTACACCAATGAAGTTATCGGCAATATTCGCGAGTCGTACTCCTTGCCTGCGGTTATCGGCGGCATGCTGTTGGGCGGTAGCTTATGCAGCTTTTTATGCTACCGCTATTGGCCACTTGCACCCGCGCAGAGTTTTGGCGTGTTGCGGCGCTTGGGTTTCGCGCTGTTGGGCGCGGCCTTGTTTTATGTGCTTGGGCTGATGTCTTTAAACTATGCCGATAACATCAACAGTCAGAATCAATTTAATCTGGAAATTTCCCATAATGGCCCAGCCAGCTTCTTTTTGGCATACCGAGAAAACGAATTAGATTTCAATCGCTATTATAAAACCCTGCCTGAAAAAACCTACAAAGCCATGCAGCCAATCTGGCCAGATCCGTCTAAAGATCAAACCGAAGCCGTGCCCTTGGCGCCAAAACATGTGGTGATGATTGAAATTGAAAGCTTGAGTGCAAGCTTCATGAAATCGTACGGTAGCGAAAAAAGCATCACGCCCAATCTGGATCGCTTAATGGGCGAAGGCCTGTGGTTCTCGAATTTGTATGCCACCGGCACGCGCACGGTGCGTGGCCTTGAAGGAATGTCGGCGGCTTTGCCACCGTTGCCAGGCCAATCGGTGGTGCGCCGCACCAACAATTCAGGCTTGTATACCTTAGGCGGCATGTTGAAGAAGAAAAATTACCAGCCGATGTTTATGTATGGCGGCTATGGTGCTTTTGATAACATGAATGCGTACTTCGAAGGCAACGGCTACACCATCCGCGATCGGCAAAACTTCACCGAAGCCAATCAAGTATTTGCTACCGTATGGGGTGTTGCTGATGAGTTGCTATTCAATGAAGCGCTTGATCAACTTGATCGCGATACCAAAGCAGGGCAACAACGCTTTCTGCATATTATGACCACCAGTAATCACCGCCCGTATACCTATCCGGACGGCCATATTGATATTCCATCCAAAACCGGCCGCGACGGCGCGGTGAAATACACCGATTGGGCGATTGGTGATTTTCTTGCGCGTGCCAAAACAAAGCCATGGTTTGCCGATACCTTATTTATTATCGTGGCGGATCACAACGCCTCGGTGGCGGGCAAGCAGAGTTTGCCACCCAATAAATACCTGATTCCTGCCGTATTGTATTGGCCGGGCACACTGCAACCCAAAAAAGTAGAGGCTATGGCCAGCCAAATTGATTTAACCCCAACCGTGCTTACGATGTTGGGTGTGCAAACCGGTGGTGTTTTTTTTGGGCAGAACTTGTTGTCCAATAATGCCGTGCCACGCGCCTTTTTAGTGAACTACCAAGAGCTTGGCTACTTAACACCGCAAGCAGATGGGTCAAGAAACTTGATTGTTTTAGGGCCAAAGAAACGCGTGGATAATTACAGCGTGAATACCGAAGGCGAGTTACGCAAAATACCAGCCAATCAAGCCGCCGAAGATAAAGCCGTGGCCTTATTCCAACGCGTGAACGAAGTGTATACCAGCGGCCAATACAAGATGCATTAAACGAGTATCGTAGGAGCGCTTAAAAGCACTCCTACACCTGTTTTTCACCCGCTACGTGTACAATTAAATTTCATCATTTTAGAGCCTGTTATGAAAAAATCCATTTTGCTTCTGGGCATTACCACATTATTCGCTGGCGGCTCGCTTGCCGCACACAATCATGTGGCTGAAAAAACCGAACACACAAAAATGTCGGCTGCACAAATGGATGCGCACCATGCCGAAATGATGCAAGAAATTCTGAAAGGCACGTGGCGTGATCCGAAAAACGTGGCGCGCGATCAATACCGTCATCCAGCGGGCACGCTTGGCTTTTTCGGTGTGACCCCGCATAGCAAGGTGATTGAAATTTGGCCGGGCGGCGGCTGGTATGCTGAAATTCTGGTGCCGTATGCCACTAAGCACGGCAGCTACACCGGTGCGGTGACTAACCCAAATGTGTATAGAAAAGAAAGCACCAAAAATTATTATCTAAAACAAAATAACGCGCTGCGCGAAAAATTTGCAGCCCATCCAGAAGTTTACGGAAAAGCGGCGCTGCTTGAGTTTGACCCCGCTAAACCGGTACTCGGCAAACCCGGCTCTGCCGATGTGGTGCTAACCTTCCGCAATGTGCATAACTGGCGCATGGCCAAGCAGCAAGATGGCATGTTCGCGGCATTTTACGCGGTGCTGAAAAGAGGCGGTACGCTTGGTGTGGTTGAACACCGTGCACTCAAAGATGTGGCGGATGATGATCGATCTGGCTATGTGTCAGAAGCGCAAGTGATTGCATTGGCCACCAAAGCGGGCTTTAAATTGGCCGGCAAAAGCCAGATTAATTACAACTATAAAGACACCAAAGATTATCCGGAAGGTGTGTGGACGCTGCCTCCCACCTATACCTTGGGCGATAAAGACAAAGAAAAATACACCGCCATCGGTGAAAGCGATCGCATGACCTTAAAATTTGTGAAGCCTTAAACCACTTCCCCCGTTTGCAACTTCACAAATTAAGGAGCTCTTCATGGAAGAAAAGAAAAAATCAAAACCTACGCTGCGTGAACGCGCTGACAAAATTAAAATTTATCGTTGCAAAAATTTGATTGCAGTGATTGAAAACCCGATGGATATGAAGAATATCGGAACCATCATCCGCAACGTGAATGCGCTTGGCGTTGAAAAAACATATATCGTAGACAGCCGCAAATCTTTGCCTGATGATTGGCAAGAAATGCGCGAACGTAAAGCATTGTTAGATACGTCCGTTTCTGCCATAAAGTGGAGCTTTGTTAAACGGTTTGATAGTACCGAGCAATGCTTAGATCATCTCGAAAAGAACCGCTTTGTTTCAATTGTTACTTCTCCTCATATCAAAGGTAAAGATAACTACATACTTCATGAAGCTGATTACACCCAGACCAAGCTTGCTGTCTGGTTCGGCAATGAATCGCGTGGAATAAGCGAAACCGCAGTAGCGAGAAGCGCATTTTGTGTTTCTATCCCAATGTTCGGCATCATTGAAAGCCTAAACTTGGGA
>JAYTVJ010000113.1:0-15852 GCA_043744535.1 Arenimonas sp.
CCAATTCGCTCGCCTAAGGCGCTGTACCACGAGCCAGATTTTTCGACGAATTTCGCGTCCACACCAAGCTCAAGTATTTCACCTTCACGAGAAATACCTTCACCATACAGAATTTCAGTGATGACTTGCTTGAATGGCGGTGCCATTTTATTTTTGACCACCTTAATACGGGTTTCGTTGCCGATGATTTCATCGCCTTTTTTCACCGCACCAATACGGCGGATATCAAGGCGTACCGAGGCGTAGAATTTCAAGGCATTACCACCGGTGGTGGTTTCAGGGTTTTGGCCTGGCATCATCATGCCGATTTTCATACGCAACTGGTTGATGAAAATAACCATGCAATTGCTGCGCTTGATGTTGCCGGTCAGTTTACGTAGGGCTTGGCTCATTAAGCGGGCTTGTAGACCAACCTGCATTTCGCCCATTTCACCTTCAATTTCAGCGCGTGGGGTTAATGCCGCGACAGAGTCAACCACCACCACATCCACTGCATTGGAGCGCACCAGCATGTCCACAATTTCTAAGGCTTGTTCGCCGGTGTCGGGTTGGGATATCAGTAAATCATCAAGATTCACGCCAAGTTTTTGTGCATAGGTTGGGTCAAGTGCGTGTTCGGCATCCACGAATGCCGCCGTTCCACCAGCTTTTTGGCATTGTGCAATCACTTGCAATGTTAGGGTGGTTTTACCCGACGATTCTGGCCCGTAAATTTCAACTACGCGACCTTTTGGCAAACCGCCAATGCCGAGCGCTAAATCCAACATCATTGAGCCGGTACCAATCACTTCTGCGGCTTCAACGTTTTTATCGCCCATCAGCATCACTGTGCCTTTGCCGAATTGTTTATCAATCTGTGCTAAGGCGGCAGTGAGTGCGCGTTTTTTGTTCTCATCCATGGTTTTTTTCCTTCAAGGTTTAATGGGGTTGATTAAGAGTACTGAGCCGCAGTCGCAAATGCTGAGACCGTGGCAAAAATAGTGTGCGGGAACTGAAATAAAGCGTGTATCGGGGATTTGCGCATTGGATTGTCAGAAAAAACGGACGCTTGGCGTAGGCAAAACTGACTGGATGTTTTCATCGCGAAGGCCTGATTAATCCGCAGTACAAGCCTTCAATAGCAAAATCTTGATCGGGCCGCACATCGATTGGTTTAAAGTCAGGGTTGCGCGGCAACAAACGAATGCCGGATTTGCTGATTTTCAAACGCTTGATAGTAATTTCATCATCGATGCGAGCCACCACAATTTGATCAGAAAGTGCTTGCTGGGTGCGATGAATGCCCACCAAATCTCCGTCGAAGATACCGTCATCGCGCATTGAATCGCCCTTCACTTTCAACAGGTAATCGGGCGATGGTGAAAAAAATGCCCGGTCTAGTAAAACAAAATCATCTGACGGCATATCTGCCCCAATAGGCAGGCCGGCCGCCACCCGCCCTAAAATTGGCAGACGCAGCGCATCGTTAGGCACCGATTCCTTGATACGAGGCAAGGGAATCTCCACATCGTCATCCGATTGTGGGTGGCATAAACGAATGCCGCGCGCTTGCCCAGGCAGGCGACGGATGTATCCGGCTTGTTCAAGAATATCCAGATGGTATTGCGCGGCACGCACGCCACGAAAGCCCAACGCATTGGCTATTTCAGTTTGTGAAGGCGGAAAACCCTCTTCTTCAATGCACTTGGCAATGAAGGCTAATATGGCTTGCTGGTTATCGGATATATTCATTAGTAGTAATACTACTAACATATTTT
Organism: Arenimonas sp.; assembly: GCA_043744535.1. Classification (GTDB taxonomy): domain Bacteria; phylum Pseudomonadota; class Gammaproteobacteria; order Xanthomonadales; family Xanthomonadaceae; genus Arenimonas. The sequence continues at coordinate 1,758 of JAYTVJ010000113.1, forward strand.
GAACTGTCAAGCAAAATTTTCATAATTACCCCAAGCGACTGATTTCAGTATAGTATTAGCGCAACTTAGGGGAACTAAGAAACGAGAACCGGATGACCGATTCACGGCACTACAAAGCATTTATTAGCTATAGCCACAGCGACGAAACATGGGCACGCTGGCTTCAGCGTGGTTTAGAGAAATACAAATTGCCGAAAACGTTCCGTCAAAGTCATCCTGAACTTCCGGCGCGTTTGTACCCTATTTTTCGTGACCGCGACGAATTAGCCTCTGGCGGCGATTTATCGGATTCCATCCGTGCCGCGATGGATGATTCCGAAGCCCTGATTGTAATCTGTTCGCCTGCCGCCCGAAACTCGCAGTGGGTCAATGAAGAAATTCGTCGCTTCCGCGCATCAAACCGTGGTCATCGTATTTTCTGCTTAATGGTATCGGGCAGCCCTGATCCAAATGCCGCCGACTGTGCTTTTCCTATTACGCTTTTACAAGACGACGACGGCATAACATTGCATGAGCCACTAGCTGCCGATGCCACCGCAAAAGGCGACGGCAAACGCAACGCCATGCTTAAAATCGCGGCTGGATTACTCGGCGTTGGTGTTGATGATTTAAAACGCCGCGATGCGCAACGCCAAGCACGCTTTTGGTCAACCGTGGCGTTTGGCGCATTATTCATTGCTACCTTAACCATTGGCTTGGCGATTTATGCCTTCAACGCCAAGAAAGAATCTGAAGTCCGTCGACATCAGGCCGAAGGGCTGATTAGTTTTATGCTCGGCGACCTGCGCAAAAAACTTGAACCGATCGGCAAACTAGAAATATTAGATGCGGTGGGTGATCAAGCGATGAGCTACTTCGCGACGCTTGGCGATCGTGGCACACCAAAGGAGCTGTTGGCGCGCGCTGTTGCCCTAAAACAAATTGGCGATGTGCGCTTTAACCAAGGCAAACTGGAACCCGCCCTCAAAGCCTTCAAACAATCGCTAATTCAATCCGAAGCGCTGTACAAAACTCAACCAAGCAACAACGATTATCTATTCGAACTTGGACAGGCGGAATTTTGGGTGGGCTACGTGGCCTGGGAGCGCGGTGATCTTAAACGTGCTGAAACTGCTTTTCAAAATTACATGCAATACAGCCGTGAACTATTACGCAGAAAACCTGACAATACGGATTATCGCCTCGAGCTGTCATACGCACTGGGTAATCTGGGTAGCGTGGCACAAGCACAGGAAAACCCTGAAATAGCACTCAAAAACTTTATGGCAGCTGTCAAAATCGGCCAATCACTGCTCGCTAAAGATCCCGAGAATGTGACTTTGGCACAAAATGTTGCGGAAACGTGGTCTTGGATAGGCACAACCTATATCGATCTTAATCAATTGCACAAAAGTAGTAATGCCTTCCAGCAAAGCATCGACATTCTGCAACCCTTCCATTTAGCCAATAAAGACCAACGTGCGAGTGCCAGTTATACGAGACTACTTGTACTGAAAGCCGACGTTGACATTCAAGCAGGCGATGTTGTTAGAGCTCTCCATTTAATCGAGCAAGCACGTTCCATTTATGTGAAACTGCTCCAAATTGACACGAGCAATTCGTCTTGGCTTTACGATTCGCTCAAAACCGAATATCTCAAATTTAGTTTGACGGAACCACACGCAAGATCAGCCGAAGACCGAAAATCACTTGAATTAGTTCAATCGAAGTTTGCAAAGCTCGCTAGCACAGATCCAACCAGCTCCGACTACAGCGTTAACCTCGCACGTGTCGAGCGGCTTCGAATCATTGACTTGGTAGCGCAAGGCGATGTTGGTGCAGCAATGCACCTTGGCCAACAGTCATGGGCACAATGGCAAATGGCGCAACAAGGAAAAACACCGACACCAGAGCTCAACCTAACCGAAGCAATGCTTGAAGAAAGTCTTGGCACGGTTTATGCAGCTGCTAATCAACGCGAAAAGGCTATTGATTATTGGCGGCATTCTGCTGAAAAAATGGATGCGAAAAAACGGAATAGTCTTTCTGAGTTAGCCACTCGTCGACTACTAGCCATAGATCTCGATCAGACTTCTAAAGTTAATGAAATTGAAATTGAATTAACCAAAGCCGGTTACAAAGATCCACGTATGAATCCGGCATATACCCTATCCGGTGCATTCCGGTAATTTGTGTCAACCACCAAACAGGAGTTTGAACATGCCGAACAATCCAAATAGCGTAACCCTCGATGTGCGTAATTTCTCGTCGCCGGCGAACAGCGGCTACACCAACATCAATGGCTCGAATGGCCTACCTTACTCCTACCAGTTCACTGGCGGCGGCGATGGCAGTGGCGATTCAACATTCACAATCGGCGGCGGACAGGCTGCAATTACTATTTCCATTTCACAAACGGACTCGCGTTACGACATCACCGGTGTCAACTTTAATGGCACAGGCACCGCGCAGTTTAGGAACAATGCCAGTGCCAATGGTCGCACTACCGTCATCATTGACTCTAACAACGCAGCCGCCAATGTTGAGTACACTGTTGTAGTTACCGACAGTACAGCGAAGTGTACCGTCAACTGTGACCCGCAGGTTATCAATCACTGACGATATCTAAATACACCAGCACGGTTGGGCTTTATACGCGCTTCCGGCCACTTACAATAACTTTCAAGGAGTAATCCCATGCCAAATTCAGACCAGCAGATTTCACTTTCCGTACAAAACGGCAACTACCAATATTCCGGCGGCAACAAAGGCAATGGCAATGTCGAAAACAAAATCGGCCAGGGCCCATCCAAAATTCATATCTCACTGAATGCAGCCGCAAACTATTCGATTACAAGTGTAATTTTCCAAGGAAGCGGCCAAGAGTATTTCAGCTACGACATTAAAGGCAACGAACGCCGGGTTGACATTGACGATACTTGCGTAGGTGCAGCTGACATCAAATACACTGTAGTTGTCAGCGATAGCAATGGCGGTGCAGATGTGATGTGCGATCCTCGGGTCGTCAACAACTAAGCCAACTACTTATATAAGCTCGCAAATCATATGCGGGCTTATTTTTTCAATGTGCCGCCATGTACCTCTACCATTCCTGCGTCGAATATGGTCGCTTGACGTGCTGGTAAAATCACTTCGAGCCGGTTTTTGACTGCGGCCTTAGAACCACCGTGTAATTTATCAACAAACACATGGAATTCTCCACTTGGCAGGCTGACCCGCTGCTCGAGATCCGAATTATTTAAGATGACCCAAATAGTTTCATCGCCGAGCTGGCGCTGAAAAGCGAATACATTTTTAGCCTCATCAGCCAACAGCGTTTTGTACGTGCCGGTTTGCAAGGCTTTATGCGAATTGCGGATGCTAATCAGTTTTTGGTAATGGGCACGCAAGTCGTTGTTGATTTCAACTTTGTCACATTTATCCAGCGGCCGCAGGCTACCATTTGGCAATGCACATTCATCGCTGTAGCGAATATCAGGCCATAGCATTGGCTTGCGGTCGTCTGGGTCGTTGGCGCCCCACATGCCCACCTCATCACCGTAATACACCATTGGCGCACCAACGTAAGTCATCTGAAAAATCACAAATAATTTCTGCAATTGCAATTCGTATGCATTCGGTTTGCGCACTTGGTAAGCAGGATTGTTGGCCGGTTGTGACATGCCAAACCATTTACCCCAATCACGGAAATTACCGAGCCCACGGTTAACGATATACGAGCCGATGCGATTGGTATCGTGGCTGCCGAACAGATTCTGGTTTACATAAGCCACGCCCGGCGGATAAATGCTTCGTAGTTCAGCGAGCCTCTTATCAAACGCTTTGGCATTTATACGGTATTTGCCGTCATTGAAAAAAAACTCAGCGGCTGTAAAAGCAAAGTTGTAATGCATTTCAGCATCGAATTCATCGCCAAGCAAATAAGGCTTTGCAACATCCGGGGTGTTGACGATTTCAGCGGTTAGATACGCCTCCGCATTGATTTGTTTAACCTGGTTACGCCAGTCTTTCCAGAACGGATGCGCCACCATGTATGCCACATCCAAACGCCAGCCATCAATGCCGTGTTGTGTGCCCATGCCCTTTGGGTTCATCCAGCGCTCGGTAGCAGCAAAGATGTAAGCTTTCGGACCAGCCACGATACCATTGGCGTTTTCGCGCAGTTCCGGCAGCGATTTATTGCCCCACCAACCTACGTAATCGAATGTAATACCAGCGCTCGGATCATCGAAATTCTTGATGCTGAACCAGCCCAAATACGGCGAATCCATTTTATGGCGGCGCACATCTTGCAGTGCAAAGCTGTTGAAGCCCATATGGTTGAACACACCGTCGAAAATAATCCGAATGCCGCGCTTATGCGCTTCATCAATCAGCTTTAAGGCCAGTTCATCGGCCTTGGTCCATACCCAAGTTTTTGGATCGCCCGGATTTTCTTTTTGCATTACTTGTCGGTCGCCTTTCGGGTCGGGGCCGAAGTTTGGATCAATATGGTGATAACTAGCCGCGTCGTATTTGTGGTTGGAGGGTGAATCGAATACTGGATTCAGATAGATGGCATTGATGCCGAGATCTTTCAGGTAATCGAGCTTATCGATAATGCCTTGAATATCGCCGCCATAGCGCCTGCGCTGCATGTGTTTCCACAATTCTGGCTCGCCGTTAGCTTTTTCGTAATCCTGTAATTGATACCAATCGCTGCCCCACGGATGCACACGCCACTGCTTGGGTGCTTCCATCGGATCGGCACCGGCAATGTCCGCTACGGTTGGGTCATTCGTTGAATCACCATTACGAAAACGCTCGGGGAATATCTGATACCACACGGCAGACTTAGCCCACTGCGGAACGAATTCAGTTTGCGTGGTTTGCGCTGAACTCATGCCGGCAAAAACAACCGAGAGTAATACCAACCCTGCAACGGATAGCAAACGACTAAGCCTTGTGCAAGAAATCATGGTAGCAATCCACAGATAGATGGACTTTAGCTTAAAGTATGACCAACACCAAGTACATGGACTGCCTACGTATGCATAGCTATCGAAACCCAAAGCAGCATTGGGTTTTGTATATCGCCCTCTCCCCGTCCCTCTCACAATGGGAGAGGGTGGCCGTAGGCCGGGTGTGGGCCGTTCAAACCAACTTCATCAATCCCTGCAAAGCAACTGCCACGGTTTGCCGGCGTACCGCTTCACGGTCGCCATCAAAATGGAATACCTCTGCAATGGGATAATGCCCGCGCCGTTTCCACGCCACCCATACCGTGCCCACCGGTTTGCCGGGCAAGCCACCACCAGGCCCTGCTATGCCAGTAACCGCCACCGCTAAACCTGCACTGGAGGTAATCAGCGCGCCCGACACCATTTCCATTACCGTTTCTTTGCTGACGGCACCATGCTGCATCAGTGTTTCGGGCCGCACGCCAAGCAAGGCCTGTTTGGCTTCATAGCTGTATACCGCCATGCCGCAGTCGAACCAGCCCGAACTGCCGGCAATATCGGTGAGAATTTTGGCAATCCACCCGCCGGTGCAGCTTTCTGCTGTGCATAAGGTTAAATGCTCCGCTTTCAAGCGCTCACCTAACTGCTCAGCCAAGTGCTGCAATGCGGTATCGGATGTCTCAGAAAAAGTGTTCAAGCAAGCTACGCCTTCGGGTTAGACTATAGGTTAAGAATAAGCGAAAAACCCCATGAGTTCGAACGATTTCTCCCAACACACACCCTTAATGCGCCAGTTTTTCAGCGCCAAAGCCGAATATCCGGATGTTCTGATGTTCTTTCGGATGGGCGATTTCTACGAATTATTTTACGACGATGCCCGAAAAGCCGCGCGCCTGCTCGACATCACCCTAACCCAGCGCGGCCAAAGCGGTGGCAATGCCATTCCTATGGCCGGTGTACCGCATCATGCTGCAGAGGGCTATTTAGCGCGTTTGCTGGCGCTGGGCGAGTCGGTTGCTATCTGCGAACAAATCGGCGATCCGGCCTTAGCCAAAGGCTTGGTTGAGCGCAAGGTGGTTCGGGTAATCACCCCCGGCACACTCACCGATGAAGCCTTGCTGGATGATCGAAAAGAACAGCTGCTGTTATCCATTTCATTTAGTAAGCAAGGGTTTGGTTTGGCGTGGGCTGATGTGGCGGCGGGCCGATTTTTACTCAGTCACGCAAGCGATATCGATCAATTACTGGCAGAATTAGCGCGCTTAAATCCCGCCGAAATTCTTATTGCTGATGATGAACAATTGGCTTCGCAGTTAATTGGCTATAAAGGTTTACGCCGCCGCCCGGTTTGGTATTTCGATGCCGAAACTGGTACAAGGCAATTGCTGCAATTTTTTGCCGTCACTGATTTATCCGGCTTTGGCTTAAGCCTGCAATCGGTAGAAAACATGCTTGCCATTGGTGCAGCCGGCGCATTACTTGGCTATTTAGAAGAAACCCAGAAACAGCGTTTGCCGCATTTAAACTCCCTGCAATGGGAATCCACCGGTGATGCTATTGCCATGAATGCCGCCACCCGACGGCACTTGGAATTGGATGAGCGTTTTGATGGACAATTGCAACACACCTTGCTCGGCGTGTTAGATACCACTTGCAGCCCCATGGCAGGCCGTTTGCTGCGCCGTTGGTTGCATCGCCCGTTGCGCAATGTAGAGGTTGTTAGCAAGCGCCATGATGCCGTGCAGCAATTGCTCGCCAAGTCTTTGCATGAAGACTTGCGCCGCATTTTTCGCGGCATCGGCGATGTTGAACGTATTCTTACCCGTGTGGCATTGCGCAGTGCGCGGCCACGCGATTTAAGCGGGCTGCGTGAAAGTTTAAAACGCTTGCCGGAAATTAGCACCCTGCTAGAAGGCTACGATGTGCCGCGTTTGAACGAACTACGCATTGCATTTGGCCAGCACCCAGAGCTTGCTGAACATTTAAACCGAGCCTTGCTTGAACAGCCCTCAGTATTGCTACGTGATGGTGGTATTTTTGCACAGGGCTTCGATGCCGAGCTGGATGAACTGCGACTACTTTCTACCAATGCCGATCAATTTCTTGTTGATATGGAAGCTCGCGAAAAACTAAGCACCGGCATCGCCACCCTAAAAGTGGGCTACAACCGCGTGCATGGCTATTACATTGAAATTTCCAAAGGCCAAGCAGAAAAAGCGCCCACGCATTATACTCGCCGGCAAACCTTAACCGGCGCCGAGCGCTTCATTACTGAAGAGCTGAAAGCGTTTGAAGATAAGGTGTTATCGGCGCGTGAACGCTCTTTAGCGCGCGAACGTTTTTTATATGAACAACTGCTAGATGTGTTGAACCAGCAATTAGAGCCGCTTAAATCTTGTGCACAAGCCTTGGCGGAATGCGACGTGTTGGCCTGCTTTGCCGAGCGCGCCGAGCAGCTTAATTGGTGCAAACCAAGGCTTATGGCAGAGCAAGGCATTCGCATTCGCCGCGGCCGGCATCCGGTGGTTGAACACGTGCGTGAACAAGCCTTCGAACCGAATGATTTGTTGTTGGATGAAGCCAGCAAAATGCTGTTAATCACCGGCCCGAACATGGGCGGAAAATCCACCTATATGCGGCAAAATGCCTTGATTATTTTATTGGCTTATATTGGCAGTTTTGTTCCGGCTGAATCGGCTGAAATTGGCCCGATTGATCGCATTTTAACCCGCATTGGCGCGGGCGATGATTTAGCACGCGGACAATCCACTTTTATGGTGGAAATGTCGGAGACCAGTTTTATTTTGCGTAACGCGTCTGCACAATCGTTTGTGCTGATGGATGAAATTGGCCGAGGCACGTCTACCTATGACGGCCTTGCCTTAGCGCAAGCCTGCGCAGAAGCCTTGGCTGAAAATAATAATGCTTATTGCCTGTTCGCTACGCATTATTTTGAGCTGACCGCCTTGCCTGAATTGCATAGCAATGTGCGCAATGTGCATTTGGATGCAGTGGAACACGGCGAGCAGTTAATTTTCATGCATGCGGTGAAAGATGGCCCAGCCAATCGCAGTTTTGGATTGCAAGTGGCAGCCTTGGCGGGTTTACCAAAACCGGTATTGCATAATGCCAAACAGGTTTTAGCACGCTTGGAAAACAAAGCGAATGCGCCGCTGAATTTGCACGCCGAAGCATTAGAACAACCACAGCAAATGGGTTTATTTATTGCGCCGAATGCTTTGCTAGACGCCGTGCAAGAACTCAACCCGGATGAATTAACACCGAAGCTAGCGCTTGAAGCGCTGTATCGGTTAAAACAACTCAGCTAATTACAAAGCGTCTAAATCGCCTAAGGCTTGAATCAGGCGGCGCGCACGTTTATCAGGCTTCGTGGCTGGCGGCTTATAGCCAGCGTTGGCCAGTTTGCGCATCTCGCGCTCCGATTCACGCTTGATGCGCGATGCCTCGGCTTCTTGGTATAACAACTGCGCTTTCACTGCTGGGCCACGCATTTCGCTTAAGGCCAACACAGTGACTTCATACAATTCATTGGCGCGATTAATCACTAACATATCGCCAACCCGCAATAGTCGCGAAGGCTTAATGGCTTGGCCGGCTAGCGTGATTTTCCCTGACACCAACATGGCCTTGGCAACACTGCGGGTTTTATAAAAACGTGCAGCCCAAAGCCAAATATCGGCGCGTACTTCAATTTGCGGTTCTGTTGTCATAGTATCCAAATACAAACGGCCGCAAAAGCGGCCGCAAGTAATATCAATTAGATTGACTTAGGCGTGTTTTTTGCCGTAATTCAAATCTTCTTTAATACGGGCTTTTTTGCCTTCCAAGTCGCGTAAGTAATACAACTTACCTTGACGGACATCACCGCGACGCTTGACGCTGACTGACTCAATCGTGGCGCTGTGGGTTTGGAAAACGCGCTCAACACCGAAACCGTGCGAAATTTTACGCACAGTGAAGGCGGAGTTTAGACCGCGGTTTTTAATAGCTATGACAACGCCTTCGTAGGCTTGCACGCGTTCGCGCGCGCCTTCTTTTACTTTGACGTTAACGACGACGGTGTCGCCTGGGCCAAAAGCAGGCAATTGACGGGTAATTTGTTCGGCTTCGAATTTTTGCAGGAGGTTCATAATGCACCGCTGGTTTTAATGTGACTGATTCTGTTTTTCTGGCAACGCCCAAGGCGCGCGAGTCGCATATTATAGCGTGAATTAATGCATTTTGACTAGCGCTATTTCAGTCTAATCGCTTAATTGCCGCTTTGTTCAGCTTTAAAGGCGTTTAGCAAGGCTAAATCTTGTGCACTTAATTGCATCTTATTGAGTAAATCTGGGCGTTTCAGCCAGGTTTGGCCTAAACTTTGTTTGCGCCGCCATTCGGCAATTTGTGCATGATTGCCTGATAACAATACATCTGGCACACCGCTTGTTCCGAGCATTTCCGAGCGCGTGTAGTGCGGGCAATCCAGCAAGCCTTGCTCGAAACTGTCTTGTACAGCGGAATCGGCATCGTTCAACACGCCCGGCAATAAGCGCGTCACTGCATCAATAATCATCACGGCTGGCAGCTCGCCACCAGACAGCACGAAATCGCCGATGGAAATTTCTTCATCCACGTATTGATCTAGAAAGCGCTGATCAACGCCTTCATAGCGGCCAGCCAATAGCACCACACGCGGCATTGCTGCCAGCTCTTGCGCTTTGGCTTGGTTAAATGGTTTGCCTTGCGGGCTTAAATAAATGCGTTTGCAGGGCGTTTCATCTGCTTGAATAATGGCTTGCATACATTCAAGTAGTGGGTCAACCATCATCACCATGCCGGGCCCGCCACCGAACGGACGTTCATCAATGCGGCGGTAGTTATCGTGGGTGAAATCGCGTGGATTCCAGGTGTGCAACTGGGCAATGTTGCGTTCAAAAGCTCGCCCAACCACACCCACTCGAACGCTTTGCTGCACATACTCAGGGAACAGGCTGATGACATCGAAACGCATTAGAAATCGGCGTCCCAATCCACCCGAACCTCGCCAGCGGCAAGATCCACTGCATCAATAAAACGATCCATCAAGAAGGGAATTAAGCGTTCGCGTTCGCCCTGCGCCACCAAAATGGGGTTGGCCGGCGTATCGAATAAATGCGAAACGGTGCCTAAAGATATACCTTCGCGATTAACTACCCGTAAACCTTCCAGATCGACCCAATAAAATTCGCCGTCTTTAGGGGCTGGCAATTGGCTGCGTGTGATCCATAATTCAGCGCCGTGCAAGGCCTGCGCCGCATCTCGGTCGGTAATATCAGGCAATCTGATGACCAAGCCTTTCGCCATCATCCGGCCAGACAGCTGATCCAACATGCGTTCAACGCCGTTATGCAGCACAATCAGCGGCTTATATTTCAGCAATTGCTGCTCTGGATTGGCAAAACTCTGGCATTTTATTTCGCCAGTAACACCAAAAGCGCCAATCATCCTACCAATCAGGATGCGGCGCTCAGAGGCGATGTCAGGACCTCGCGTCATATCCGCGAGGTGCGACTCAGGCAGCTGCCTGACTCGTGGCTTCTTTAACGAGCATGCGAACTTTATCAGTCAGCTGCGCGCCGTTGGAAACCCAATGATTGACGCGGTCGATGTTCAAATCAACGCGTTTTTCGTTGCCTTGTGCAACGGGATTGTAATAACCCAAACGCTCGATGGAACGGCCATCGCGCTTATTGCGTTGATCGGTTGCCACAATGTGGTAGAACGGACGCTTTTTGGCGCCGCCGCGGGCCAGTCGAATCTTGACCATAATTTCTTTGCCTGTTTTCTGAAGTGAGATGAAGCCAATAAAATGAAGTCAATGCGGTTAAGACACGGCTTCGGTTAGCCGCGTATTATAAACCCATCTGGCTAAATTTGAAAGTGCTGAAGCTTAACGACCGCCAAACCCGCCCGGAAAGCCGCCGCCCATCATCCCTTTCATGCCACGCATCATGCCTTTCATGCCGCCGCGCGACAATTTCGACATCATGCCTTCCATTTGCTGATATTGCTTCAACAAACGATTGACATCGGCTGGTGTGGTGCCGGAGCCACGCGCAATACGGGCGCGGCGCGAGCCGTTCAGCAAACCGGGGTTGCGGCGTTCTTTTTTGGTCATCGAGTTAATAATGGCAATCATGCGCGGCATTTCCTTGCCGGTCACCTGGCTCTTAACGTGATCGGGAATCTGCGCCATACCTGGCAATTTATCCATTAAGCCCGATAAACCGCCCATATTTTGCATTTGAACGAACTGTTCGCGCATATCGTTCAGGTCGAATTTTTTGCCTTTGGCGATTTTTTCAGCCATTTTAGCGGCTTTTTCTTGATCAACCTGCGATTGCACCTGCTCGACCAAGCTCAGCACATCGCCCATATCTAAGATGCGACTAGCGGCGCGATCTGGGTGGAAAATATCCAAGCCGTCTGGTTTTTCACCGACACCGACAAATTTAATCGGTTTGCCGGTGATATGCCGAACCGACAAGGCCGCACCACCGCGCGCATCGCCATCGGTTTTGGTTAAGATAACGCCAGTTAACGGCAATGCCTCACTGAATGCTTTGGCGGTGTTGGCGGCATCTTGGCCGGTCATTGCATCAACCACAAACAAGGTTTCAACTGGATTGATGGCGGCATGCAATTGCTTGATTTCGTCCATCATTGCCGCATCAATCGCTAAACGGCCGGCAGTATCGAAAATCACCACATCAACATAAGTTTTGCGCGCTTCTAGCAAGCAGGCTTTGGCAATATCCACTGGCGAATCGGTATTAATGCTTGGAAAAAACGCCACATCCACTTGCTTGGCTAAGCTTTCCAATTGCGCAATAGCGGCCGGGCGGTATACGTCGCAACTGACCACTAAAACTTTCTTCTTGCGTTTTTCTTTCAGGAATTTTGCTAACTTCGCGACCGTGGTGGTTTTACCCGCGCCTTGCAGGCCAGCCATTAAAATCACCGCTGGTGCAGGCACATTCAGATTTAACTCAACCGCTTCCGAACCCATTACCGCGGTTAATTCGTCTTGCACCACTTTAATCAGCGCTTGGCCCGGGCTTAGGCTGGTTAACACTTCCTGGCCCACCGCGCGCACTTTGATGCGTTCAATCAGCGCCATCACCACCGGCAGCGCCACATCGGCTTCCAGCAAGGCAATGCGCACATCGCGCAGCGATTCCTTGATGTTGTCTTCGGTTAAACGGCCTTTGCCGCGCAGGCGTTGCAAGGTGCCGGAAAGTTTTTGGGTCAGCGATTCAAACATACATAATCCTTTATTCAGGCAATCATTATACGCTGAAGCAAATTTTGCCATGGCATGCCGCAAAATCCGGGCCGGTTGTGCCAAACTATTCGGCATGACCGTTACCCTAACCTCCTTTATTGCCGTATTCGCCTACCTTTGCAGCGCGGGGCTATGGTATTCACGGCAAAAATCCGGCTTGAACAGCGCCTTTCCGCACGCTTTTGCGGTGTTGGCGGTGCTGGCACATGGCATCACCCAAAGCCTGTATTGGCTGGCTGTGCACGGCCCCGACCTGCATTTTTTTGCGGCTTTGTCGTGGATTAGTTTAGCGATGTCGGTGATGACTGTGGCGCTAACCGCCAAGCAACGGCTGTCGGCCTTGGGCATTATTGTGTACCCACTTGCCGCACTTTGCTTGCTCAGCAATTGGGCTTGGGGCACGCATCTGTACAACCCATCCGATTGGCAACTGAAACTGCATGCCAGCTTCGCCTTGTTGGCGTATGCGAGCTTGTCGATTGCGGCGCTATTGGCGGTGCTGTACTGGCTACAAGACCGCGCCTTGCGAAACAGAAACATCAAACACTGGCTAAGCGCCTTAACGCCGTTGGTGCAAACCGAACAACTGCTGTTCAAAACATTAACTCTAAGCTGGCTGTTGCTCAGCTTAACCTTAGTGAGCGGCATGCTATTTGTGGAAGACATGCTGGCCCAGCATTTATGGCATAAAACGGTGTTAACGATTTTAAGCTGGCTAACTTTGCTGATTTTGTTAATCGGCAGAAAACGCCGTGGCTGGCGCGGCACCCGCGCAGTGCACTGGACACTAGGCGCAATGGCGCTATTGGCACTGGCGTTTTTCGGCTCGAAGTTTGTGTTGGAGATGGTGTTGCATCGGTAGTTATTGCTGCGGTTAGGGCGAATAATCATTCGCACTTACACTTAAACCGCGTTTTACATACAATCACCGGCTCTGGCTTTGCAACCATTCTTTCAGTGCCGCATCCATGCGCGTTTGCCAACCTGCACCGCTGGCGCGGAAGCCTTCGAGTACGTCTGGCGATAGCCGGATGCTAATGCGCTGTTTGGTCACTTCAGCTCTAGGCCGTCCACGTTGAATGCCTGACAGTTTGGCTTGCAATGATTCAGGCAACCCAGACAATGGCACGGCGTGCTTGAAATCATCGTCGGTCCACTCTGGATTGTCTTTATCCACCCGCTTTGGATTTGATTGTTTTTTCATATTTACTTACCTCGCGCTTATTGGCTTTGCGGAAACTGATGATGTGGATGCCAATTTAATTATTTATTGTATGTACATTAAATAATATTGTCAAACACACATTGTCAGTCTTAAGCAGACATTCAATCGAACAAAACGCGGTTGGTAATTTTATGCATGGCATTACTGCATCATGCTGTAAGAATAAATCGACTGGAATCAGAAAATATTTAAATTTGTGTAAGGGTTTATTGCATAATGCTCTGAGAGCAATGGAACTATTGGCGCTGGTATTTTTCGGCTCGAAGTTTGTGTAGGAGATGTTGTTGCAAAGTGGTTAAAACCAAGCCTGCAGCGCATCCATGAAGCGCTCCAAAGCCGTCACTTACTAATGATTACACTGATATTGAAGGCAGAATCGAAAAGTTGAGAATTCTATGCCGCTGAATTTTTATCGGTTCGATGGTTCTCAAACATTTCGATTGCACTTTTTAACAAGCCGACATAACTAATTCCCAGCATAAGTGTTCCGAATGCTACTTCTTTCAGCACACCGCTCTTGGCTATCAAAAATCCATACATGCCAAACAGCAATAATGTCAGTGCAAAAATAAACATAAACAAAAGTACTCGACGCCCTTTTTT
>JAYTVJ010000114.1:0-15749 GCA_043744535.1 Arenimonas sp.
TTGATAGCGGCGGCCAATAATCTTGGAATTAAACACCTTGTACTGCACTACCTGTCACAGTCTATTAGTATGGAAGCACTTGAGAATTTGAATGATAGCGCCGGTAAGGCCGACATATCCGTGTCATTTATTATGCCGGTGCCAAAATGGGATCGTATTGTTCCTGCAAACTTGTATGAATATCTCGCCAATAGTAGGCCTTTGCCGGAAAAGACCCTAAGCAACTATACAGCTGAAAATAGGGAGTTACTAGAATTCATGGCACAACCTTCAGCTGCAAATATACGGCAGTATCCAGTGGCTGAATATTTCTGCGATGCTATCCGATGCAGGATGGCCGATGCAAAATTTAGACCGCTTTATTTTGACAAACATCACTTGACACTAACTGGGAGCCGAGTACTAAGGCCTGTGTTCTCCCAGGTTCTGAATGATTTTGTTGATTGATGTCCTATTGTTAAGTTATCGCCAAGTCTTGGATTTCAGTTAAACTGAGTACTGTTTTACCTCTATTTTAGGTCTTTTATATGCGATGTCTTGCTTTTTCGCAGTTGCCGTTGGTTAAATACGCTTCAAATTCCAAATATATCTGCTAACAGCCCTTCAAACTAAGGGCAAATGTTCCAGTAATCGTCAATGAAGTCGGAGTTCAAATGTGCGGCATAGCAGGTTTTTTTGGTCAATACGATAAAGAGCAAATGCCGATAGTGGCGCTTGCCATGGCCGAGCGCATTGCCTACCGTGGCCCCGATGATTTTGGCGTGTGGGTCGATGATGATTCAGGCATTGCCTTAGCGCACCGGCGTTTGGCCATTGTGGATTTAAGCCCCGCCGGGCATCAGCCAATGCTTTCAGAATCTGGGCGATTTGTGCTGGTATTCAATGGCGAAATTTATAATCACCTAGAATTGCGTCAACAACTTTTGCAGCAAGGCCAGCAGCTTGCTTGGCGCGGCCATTCCGACACTGAAACCTTATTAGCTGCGATTGAAGCTTGGGGTTTGCAGGCAACCTTGAGAGCCTGCGTGGGAATGTTTGCCATTGCGCTTTGGGATAGTCAAGAAAAAACACTAAGCCTGGCTCGCGATCGCTTCGGCGAAAAACCGCTGTATTACGGCTGGCAAAATGGTGTGTTGTTGTTCGGCTCTGAGCTTAAAGCTATTGGCGCACACCCAAGTTTTGAGCGCCGAGTCAATCGCGATGCTGTGGCGCAACTACTGCGCTATAACTACATCCCCGCGCCCAATTCAATTTGGCAAGGCATTCATAAGCTTCCACAGGCCACCTCGATCACCATGCGTATCGGCCAAATCGACGCCAAGCCCGAAGCCTATTGGTCATTGGCTGACGTGGCTGAGGCAGGTCAGAAGTCTGGATTTTCAGGTACTGAAGGTGATGCAGTCGATGCATTGCAGAATGTTCTGATTCAATCGGTCCGTGGCCAAATGCTAGCCGACGTGCCCTTAGGGGCCTTGCTGTCGGGTGGTGTGGATTCTTCGATGGTGGTGGCGCTAATGCAAAGCCAATCTGAGCGCCCAGTGAAAACCTACAGCATCGGTTTTCATGAAAAACAGTACGACGAATCGGGTTATGCTCGCGATGTGGCCAAACACCTAGGCACCGAGCATACCGAATTGTTTATGAGTGCCAAAGATGTATTAAACGCTGTGCCGCGCATGCCGAGCATGTATGACGAACCATTCGCCGATAGCTCACAATTACCGACCAGTTTGGTGATGGGCTTGGCGCGTCAGCATGTGACTGTGGCGCTCAGTGGCGATGGTGGCGATGAATTGTTCGGTGGCTATAATCGCTATTTGATGGCGCCGAAAGTTTGGAAGCTAATGCGTATGCTGCCAACACCACTGCGCGGAAGTTTGGGCAAGGCTTTGCAAAGCGTGTCAGTAGAACATTGGGACAAACTCGCCAAGCCATTTGCCAGTCTCATCAAGCAAAATATGATTGGTAATAAAGTGCATAATCTGTCGAATCGCTTAATCAATGTAAAAACTTTTGATGATCTCATTGTTTCATTAACCTCCGAATGGAATGAACACGCATCGGTGGTCACCAATGCTTTGCATACAGATAGTTTCATCAATCAGCCAAGCTTATGGCCAGATATCCGTGATCAGGCATCACGGATCATGTTCGTCGATTCGATGACCTATATGCCCGACGATATCTTGGTTAAAGTTGATCGCGCAGCCATGGCCGTTAGCTTGGAAACGCGCGCGCCATTTCTGGATCATCGTGTGGCAGAGCTGGCTTGGCGCTTGCCAATTGCGATGAAAATTCACAATGGCAATGGTAAGCATGTATTAAGGCAGGTGTTGTATAAATACGTGCCGCCGCATTTGATTGATCGCCCGAAAATGGGTTTCGCCATTCCACTTGATAAATGGCTTCGTGAAGATTTGCGTGACTGGGCAGAAGCCTTGCTGGCGCCTGAGCATTTGAAACAACAAGGGTATTTTGACGTTGCTATGGTTCGTGATGCCTGGCAAGCGCATCAAAGTGGCCGAAAAAATTACGGCTACCGGCTATGGTCGGTGCTAATGTTCCAAGCCTGGCTGCAGGAGCAGGGCTAATGTGGCCATATTGGATGTTGTTTCTGCTGCCTGCGTTCCTTGCCACAATCCAAAAGCCATCGAGATATCCCGTACCTAAAAAATGGCCGGTCATCTGGTGGATTGGCTATGCAGTTATCGTGATGATGGTTGGTCTGCGCTTCGAGGTTGGCGGTGATTGGTATAACTACGCTAAGCAATTCGATTATGATTATCAGGACTTTTCGTTCGACGCATTCATAAAAGGTGATCCGGCCTATAAGTTATTTATGTGGATTGCCATCACGACTGATGGCGGCATGGTGTTGGTGAATTTCTTGGCATCCTTGATTTTCAGCTGGGGCTTGGTGGTATTTTGCCGCGCGCAGCCGCGCTCATGGTTGGCATTGGCTGTTGCCATACCGTATCTGGTCATTGTGGTGGCCATGGGTTACACACGCCAAGGCATTTCGATTGGCTTGGTGATGCTGGCATTTATTGCTTTATTTGAACGCAATATGACGCGTTACTTAATATTCATGGCCGTTGCGGTGATGTTCCATAAGTCTGCCATCATCATGCTGCCTTTGGTGGCGCTCACTTCCGCTGGAAGCCGCTGGTTAAAAATCCTGCTGGTATCGATTATCGGGATTTTACTGTATTGGTTTTTGGTGCGCGATTCGGCTGATGCGCTGTATCAAAATTATGTAGGCGCTGAATACAGCTCAACCGGCACGCTCATTAGATTGATTATGAATATTCTGCCGGCCAGCCTGTTCCTGCTGTTGCGTAAGCGCTTTAGGCTATCCAAAGCGGAAAATGCATTCTGGACGATGATGTCCTTGCTTGCATTTGTATTTTTGGCGCTGTTCATGGTATCGCCGTCATCTACCGCCGTGGACCGCTTGGCGCTGTATTGGATTCCTTTGCAACTCTTCGTTTTTTGCCGCTTGCCAGATGTTCTTGGCCGCCCTGGCAATGCAAATACTACCTGGGTTTTCTTGATAATGTTGTATTACGCCGCGGTAATGGCGGTATGGCTTTTGTTCGCGACTAATGCTTATGGCTGGCTGCCTTACCAGTTCTACCTTTGGCAGTGGTTTTGGGATTTACCTCTCAAATTACGACCATTTTGATGTAGACAGGTCTATTCTTGAGACTCATATTCATCATCAACGTACCCGCGTTCTTTATTTCGCATCGCTTGCCAATTGCGCAAGCGGCCAAGCGCAATGGCTGGCAGGTAGATTTAATCACCGGCCAATCCACGAGTGCAAAAATGGAAGCGGAGAGTCTTGGGTGCTTGCGTGCAGAAGGCATCAGCCATTTTCAGGCCCCGTTCAAAGCCACTAGCACCAATCCGCTAACCGAAGCATTCGGTTTGTTGCAGGTGCTTCGGAAAGTATGGAAAACTAAACCCGATGTTATCCATACCGCCTCACCGAAAGGCAATTTGTATGGCGGCTTGGCGGCCAGACTCTGCGCTGTGCCCAAATTGGTTATATCGGTGTCCGGGCAAGGCTATTTGTTTACGGGCAATGCGGGTTTGCTTAAGCGAAGTATCGGATTTTTTTATAACGCGCTAATCAAATGGGTATATCAGCACCCTGACTGCACGGTCATTGTGCAGAATAAAGACGACTATGCGGCCTTGCTCGGCGCTAAGATGGTGCGGCAGGCGCAATTGGTGCTAATTCCCGGCTCAGGTGTTGATTTGTCGCTGTATGCGGATATGCAAGTAGAGCAGGCTGAACAAATCGTGCTGTTGCCAGCGCGCATGCTGCGTGACAAAGGCGTGTTGGAATTTGTGGCAGCCGCGCGTGAACTCAAGCAATTACACCCCGATTGGCGTTTTGTACTGGCCGGTGCCGCCGATTATGCCAACCCGAGTGCCATTGCTGTTGAACAGCTTCAAACTTGGGTTCGCGAAGGCATTGTGGAGTGGTGGGATTTTCAGTCAGATATGCTAAGTGTCTATCGCAAGGCCGCTATTGTGTGTTTGCCATCGTATCGGGAAGGCATGCCAAAATGCTTATTGGAAGCCGCAGCAGCTGGTAAGCCAGTGCTTACTACCGATGTGATTGGTTGCCGTGAAGCTATTGTGCCCGGTGAAACCGGCTTGCTAGTGCCGGTGCAAGATGCGACGGCTTTAGCGGATGCGCTTGCTGTCTTAATTAATAACCCTCAGCTACGAAAAACCTATGGCGACAACGCACGTATTTTGGCGGTTCAAAAATTTTCGATTGAAGCTGTGGTTGATCGTGTATTAAAAATATATAGCAGTTAATTATCTAGCGATTTTCTGGGGGCGAAGATATTTTTTGTAGACAGTTGCCCCAAGTTGTTTAAAATAGTTGAAAATTCCATAGGTTAAATAATGTTACAAGCGCTAACCAATTTTGCGTGTTCTGCATTAATAAGCTTTTTAATTATAAAAATGCTTATTCCGTTTTCTAACCGCATCGGTTTGCTTGATAAGCCTGATGAACGCAAACAGCATGCACACCCAACGCCACCAATCGGTGGCTTCGGTGTATTTTTAGGCATATTATTACCATTTCTGTATGTGGAAGGCTTAAGCCACGAATTCATCGGCTTTGCTATCGGATCATTATTATTGGTACTGATTGGTGCGCTGGACGATAAATACCCTATCGATTGGAAAACACGGATAGCTATTCAGGTCTTGGCCGCGCTGTCATTAATTTATATTTCCGGTGTGCGCGCAGAGCATGTGGGCCCGCTATTCGGCTTCGGCGATATTGAACTGGGCTGGCTGAGCGTGCCATTCACCGTGTTCGTTACGCTGGGGCTTATCAACGCCATGAATATGTTTGACGGGATTGATGGCTTAGTTGGTGTTGTGTGCTTTGTGGTGGTCTGTATGTTCATCTGCGCTGCTGCTTATTCTGGCGCCTATGATGTAGCTTTAGGCTTATTCTGTGTATTAGGCGCGATGGTTGGATTTCTTTGGTTTAATTTGCGCAGATACGGCCAAGCAACAGCCCGAGTATTTCTTGGTGATGCGGGAAGTGGCTTTATTGGCTTTGTGCTTGCATTCATCATCTTTAGGCTGACTCAGAATCCTGGTCATCCCATTAGTCCAATCTTAGGGCCATTTCTGCTAGCACCACCTATCATCGATTGCCTAGTTTTGATTGTGCATCGTCTGCGCCGCGGCACATCGCCGTTTGCTGCAGGCCGCGATCATGGCCATCATTTAATGCTGGATGCGGGTTTTAGTGTCAATCAAATTGTTAGTTACATTATGTTGTTAACCTGTGCAACAGGATTGTTTGGTGCATTGGCCATGTTCTTCAATGTGCCTGAGCCGTTAATGGTGATGTGTTATCTATTCGCATTATTCAGCTGGCTGTGGATTACTGAAACCGAACAACGTGCGCACACCTATTTCGATTGGATTCATAAGAAAATTTACGCGTAGGGTATCCCACCCAACCTCCCTTCCAAGGAAGGGAGGAGTAAAGCGCAAAAAAGTCCCCCTTTCTTGAAAGGGGGATTTAGGAGGATTCATGGTAATTTATCAGCAATGACAAACACACTCCGCGCATGGCTTATCGCCGCATTGACCCATCAAGATCTGCCAGTTATCGCCGACCAGCAGCTTGATGAGCTCGTTGATATGGCCAGTCATGAAGGCGTGCTGGTTTTGCTCGAATATCAACTGATGCAGCATCCAAACATCGCGACTTTGCCGACACAGTTTGTTACCAACATCCAACAAGCAGCCAAACATTCACTTTTACATCAGTTGCCATTTTTTGCTGAGCAAAAAAATGTTTTTCAGGTCTTGTATCAGGCCGAAATTCCATTCTTAGTGATGAAGGGCGCAGCCCTTGGTAATTGGCTGTACGCTTCAGCAAGCCATCGGCCAATAACGGATATTGACTTATGGTTTGCTAGTCAACAGTCGGTAATTTCACTGGCAAGTATTCTTCAGCCTCTGGGTTTCATTGCCGCAGAATCAACCGGTGGTTTGACAAGCTTCGAGCGTGCCTTTGATAAACATTTCAATGGTGAACAAATCCGGATTGATGCACATTGGGCACTGTTTAATAGCGCCATTCTAGCTTCTAGAATTCCATTCGAAAAGGCTTATGCGCGTAGCCAAGATTTAATCATTCAACAACAACACGTCAAGGTATTATCACTATACGACGCGTTGATTAATTCTATTGGCCATCGAGCTTTGAAATACCTTAGTCACCAAGCAGATACCTTGAAGTGGCTATACGACCAGCACTTGTTGTTTAAAGCATTGAATACCGACCAATGGCAGGAATTCGTTGAGCGAAGCGCACAAGCGGGCATCAGCGACCTGAGCTTGGATGCCATTGAGCATTCGCAGGCGATTTTCAAAACACAGATTCCCCAAACTGTTATTGAGGCATTATCGAATAATGCCAAACATGAGAAAATCAAGCGCGCTTGGTTTCAGTCATGGGCAAGTTATCAGTGGCATGAAATGCAGGCGGTTAGCCCAAAATTATCGGTGCGCTTGAAATGGTTAGGCCAAAAGCTCTGGCCAAATCCAGAAGCGATGCGTGAAGGCTATAGCAAGAATGATTCGGCCTGGCGCTTCATGCTTCGTCGGATGGCTGTGGGACTGAAGCGCTTGTTCGGGCGATGATAGCGCTATGAAAACACCGCAGGTTTTTACTACCAAACTATTGCGAGGGCTTCGCCAGCTTTGGTATTGGGATGTCTGGCATCTGCAACCGTCCGCACCTTTGAATTGGCGTTATCTCTTGCCCAATCAATCGGCCACAATACAACTACACCGTCATTTATGGTGGTATTCGCGCTACAAACTCCCCGGCTTGCTGTGGTTGCCTTTGGAAATTGGCCGTTGGCTTCATTGGCAGTTGTGGGCCTCTCCCAGGATTTTAACGAAAGCGGTTGAGAGTTATGGGGCCGATGTTGAGACACGTTTTGGCATACCGATTCAACAGCAACGTTATCAGCTGGGTTACTGGGCGAAGACCTGGTGCATAAACCCTTACCAAGGCTACAACTGGCAGCTTTACCGCGCGGATGTTGATGGCTTGGCAATAATTTATGAAAGTGAAACATCGGCATATCATGCACTGCAAAACAGTTTCACAGGCGGCACCAAAGCAGACCATCGATTGCTTGGTGACAAAATTGCATTGGCCGAGCTTTTGTCGGCGTTCGGTATTCCAATGGTTGATACCGAATACGTGTCGGGCGGCGACTGGCAAGATATTGAAACAGCACTGATTCGACAACCTAAACTGTTCTGCAAGCTGCGCAGTGGTAATCAAGGCGAGTCTGCGTTTGCTGTTTGGCGTGATGAAAATGGATTGCAAGGGCTGGCTCATAACGGTGCTGATTTGCCGGATGAGCTTGCCGTGCGTAGTGCTTGGCAGGTCTTAACGGGTAAAGGTGAAGTGCTGATACAGCCATTGCTGGTGAACCACTCGGATTTTGCGCACGTATTGGTTTCAAGCGAGGCTGTTGTATTGCGAATAGTGACAAGTGTTAAGCCAGATGGCATTTTCATTTGGTGGGCAGAACTGCAGGTGCCAAGCGAAGCTTCGCCAGCAGGTGGCCGGGGGTTTTGGCGATTTCCAGTTTCTGTGGCCGATGGGGCAGTTTCTGCGATGAATCGAGAATGGTTTCTCAAGCAAGACTGGCAGGATGAGTATGATGCGCTTTGGCAGACACTCTCAGGAGTTGCTCAGGTTCCGCATTTTGCACTGCTATGCAATCATAGCTTGAGCGCGCATCATCAACTGCCAAAGGTCTGGACCATCGCTTGGGATTGGGTGATTACACCTGATGGGCCGGTATTGCTTGAAGGCAATAGTGGCTGGGGTTTGTGTGAGTTGCAGCAGCAGGGTGATGATTTGGTATCGCTGGCTTTAAACGGCTCGTAAAGCACCTAATAGCGCGAGTTGGTGTTCCGCCACTTGGCCGAAAAGCGACCGTAGTGGAAAAAGTTCTGCATCCGTTTGGCATAACTTCTGCAGTTCCGTGTATTTCTGGATATTGGCCTCAACCAGCAGGTTGATCAGTTCATTAGCAACCACCTCCGCTTCAGGCTGTGCCAGTTCCCGACGTTTGGAGCGCACGGCTAAGCCGAGCAGGGTGCGCAAGGTCTGTAGCTGTTCTTTCTCCAAGACCAAATCCTGCAAAGTTAAAACGGCCTCGCCCGTCAACAATCGCGGCGCATTGATTTTGCGGCGAGTGGCATTAGTTCCTTTAATACGGATTTCGCCTAGATCGACATGTATGAGCATGCAATCCAATGCTGCAACATGCCTAGTATTAGGTTCGAAATAATTGTGCCACATGACTAATGAAAGTGAGTCCGATTTGCCGTAACGTACGAAACATTCGTCGGAACCTAGAGTTGGCTTAACTAGCGGGATTAGCCACGCACCACAATCAGTACGCCCATATTTGGGTCCATAAGGATGATGATTGAGCAGATCTATCAATGGCATTAGGTAGCCGGTGGGTTCGCCGGATTCTATCTGGATATTTTTGTCGTTCAACCGTGTTTGGATGAATTGGCGTGCAGGATTTGTTATGGGAAGTTCGAATGCTGGTCTGGCATCTTTCAGCCAGCATAATAATTCTTGATCATTAGGGAGCTGTTGTGCAGGTAAGGACTTTGCCACGCTATTGATTTTATTGGTTGCATTATACACAAGCACCATCGCATCCAGCAGGCTCTTCTGGACGGGGCTTAATAGCGAAACATTGCCCGTGTAGCTGAGCACGCCATTTTCACCTGTCCATTCTAAATGGGTCACAGGAATAAATAACTCATCAGGAATTATTAGCAAAGCACTGCCGTCCACCTCAGCACTGCAACTTATCCAAAGCCGTTCAGTTTGATGCGTTATGGTTAATTCTGGGTGGATTGTGCCGCCATGTTCAACAACGGTTTTGGCGATGAATTTAAGTTGTTGCTGTACTAATTGGTTTTCTGATTGTATAAGCATATAGTTTGATATTATAGACCGGTCTGTAAATACAAAGTTTGAAGTCATGGAGAATGAAAATCAGTGGTATGACTCAGTCTGGCTTGCCAAATATTTGGCAGCCAAAGTATACATATTAGAGCACTACCCTGAAAAATATGATGAGTTTATGGCAAGCTTTAATGCCTTGCGTACTAATCCAGATTTTAAGATCAAGGATTTGCACTGTCTGCTTAATCAACAGGCTTTGGATTTAATCAAAAAAATCATCAATGATATTCCAATGTCGTCTATGAAACTTCATGAAGTTGAGACGTTTGGCCGATATATCATGCGCAATCATCCAGTATTTCTGAAGATGCAAGCTAATTTGACCGAAAGGGTTTCAGAGTGGGTTGGTGAGGAAGTAGAGCCTTGCTATAATTTTCTTTCTTTATATACACAGTTTGGAATCTGCGAGCCTCATCTTGATGCTCCGGAAGCAAAATGGACGTTGGATATTTGTATTGATCAAAGTGAGCCATGGCCAATTCACTTTAGTCAAATAATACCGTGGCCAGAACAGCATCTAAATCGTGGTGAAGATTGGCAGAAATCTATCAAAAACGATCCAAGTCTTAGATTTGAAATGAGGGTGCTAGAGCCAGGAAATGCGATTTTATTCTCTGGCAGTAGTCAATGGCATTATCGTGATGCGTTGCCGAAAACCAGCAATCTTGGGTTTTGCAATCTACTTTTCTTTCACTATATTCCGAAAGGCTACAGTGAAATTGTGAACCCAAAAAATTGGGCTCGGTTGTTTGGCTTGCCGGAGCTTAATGTAATACTTGAAAAATACGCTAAATAGAAACAATACAAAACTAAAACATCAAACGGCAATCAACAGTTCGCAACTTTATTCATGGAGCAAATTAAAATTAGCTTGAATTGTTAAGATGGGCCCATAGTAGAAGGCTGGCCGTTGGCTGTCATTGTTTGTTCGGCAGCAGCAACTTTGGGTTTTCCAGTTTCAGTTAAAGCACTGCTTAATTCAGATACTTCTGGCTTGTAGTATTCTTTTTTGTTTAAGTTTTGCATGAGTTTCCCTAAATGGTTGCCTGTAAATCCAATTTATAGTGTAACAACATATTCTGTACAATGTCTACTAGGTCACATAAAAGTAATTGTGCGTTCGCAATCTTCCAACATATTTTTGTGTTTTTAAAAAACGCATAAAAATTGATTGGGTTGACTTACGCCTATCTTCGATTGTGTTAATGTTGGCGCAAATTAATATATATTATTGAATTATATATATATTTATTGGCATATTTTTGACAATACCAGGAAAGTATTACGATGTTTGCAGGTTTGTTAAGTAAGCAGCAGCCTATTTCAGCTTGGGGTGATGTTGAGCAGATTATGGAAAGCTTGGCGCCATTTAGCCAGGATAAGCCTCGAGATTATTGGGCTAATGATAGTCAGATGCTACTGCAGGTGGCTTCGCGCAACGGCTCCACCAACGCCATTATTTACCGCCATCCTGAAAGTGATGTGGCTGTGTTGTTCTGGGGTAGGTTGGATAACCGGCAGGATTTAATTCATCAACTTGTGGCAGACTCTAAAGCTTTAGACGATGAGTTGATTGCCTTGGCATGGCTTAAGTGGGGCGAGCATTGCCCTGAAAAATTGATTGGCGATTTCGCACTGGCTATATGTTGTCCACGCGAGAAAATATTGCTTTTAGCGCGGGATGTGATGGGTGTGAAGCCACTACTGTATCGGTGGGATGAAAATGGCCTGTTTTTCGCCAATACATTGGCAGCGTTCAAACCGCTTCGTGTTGGCACATTAACGCCAAGCCGGCGTTGGATGGCGAAATTCTTGGCTGATGTCAGTCATAGTTTGACGGATACTGCGTATGATGAAGTAAAAAAGCTCCCTCCAGCCCATAGTCTGTTACTGCGCGACGGTTCTAGCCCAAAATTACGCCGTTATCACAACTTTGACACACAGTCTAATGTGGCTAATAGGTCGGAACTTAGCTATTTGGATGCATATCGCTCGCTTTGGCAAGAATCTGTTGCTTGCCGTATGCCTGAATTTGGCAATGTTGGCTGTGAGAATTCTGGTGGATTAGATTCCGGTAGCATCACGGCCGAAGCGGCTCGGCAACTTGGCACGCAGGTAAATCGACTGCATGGCATGGGTTTTTGCTACGAAGCTTTGGAGCCTGAATACATTATGGCCACTGCTAAACGTTGGAAAATAAAGCATACCGTTTTATTCAGCCATCATTCTAGCGCAACAGACAGCGAGCGGATATTGCAGCGCGTGATACGAATTAATGGCGCACCCCAAGAGGACAGTAACGGATACGTCCATTTTCCGTTTTATGAGTATTGCCAGAAAAATGACATTCAGCATCTCCTTTCAGGATTCGGCGGCGATGAGTTGGTGACTTATCCTGGTGGCATTCCAGCTCGTTTGGAATTAATGGATCAGCGTAATTGGAGAGAGTTATGGCGAATCCTGCCGGGCTCACTACCGAAACGAGTTGGTAGGTTGGCAAAGACCATATACACCAGCTGGCGCATGCCTGAAAAGAATATGGCTTTTCTGAGAAGCTGGCAGGCCGCTTGGCCAAACCATTTCTTGCATGCCGAGGCATTAGCAGAGTTCGCCGTTGAGCAGAGCTATTTTGCAACGGCCACCTACGATGAACGGTTTCGGAAAGTTAACGACGCTGTCAGTTATTTGGTTGGCAGGCCATATGCATCAACTCGTTTGGAAAACGGCACTTTAATGGCGGCGAGTTATGGTATCGACTATGCTTGGCCTCTACTAGACCAACGAATAATTCAGCAATATCTACATACTCCGGTAAATTGGAAAGTGGGCACAAATGGCATGGGTCGCTTCTTGCATCGAAGCGCCGTTGCTGGTGTTTGCCCAGATCTTGTGACTTGGAAGCCGAATAAGGATATGGGGATTTCGGCTGGTGTGGCTATCGCTGAATCTAGCGATAACCGGTCTTTATTCAAACGAGTCATTGATCTAACCTATGAAATACCAACTGCCTTGGACGGTATATTTGATGCTAAACGTATCCGCGCTTTAGCAGAACGTGCGCAACGTGAAGATTGGCGAGGGCTGGATATTCAATCGACTTGGTCAACAAATGCAAATCAATTGGCGAGCCTTAAGGCCTGGTTATCCAGTGATTAATATTCGCATTTAACTTTTTGAGCTGATTGGACTTATTTCACAGGATTATTGCAGTAAAGCTCCCCAGAGCAAGCTGCTACTAAACGGAATTCGGTTAGAATGATATTCAATTCAAAGTTCAAAATCAAAATTTAGTGAAGAACGTCAGCAACATATGAAAAACTATAAACTTTATGGGCTGGTCGTTGCAAGCGATTGGTCGTTGCCTGAATGCCTTCCTGATCTTGAAAAGGCATCTGATATTCGGTTCATTCAAGGCTTGGTTCCGGCCGAGGGCATCGATCCCAAGTCCAAGGGGGCGTGGGAGCAGTACAATGAAAGTGAATTCTGGATGGATATTGACGACGTAGCCCGATATTGGGTTCGTAACGGTAAAGAAATCACTGTTGAACCATATCCAGACGCGGATGAAACAAGTGTTCGTGTGTACCTGCTCGGTTCCGCACTCGGCGCACTGTTGTTTCAACGCGGCTTGCTACTAATCCACGGCAATGCCATTGAAGTGAATGGCGGGTGTTTGGTGTGTGTGGGTGATTCTGGTGCGGGTAAATCAACGCTTGCCGCCGCTTTCCTTCAACATGGCTACCGTTTGCTGGCTGACGATGTGGTACCAGTTACCGAGCAAGGCATGGCAACGCCGGGCTTTCCGCGCATTAAGCTATGGGGCGATACTGCACGCCAGTTGGGCATTGAAACCGATGGCCTGCGCCGGATTATGCCGGATATGGACAAATACAATGTGCCGCTTGGCGAGCGTTTCTGCGAAACGCCGTTGCCTGTGAAGTGGGTGTATGTGCTGGAATCGGTAAACGAAGATTTTGCTTGCCTGCCTTATGAAGGCATGAGCCGTTTTGAGCCACTGCACGACAACACCTACCGCGTGCATTTCTTAGATGCCATGGCACTAAAACCCCAGCATTTGCAACAGGTCGCGAAGTTGGCGGGCAATATTCACATGGCCAAAATTCAAAGGCCACAATCCGGTTTTCGCATTAATGAATTGGTACAGTTTATACTGGACGACATGAACAAAAACCCTTGAATTGGATTGCCATCGCCATGCCACTAGAACTATCCCAAACCATCACCCGCCATAACGACATGCTCAGCGCCGAAATTGGCGGCGAAGCCATTATGATGAGTATCGAAAAAGGCGCATACTTCGGCCTAAACCCAGTGGCTACTCGCATCTGGGATTTGATTGAACAGCCTAAAAGCATTGCTGAACTTATTCAAACCATCACCGATGAATACGAAGTTAGCGCTGAACAAGCGGCTGAAGATGTTCAGGCATTCGTTGCCGATATGATTGAGCGGGGCATTGCGCAAGTAGCCTAAGCCCATGCTGCTGATTCGCAAACTTAATAGTTTTTTCAATCAGAGTTTCACCACTCTATGTTTGTTGTTGCCAGCTTGGCTGTTAACCGGCTTGGCACGCTTGTTGGTGCTATGCGCGCCGTTTAAAGTTTTTGCGCCACATCTTGGCCAGCACCACGGCCTTGCGGCATTCATTCCATTAGTAAACGCTAAGCAACAAGCGCGTGCACTCAGCATTGGCCGTGCTGTGCGTATGTCATCAACACTGGCGCCATGGAATGCCAACTGCCAAGCACAGGCAATTAGCGCACGTTGCTTCATGGCGCTATTTTCCGTGCCATACGCTATTTTTTACGGGGTGGCCAAAGATCCAGTTGAACATATGAAAGCGCATGCATGGGTATGCGCGGGGCCCGTGCAAGTGACTGGCGGCTATGCATTTGATGAATTTACGGTAGTGGCGGTGTTTGCCAATACATCCCTCCCAACCTCCCTTCCAAGCAAGGGAGGCGTAATCCCCACAAAAAAAGTCCCCCTTTTTTAAAAGGGGGATTTAGGGGGATTATTTCTTCGCTTTCGCGTCTTTCCAGCCTTGTTCGTAGCCTTTGGAAAAGGCCGATTCAAAACGTGAATCATACGAATCTTCATGGCGCTGATACGCATTGCTTAAGCTAGCTTTTGCGTCTTCATTGCCAACCGCATAGCCTTCTTTGAAATACACGCATTCAGCCTTGGCCATATTGGTTGGGCAAGCGGGCGCATCAGCCATGGCAGCGCTTGAAAATAAAGCAGCAGCTAAAACGAATGCAATTGAACGGACTTTCATGGCACATCTCCAGAGATGTAAAGAACATGCATAATCTTACTGTATTTTTACATGCAATCAAGTCATAAGCTGAATGGCCGTTTAATAACACAGGCCTGAATAATTACCGTAAAATGATGAAAATCTGAGAAAAAACAAAGCATGAACGCACTATCGCACCTCGACAGACTGGAAGCAGAAAGTATCCATATTTTTAGGGAAGTAGCGGCGGAGTTCAAAAATCCAGTCATGCTGTATTCCATTGGCAAAGATAGCTCGGTACTTCTGCATTTATTAGCCAAGGCGTTTTATCCGGCCAAGCCGCCCATATCACTGCTGCATGTTGATACCACCTGGAAATTCCAAGACATGTATCGCTTCCGCGAGCAGATTGTTGAACACTACGGCGTGGCGCTTTCGGTGCATATCAATCAAGAAGGTTTAGCGCAGGGCGTTAATCCGTTTAGCCACGGTGCCACGGTGCACACCGATGTGATGAAAACACAGGGCCTAAAGCAGGCGCTAGATATTGGCCAATATGATGCCGCCATTGGTGGCGCGCGCCGCGATGAAGAAAAATCACGTGCCAAAGAACGGGTTTTTTCGTTCCGTAATGCGCAGCACCGTTGGGATCCGAAATCGCAGCGCCCAGAGCTTTGGGATGTGTACAACACGCGCATAAAAAAAGGCGAAAGCGTGCGTGTATTTCCTATCTCGAATTGGACTGAACTGGATATTTGGCTCTATATCTATCGCGAGAAAATTCCGGTGGTGCCGTTGTATTTAGCGGCGATGCGCCCTGTAGTTGAACGCGATGGCGGTTTGATTATGGTTGATGATGATCGTATGCCATTGCGCGAAGGCGAGGTGCCGATGCAGAAGAAAGTGCGCTTTCGC
>JAYTVJ010000115.1:0-4322 GCA_043744535.1 Arenimonas sp.
CCGAGATAATTGTTGGCACAAAAATTTAAAACGGTACTGCCATCAGCAAGCGTGATTTCTGCCGATTGCGCACTGGTTATGACACGCTCATTTTTCAGCAGGCCTTGCTGTTCAATCGACTGCAAGACCGCTTGGTAGCTCAAATAGGCCGTTTTGTTCATATTTTGTTACCTTCAATTAGATAGTGCAATAATACCATTAACTACCGCTATTTATTTTTTAACGTATTGAAAAACAATGAAATTAAATAAATACTCAGCAGAGCAGCGTGATTGTTAATAATGAACATACAGTAAATTCTGTTGAAAATACCCGTACAGCACTACCCAAATTGCTAATAATCCGTTAATATCGAGTCAGCTTCTGGACTGTACCTAGAGTGCTAAGAGACGATTTTCGTCTTTTTTATTAACTTTTCGGAGAAAAAAAATGCAAAACAATCTTAAAGCCGCTATTTTAGCCGCCCTTTTGTTAGCTCCTGTTGTGTCTTTTGCGCAAGAAGCAGATAAAGCAGAATCGAATTTCAGCTGGAATGCCGGCGTTGTGTCGGATTACGTATTCCGCGGTGTTTCCCAAACCGGTAAAGATATTGCTTTTCAAGGCGGATTAGATTACGCCTTCGGCGACAGCGGCTTTTATGTCGGCGCCTGGGGCTCAAATGTTAATTTTGGCCCACAAGCTGCTCCAGACATCGAAGTTGATGCCTATGTTGGCTACAACGTAGATTTGGGCGAGAAAGTAAACCTTGACGTGATGTTGACCCGTTACACCTATCATGGTGCGGATTCAGGTTATGGTAATGGCGATTACAACGAATTGATTACCAAAGTGGGCTTGAAAGACGTTGCCACCTTAACCCTTGGCTACACCAACGATTATTCAAACACCGGCGAAAATGTAATCTACGCAAACCTCGGCCACAGCTGGGATTTGGGTAAAGACTACAGCTTGAATGCAGGCTTTGGTCGTACCTTCTCTGATTTCGGTGATTACAACGATTGGAACGTTGGCTTAAGCAAGAAATTTGGTCCTTTGGATGTTGGCTTGAACTACTACGACACCAACTTGCCATTCAATGCGTCGGATTCCGTGGTATTGAGCGTAAAAATCGGCGGCTAAGTTTTAGTAGCTGAATGAAAAAAGGGACGCCATGGCGTCCCTTTTTTTATGACTAATTTTTAATGCTACCAAGTACACACCACTTTGCCACACACACCGGCTTCCATTAAATCGAAGCCTTTTTGGAAGTCATCAATATGCACTTGGTGGGTGAGCACTTTCTGCAATGGAAAGCCTGTTAACACCATTTGTGTCATTTTGTACCAGGTTTCATACATTTTCCGGCCATAAATGCCTTGCACGGTTAAGCCTTTAAAGATGATGCGGTCCCAATCCACGCCGGCGCCTTTCGGCAATATGCCGAGTAGGGCTACTTTGCCACCGTGGTACATGCAGTCCAGCATATCGTTGAAGGCTTGTGGCACGCCGCTCATTTCAAGCCCAACATCAAAGCCTTCCATATGCAATTCTGCCATCACATCTTTCAAGCTTTGCTTAGAGACATTGACTACGCGCGTGGCGCCCATATCGGCGGCAAGTTTTAAGCGATAATCATTGACGTCAGTAACCACCACATTGCGCGCACCAATATGTTTGCATATCCCCGCAGCAATGATGCCAATCGGGCCCGCACCGGTAATCAAGACATCTTCGCCAATCACGTCAAATTCCAACGCACAATGCGCGGCATTGCCATACGGATCGAAAAATGCGGCGAGCTCGCTAGGAATTTGATCAGGAATTGGCCATAGATTTGACGATGGCATCACAATATATTCAGCAAATGCCCCGTTACGGTTGACGCCAATGCCAATGGTATTCGGGCATAAATGCTGACGTCCAGCACGGCAGTTGCGACAATGGCCACAAACAATATGGCCTTCTGCAGACACGCGATCGCCGAGTGAATAGCCACTGACGCCTGGGCCAATTTCCACAATGCGACCAACAAACTCATGACCAATCACTAAGCCAGGCGTTATGGTGCGTTGGCTCCATTCGTCCCATTTATAGATATGTAAATCGGTGCCACAGATGGCGGTTTTTTCAAGCTTGATCAGCACCTCATTGGGGCCAGGGCTTGGCACCGGTACTTGTTCCATCCAAATGCCTTTTTCGGCATGGCGTTTCACTAATGCTTTCATCATGGCTGTCATAAGGGCTCCCAGATTAAGACGCCCATTATACGCGCGCGCCCAATGCGGCTGTTAAAAAATCGAAAATCACCTGGTGAATTTCTTGCTAGTATGGTTAAAACAGCAAGGAGCAATGCAATGAAAGTAACTATTTTTGGTGCCGCTGGTGCAGTGACTGGATCGTGTCATTTAGTGGAAGCGGCCGGCAAGCGAATATTACTGGATTGCGGCATGATTCAAGGCAGCAAAGTAGAAGAGGCGAAAAATGCCTTACCGTTTGATTTTGATGTCAAACATATTGACGCCGTTGTGCTCAGTCATGCCCATATTGATCATTGCGGTAGGCTGCCAATATTGGTGGAATATGGCTATCATGGCCCAATCTATACCCATAAAGCCAGCGCTGATTTATTGCCGATTATGCTCGAAGATGCCGCCTCCTTGGCAGAAATGCAGGCTGAGCGCGACAACCGCTTCCATAAAGACGGCCATAGCAAACACCAGCCATTATTCACTCGCAAGGAAGTAGGGCTTGTGGTTCGGCAATTAGTGGGTTTGGATTATCGCCAAGAAACGCAATTGTTTCCGGGCTTAAGTATCTGCTTGCAAGATGCGGGGCATATCTTGGGCTCTGCCAGTATTCGTGTTCAGTCTGTGCAGGAGGGTAAAACGAAAACGCTGGTGTTCTCGGGCGATGTTGGCCCGAAAGGCACGCCAATTTTAAATGACCCTGATCCATTTATTGCAGCGGATTTAGTCTTGATGGAATCGACTTATGGCGGGCGCCTGCACCGTGATCGCATGGCAACTGTTAAAGAAATGGGTGAGATTTTTGCACAAGCTTGGCAAAGCGGTGGCAATATACTAATTCCTGCTTTTGCGGTTGGACGAAGCCAAGAATTGCTGTATTGGTTCGCCAAACATTGGGATGATTGGGAGCTTGGGAAGTGGAAAATATTCCTCGATAGCCCCATGGCCTCGAAAGTGGTGAGTGTGTATGCACGCCATGAAGAATTATTTGATGCCGATGCGAAAGCCATGTTGCATGGCAAGCCGCACCCATTTCATTTGCCCAACCTGAAATACACTGCCGATGTGGTTGAATCGAAAGCGATTAGCGAACACAAAGGCGGCTGCATTATTATTGCCGGTTCGGGCATGTGCAATGGTGGTAGGATTCGTCACCATTTAGAGAAAAATATAGGCAGCGCGAAAAACCATGTGCTTTTCGTTGGTTATCAATCGGTCGGCACATTAGGACGCCTGCTGGTTGATGGCGCTTCGGAAGTTAAACTATTCGGTGAACTCATTCAAGTTAAGGCGCAACGACACACCATCGGCGGTCTATCCGCACATACCGATCAGGCCGGGCTGCTTGATTGGTATGGCAGCATTGAAAACCGCCCACGCATTGCCTTAGTGCATGGCGAGGATGATGCACGGAAAGCGTTGGCTGTAGCCCTAAATTCGCAATTCGGTGTGCATGCATCTAGGCCAACCTATGGTGAATCGATAGATGTGTAGTGGCTAGGATTATTCAGCGCATGAAAAAGCGGGGCGAGTCTTGGGTTCGTCACTAACAAATACGTCGTCAGATTTTTCTGATACGTTGCATAGGATTTTACGGATATTTCTGTTGTGCGTTGAATAGCATTATGAATAGAACAT
The DNA here is from genome assembly GCA_043744535.1 of Arenimonas sp. GTDB lineage: Bacteria > Pseudomonadota > Gammaproteobacteria > Xanthomonadales > Xanthomonadaceae > Arenimonas. The sequence continues at coordinate 3,864 of JAYTVJ010000115.1, forward strand.
TTTCCATTTCGGAACACGCATTTTGTATAACCCACAGATACATCATCGCAAATCCTTACGTTTGAAATCCCATGACTATAACCACTCAGGGCTTTATTTTGTAACGATTCGCACAGAAATGAGAATGCATTTATTTGGTGAAATCCTAGGTGCTGGCTCCGAATCCGTAAAAATGTATTCGAACGAATTCGGCCAAATTGTTAATGAAACTTGGCTGGACCTAATGAGACATAATGCAAATATCACCCTACACGAGTTTGTGTTGATGCCAAATCATGTACACGGAATTATTCAAATTCATACAGCAAATGCGTGTCGACTTTCTGAGATAGTGCGGCAATTCAAGGCATTTTCATCCCGGAAAATCAATTCACATCGACTATCACCGGGTGAAAAAATTTGGCAGCGTGGATTTCATGATCATATTATTCGTAACCATACTGCCTATTTACGAATTGC
>JAYTVJ010000116.1:0-15514 GCA_043744535.1 Arenimonas sp.
TATCACTATAGGCTTCTTTATTTTGACGGCCATTGTGTGGCTGGCATTTGAAAATCGCCGTTTTAAAGGCCCACCAATTGGCGATGCTATTGCTCAACGTCAAGCCGAAATTGCAGCAGCAGAAAAAGCACTAGAAGGTTAATTGCTTGCTTGTATAAACTAAAACGGAGTGCTTAGCGCTCCGTTTTTTTATAACTGCTACTATGCCTAAATGAACTCATCAAAAACCCTTTTGATTCTCGGCGGCACCGGCATGGTGGGCCAACAGCTCATTGCGCAGGCTTTGTGCTTAGAGCAGATCGCGCATATAGTTGCGCCAACACGCAAGCCTTTAGCCGCACATCCTAAACTAATGAATCCGCTGGTTGATTTCAATAGCCTACCCAACGCAGCAAACTGGTGGCAAGCAGATGCCGTTTTGTGCGCACTGGGCACCACCATGAAACAAGCCGGAAGCGAAGCAGCGTTTCGCCATGTTGATTACGACTACGTGATGCAGGCCGCCGAGTTGGCGAAAGCGGCGGGCAGCAACTGTTTTGTGTTGAACTCATCCTTGGGCGCCAATGCAAATTCCAGTAACGTCTACTTGAAAGTAAAAGGCGAACTTGAGCGCGATTTAATAGCACTCAAGTTTGCATCACTCACCATTATCCGCCCTTCGCTTTTAGATGCCGGCAAACGCCCTGAACAACGTCTTGGCGAACAAATCGGGCTGTGGTTTGGCACACGACTGTCGGGAATTATTCCGAAACGGATTCGGCCAATATCAACACAACGTGTTGCTCAAGCCATGTTGCAAGCTGCCATCTATGCAAAGCCCGGAACGCAAATCATAGAATCTGAAAAGCTACATTATTGAATCGGCACGCTATAGGCCTGATCGGGCAGAACACCGGCCTTCCAAGTAAAATGCCACCATTCCATTGGGTAGTTTTCAAAGCCCTGTGCTTTCATGGCCTCAAGTAATTGCATGCGGTTTTTGCGCTGCTGGGCGTTTAAACTCGGGTAGTTGGTATTGGCCTGTACGCCAAAAAAATCAAATGTGCTGCCCATATCGCGTGCAACGCACTTCCCTGCCCTGCAATCCAAAAGCCCAAGATCAAGGGTGCCGCCTTTGCTATGCCCAGATTTTTCAGCGATATAATCCGGAACTAAGGCAGATTTATCAAGACCTGGATAATATTCGGCTTTAGTGCGTACATCATTGACATCTTTTGCCCAACGCATAAAGTCATCCACCGCAACTGTTGGGCGGTAGCAATCATACAGCACTAGCGCATAACCAGAATCATTCAAGCCCTGTTCAACCCGAGCTAAAGCTTCGGCTACCGGCTTATGAAGTAGACATTTAGCCGCTTGATAACCAGCCACTTTCTTGCCGGTAAAATTATGGGCTGTGGCATAACGCATATCCAAATGTATATCGGGCGCCGTTTGTTGAACATCCACTAAAGGAAAATTCGCCGCACTAGAAACAGCCTCATGCGCGCAGGCAGATAAGACAATATACATGACTGGCGTTAAGCGGCTGGCACTGCTTTTCATACGGGTTTCTGCAAGGTTGGCTGGCTTGTAGTATGCCTGTAAATCGCATTTTAAGCCCTAGCAGGCTAAAGATTTACTATACTGAACATTCACCCTACCACCGAACCCAAAGAGCACACGCAATGATTGATTCTCCCTGGCTTTATGTGGCGGCCATCTTGTTATGTGCAGGGCTTTTCCCGTTTCTTGAACAACGCGTAGCTTGGCGCATTTTCAAAGTATTGCCTTCGATTGTGCTCACCTATTTACTGGTTACCGCGCTTTCAGTGCTCGGTTTCTGGCAACTGAATTCGGGCATTGAAGCCAGCCAAAAATTACTGCTTAGCTGGCTGTTGCCGGCTTTAATGTTCTTGTTATTAGTTAGCTGCGATTTCAAAGCCATTTTGGCGCTTGGCCCGCGCATCTTAGCTGGGTTCTGTTGCTCAGTACTTTCCATATTGCTGGCTATTACGCTTATTTTCAGCGTAATGAAAAGCGTTTTGCCAAGCGATGCCTGGCAAACGTTTGCATCGGTTGGCGGTGGCTGGATTGGCGGCACCGCTAATTTGGTCGGCGTATCACAAGCCTTGCAATCGAGCCCAAACGCTCTATCAAATGCACTGCTGATGGATGCGTTGTGTTACTCGGTGTGGGTGTTGGTATTGTTCGCCAGCGTGCCCTTGCAAGCCACATTCAATCGAAAGACCAAAGCTAGCGCAATGGCAGAACAAATACTGGCTAAGCATGGGCAATTAACCCATCAAGAAAAGACCACTGAACCGCTAGATTTAGGCTTAGTATTACTGTGGTTGGGTGTGGCCTTGCTGGTTGGCAATGCAGCGCATCTATTAGCTGACAGCATGCCGAAGTCTGATGTTTTAACGCCATCGTCTTGGACCTTGCTGCTTGCTACACTGCTGGGCTTACTAGCGTCATACACACCCATGCGAAAATTACCCGGCTCCATGGCACTGGCGTCGGCGCTGTTGGCCATTGTGGTGGCAACTATCGCCTCAAAGGCTACTTTTTCGGGTATTAGCACCGCGCCGTGGTTTGTCGTATCAGGGCTGATGATTCTAGCGCTGCACGCTGTGCTGATGGCATTTGCGGCGCGCTTGTTTCATTTTGATTTGTCTTTATGCGGCATTTCCTCGTTAGCCTGTGTGGGTGGTGTGGCTTCAGCGCCGTTATTGGCTGTGGCGTATTCACCGGTGTTGGCACCGGTTGGCGTGTTACTGGCCATGCTCGGCTATGTGCTAGGAACCGGCGGTGGCCTGCTGCTGGCTAGCCTCTTAAAGCCATTGGGGTTGTAAGTCATATGAAGCTGTCGTCACGTCGGATTCTGTTATTTGTAGTCCTGTTATTTGCCAGTGTTTTGGTGAATGCGCAAACGCAAGCGCAGTTCAATTGGAACGATCTTGGCTTCAGTAATCAAAAGCTCACCGCCAATTATTGGATTGCACGCGCTAAAAATCCAGATTCGGTGTTGCTGACAGCACAACACGTTGCCGATTCTAACCAGCGCCTAGCTAAAATAGATACGTCAGTATCTGATCGAAAAAACTGGCCAGCGCGTTTCAGCGCTAGTCAAATCGCCGATAAAATTAACGCGCTGTCAAAGCGCCCTAGCCGCGTTTTGTTTAGCCAAGACGGCAAGCAACTTAGCGAAAGCGATATTGATGCCTTGCTGGACAATCTTAATCTCGAAGCTATACAGCCTTCAAACAATGAACAGTTTGGCCTAATTACCCAGCGCAGTGCCTTACGCACATTCCCCAGTGATTTGCGTGCATTCAGTGCAATTGCTGATACCGATATTGACCGCTTCCAGGAATCCGCACTGTTTCCCGGAGCGCCTGTGGCGGTGTTGCATCAATCGCGTGATTCGAAATGGCTATTTGTGCAATCCGAATTGTATGCGGCGTGGGTTAAGGCAGATGCGGTTGCTATGGCAAGCCGCGAAACCGTTTTGGCATACAGCAACAAAACACCGCGCTTAGTCATAACCGGCGCTGATGTGCGCACAGCGTTCAGCCCAAATGCACCGGAAGTATCTGGTTTAGCATTGGATATGGGAATTTCTGTTCCTGTGCGTAAAGATTGGCCCAGCACTATGCCGGTTAATGGCCAAGGTACATTGGCTTCGCATGTTATCGAATTACCAGTGCGCAATGGCTTGGGTTTATTGCACATTGTGCCGGTTTTGGTGGCGCGAGCTGCCGATACTCAACAAGAATATTTGTCGGCAACCAAAGCGAATATTATTCGGCAAAGTTTTAAATTTATGGGTGAGCGCTACGGCTGGGGCCATGATTACGGTACTCGTGACTGCAGCGGCTTCGTCTCGGAAGTGTACCGTTCAATGGGAATCATCTTGCCGCGCAACACCGGCGACCAAGCCAAAAGCCAAGCATTTGATCGCGAATCGTTTGATGCAATGCTTTCCCATGAACAGCGCATTAAACAGCTTAAGCAATTGCGTATTGGCGATTTAATTTATATACCCGGTCACGTCATGTTAGTGATTGGTAAAGATGCGTTTGGCCCTTGGGTTATTCATGATTCGCATGCAACGGGCTTTATTCAAAACGGCTTTTTTTATGCGATACCCACCAATGGCGTAGCCGTTACGCCGTTGCTGAGTATGGCACTTGGCACTAACAAAACCTACATCGATTCAATAACAGCAGTGCAACATATCATTCCAAGACATAAGCCCTAATATGCGCATTACGAAAATTCAGTATGGCAATCTGCAGGTTCCATTGCGTACGCCATTTAAAACCGCCTTGCGCACAGTTGAGCGTATCGACGATATCGTTATTCGCATTGAAACCGATACCGGCCATTGTGGCTATGGCGAAGCACCGCCCACGGTGGCCATCACCGGCGAGTGCAAAGACAGCATTCTTGATACATTAAAAAAAACCATTGAACCGCTGTTGCTAGGCAGGCAAATTACCGATTTGAATCGGCTGTGCACAAATGTTCAAATGGCATGCAGCGGCAACAGCAGCGCCAAAGCCGCTGCAGAGATTGCATTATATGATTTATTTGCACAAAGCCAGAACAAACCGCTTTACCAAGTCTTGGGCGGCGGCATACCAACACTGAAAACCGATTTAACCATCAGCGCTAACGAAACAGAAACGATGCTAATTGATTGCGAACATGCCATCCAGCGTGGTTTTACCGCCTTGAAAATTAAAGTGGGCAAAGATAGCGCAGAAGATATTCAGCGCTTAAGCCGCATATACCAAGCTGTTGCTGGGCGTGCAAGCCTGCGTATTGATGCCAACCAAGGCTGGAGCGCCGAGCAGACAGTAGTTATTTTGAACGCGCTTGAAGGCGCTGGCATGCAGTTTGAACTGATCGAACAGCCGGTTGTTGCCAGCGATGTGGCTGGCTTGCAATACATAAAAAAACATGTGCGAACACCGATCTTAGCCGATGAAAGCGCATTTAACTTAGCGCAAGTCAAAAACCTCATTGATTGCGATGCAGCCGATTTAATCAATATCAAACTAATGAAAACCGGTGGCCTAAGCCAAGCCATTGCCATTGCTGATTACTGCGCTGAACATGCCATTCAATGCATGATGGGTTGCATGCTGGAAGGTGCAATTAGTGCGGCAGCGGCCGTGCATTTAGCGGTGGCGAAACAACATGTGATTACCAAAATAGATTTAGATGGCCCTACGCTCGGCGCATTTAATCCGATTGACGCGAATGTCAATTTCGATGATTCTGTTATCAGCGTTTCCGAGCGTCCAGGCTTAGGCGTGGTTGCTACCTCTCATATCCAATGGTTTGATTAATGAACAAAGTTCTGTACAGCGTATGCCTACTTGCAATCTGCTTTGCTGCAAAGCATTGCCTTGCAAAATCGGAGCATGAGATATTTAGCGATAACCAGCAGCTGGTAGTTGTTCGTGTAACAGACTGGCAAGCCAATACCGGCAAACTGCAGCGTTTCGAGCGCAACAGCGGCCAATGGCATGCCGTTGCTGCGCCTGTGGCGGTGAGCATTGGTAAAAATGGCTCGGCGTGGGGCTTGGGTTTGCACCCAGCGCAAACGATTGGTCCGCAGAAAGTAGAAGGCGATGGTAAAGCACCGGCTGGCATATTCAGCCTTGGCACAAGCTTTGGCTACGCACCGAGTCTTAGCACAAAGCTTGGCTACCAAGCCATGACCGACACCGATTGGTGTGTGGATGTTAACGAATCACCGCTGTACAACCAAATTGTTTCAACGAAAATTGTTGGTGTTCAAGCGATTGAAGGCTCCAGTGAACCGATGCGTCGTGATTTGCAATTAAATGGCGATCAGCTGTATCAAAAAGGTTTTGTCATTCAACACAATCCCAACAATATCCCCAAAGCCGGTAGCTGCATATTCGCGCACCTATGGCGTGCACCAGGAAAGCCAACAGCTGGTTGCACCGCAATGGATTCAGCCTCAATGGATGCACTGCTGCAATGGTTGGATGCTGATAAGCATCCCTACTTCGTTTTACTGCCGCTCGACCAATACCATCAACTGCAAAAACCTTGGCACCTTCCCAAACTAAAAGACTCCTTATGACTTCTTCAACACGCGTGTTTATCGGCTTACTCGGCGGCGTTATTGTTGGCTTATTGCTGAGCCAATTTTTACCCAACGCTGTCCCGCAGGTTAGTGCCATCGCGCAGCCCATTGGCAAGCTGTGGTTGAATGCCCTACAAATGACCATTGTGCCCTTGGTGGTTTCCTTGCTGATTGTTGGTATTAATCAAGCCAGTGATATTGCCGAATCAGGCCGCGTGGCAAAACGTGCGATGATTTGGATTATTACGCTTTTATTTTTAGCCTCGCTTGCCGCTGCCATTGCAGCGCCTTTTATATTAAGCTTTATGCCGCATAGCGCGGAACTCATGCAAACGCTTCAATCAGCCACAGCAAATGCTATTCCGGTTGTTTCGAGTGTTAAAAATGACTGGACAACGACGATTATTCCAACCAATGTTTTTGCATCGGCCGCGGCCGCTGCGATTGTTCCTTTAGTTGCATTCACATTGCTATTTGCTTTTGCCTTAACACAGATAAATCCGGAACGTCGAAAACAGATCGTTAGCTTTTTCCAAGGTATTTCCGACACTATCATCGTGATGGTGCATTGGATTTTGTGGCTTGGCCCACTCGGCGTATTTGCGTTAATTCTGCCGCTTAGCGCGCAAGCTGGCGGCGGTGTGATCAAAGCCTTGGGCATCTATATTGCCATGTTGTGCATTTTATATTTAAGCATCACGGCACTGCTGTATGCGGTGGCGAGTATTGGCAAAGGCGAAGCCTTGTTGCGTTATGCCAAAGCCATATTGCCCGCGCAAGTTGTAGCCATGAGTACGCAATCATCGGTGGCTACTTTGCCAGCCATGGTCGATAGTTCGCAGGCTTTAGGCTACCCGAATCAAGTCACGGGCTTGGTATTGCCATTAGCCGTTTCGTTGTTCCGCATCACCAGCCCAATCCAATATTTAGGCGTGGTGTCGTTCATTGCGTGGGCTTATGGCATCGATTTATCGCTCGCAACTACTGCCGTTTGCGTGTGCTTGTCGGTGATTATTTCCATTGGCTCAGTGGGCTTGCCTGGCCAAGCAATCTTTATGGGCACCAACCTGCCCGTTGTACAAGCCGCTGGCCTGCCAATTGATTCATTGGGGTTATTGGTTGCAGTGGATATGATTCCCGATATTTTCGCCACACTCGGCAATGTCACCGCCGATTTAACGGTTAATAGCCGTGTTGCAAAAGCGGAATCGCTGCAGTCGAGTGAATAAATTCTGCTTGTTTAGCCTCAAATTTTAGACAATAAAAAGCCCCGTACAAGTACGAGGCTTTTTAATGTGGCGTCCCCACGGGGATTCGAACCCCGGTCGCTACCGTGAAAGGGTAATGTCCTAGGCCTCTAGACGATGGGGACAGCAAGCCTTGATAAATCTACTACAGTGGTACTAAAACTGGTGGAGCTAAACGGAGTCGAACCGTTGACCCCTTGCATGCCATGCAAGTGCTCTACCAGCTGAGCTATAGCCCCATGTAAGGAGAGTGCAAATTATAGGTAAATTTTAAATTTGCGTCAAGCCTTGCAGTGAAATTAACTTAACTTTCAGTGAATAATTCCGTTTCGGCCGCCGGGAACCACGATTGCTTATGGTGGTTTTGCTGTTTCAGGTAGAGCAGCCATTTGTTGAGAAAGCCATTCATGCGCAGCCGATGCGAAACCAATTGCGCCAAATTTGGCCGTACACCCAGCACATCTTGCCAGCGTTTGCCCACATAACAGTGGCTGACTTCGCATTGCTTAGAATCCAAATACACACGAATCATTGCTGAAGGATCTAAAGCACCGGTATCGGCATCGCGGAGTGTGTAACTAAGCTTTATTTCGCTGGTGTAGTTATGGTGCTCCAGTACTTCTAAACGTAGCATCAGGCCATCATTGCCTTCGGAATAATAAACACCGGAGCGCATAGACTTTAATTCAACCATTTGCTGCAAGCGTACAAAATTATCGGTATACAAATCCATCAGCCAGGTGAATCGGTTTAAGCGTGAAAACAACGCCTGATTAGACGAGGTACGCATACTTAAAACATCTGCTTTTCAATGCCCAATTGCGCCAATATTTTACTGGCGATTTCTTCAATTGAGGTATGCGTGGTGGATAAATGCGGAAGATGCACGGTTTTATATAAAGCTTCAGCGGCGGCCACTTCCTTTTTGCATTGCGCAAGCGTAGCGTAGCGTGAATCCGGCTTACGCTCTTGGCGAATTTGATGCAGGCGAATCGGGTCGATGGTCAAACCGAACAATTTCTTTCGATGCGGCAGTAATGCTTTCGGCAAACCCTCCCCCTCTAAATCATCGGGTGTTAGCGGATAATTTGCCGCTTTCACGCCATAGTGAATGGCCATATACAAGCACGTTGGCGTTTTTCCGGAGCGAGAAACGCCAATCAAAATCAAATCGGCTTCGTTGTAATCAAAATCTTTGCCGTCGTCGTGGGTTAAGGAAAAATGTGTGGCATTGATTCGATTTTCATAGGCTTTGTAATCCACCAAGGCATGCGCGCCACCCACACGCGGTTTGCGGGTTACACCCAACTCACGCTCTAGCGGCGTTGCGAATGGTGTCATGACATCCATAATTAATGCACCGGTGCCGGCAATAATGGCGTTGGCATGCTGATCGACAAGGCTTGTGAATACCACTGCTTTCTTACCCGCGGTATCTTGTTGTTGGGCAATGATGTCAGCCGTGTGCTGGGCTTTTTCCATGCTGTCCACAAACGGGATGCGGTGCGCATGGTATTCAATTCCTTCAAACTGCGCTAAAACACTGTGTCCAATGGTTTCAGTAGTAATTCCTGTGCCATCAGAGACATAAAAGACGGGCCGCATACAAACTCCTTGTTCAATACTTCATTGTGCCTGAATTTGGTGGCGCCTACATAGCCTCATGCATACGATTGCATTCGCGTATAATAAGCGCCTTGATTTACATCTTATTGGAGCGCTGCTTTGAGTACTCAAGTTCTTTGGCTGGATCAACTGCGATTAACCGATTTAGCCCAAGTGGGCGGCAAAAACTCCTCGTTAGGTGAAATGATTGGCAATCTGAGCCAACTCGGAGTTTCCGTTCCTGGCGGCTTCGCCACCACCTCCGATGCCTTTGCAGAATTTATTGCATTTAATAATTTGACCCAGCGCATTTATCAGCGCTTAGATGGCTTAAATGTGGATGATGTGGCGAGCTTAATGCAGGTAGGCAAAGAAATTCGCCAGTGGGTTATGGATGCGCCATTGCAGGCCGAACTCGATAGTGCCATTCGTCTGGCCTATCAGCAATTATGTGAAAAAGCCGGTGCCGAGTTGGTGTCGGTTGCAGTGCGATCTTCGGCAACCGCTGAAGATCTGCCCGATGCCAGTTTTGCCGGACAACAGGAAACCTTTCTTAATGTGATCGGCATTGAGGATGTATTGGCTAAAATCAAAGAAGTATTTGCCTCTTTATACAATGATCGCGCCATCGCCTACCGTGTGCACCATGGTTTCAAACACGAAGATGTGTTTTTATCGGCTGGCATCCAGCTTATGGTGCGTTCCGATATCGGCGCATCTGGCGTGCTGTTCACGCTAGATACCGAATCGGGCTTTCGCGACGTGGTGTTCATTACCTCCAGCTATGGCTTGGGTGAGAATGTTGTGCAAGGCGCGGTAAACCCCGATGAATTTTATGTTTACAAACCGACCTTACTGCAAGGCAAACAGGCTATTTTACGACGCACCTTAGGCAGTAAATTGATTCGCATGGTGTATTCCGATGCGCCGAATGAACGCGTCAAAAATGAAGAAACGCCTGTTGCGTTACAGAACCAATTCTCAATCAGTGATGCCGATGTTGAAGAGTTAGCTAAGCAGGCTTTGGTGATTGAACAGCATTACCAGCGCCCAATGGATATTGAGTGGGCCAAAGACGGCCACACCGGTAAAATTTACATCGTGCAAGCACGCCCTGAAACGGTGAAATCGCGCGCTGTAGCCACCCAGATTGAGCGCTTCCAATTAGAACGGCGCGGCACAGTGCTGATTGAAGGCCGCTCGATTGGCCAGAAAATAGGCTCAGGCGTTGCCCGCGTGATTCATAGCATTGCCGAGATGGATAAGCTTAAGCCAGGCGATGTGCTGGTTGCCGACATGACTGACCCCGATTGGGAGCCGATCATGAAGCGCGCCTCGGCGATTGTGACTAATCGTGGTGGACGAACTTGCCATGCAGCCATTATTGCCCGTGAATTGGGCGTTCCAGCTGTGGTTGGTTGCAGCAATGCTATGGATAAAATCGAAGACGGTCAAGAAGTTACGGTCAGTTGCGCGGAGGGCGATACTGGGTTCATCTACCAAGGCTTACTGCCGTTTGAACGCATCACTGCCGATTTAGAACATATGCCGCCTGCTCCACTAAAAATAATGATGAATGTGGGCAACCCTGAGCGTGCTTTCGATTTTGCGCAATTACCGAACCAAGGCATTGGTTTAGCGCGTCTTGAATTCATTATTGCGCGGCAGATTGGTGTTCACCCTAAAGCCCTGCTTGATTTTGACCATCAGCCTGAAGCCATCAAAGCGCAAATTCGGCCATTGATGGCCGGCTATGCCGACCCGGTTAGTTTTTATGTAGACCGCTTAGCCGAAGGCATAGCCACCTTAACCGCAGCCTTTGCGCCGGAAACCGTGATTGTCCGCCTTTCCGATTTCAAATCCAATGAATACGCCAATTTGATTGCGGGCCAGCAATACGAGCCGCACGAAGAAAATCCAATGATCGGCTTTCGTGGTGCATCACGCTACATTGACCCAAGCTTCCGGGACTGTTTCGAACTCGAATGCCGCGCTGTCAAAAAAGTGCGCGAGGCGATGGGTCTAACAAACTGCTGGATTATGATTCCCTTTGTACGCACGCTTGATGAAGGCCGACAAGTCATCGATATTCTCGAGCACAATGGCCTTAAAAGTGGTGTTAATGGTCTGAAAATCATCATGATGTGCGAGTTGCCATCCAATGCTTTATTAGCCGATGAGTTTCTTGAAATTTTTGACGGCTTTTCGATTGGCTCGAACGACTTAACCCAATTAACACTCGGCCTTGATCGTGATTCGGCGATTGTGGCGCATTTATTCGACGAACGAAACGCGGCCGTGAAAAAACTTCTGTCGATGGCCATCAGCGCTGCTAAAGCAAAAGGTAAGTACATTGGCATTTGTGGCCAAGGCCCATCTGATCACCCAGATTTGGCTGATTGGCTGTTGCATCAAGGCATTGAATCGGTATCGCTTAACCCCGATACGGTAGTTGATACCTGGCTGCGCTTGGCAAAATTGAAAGCGGATTTGTAATCGGCATAACGTAGGAGCGAACCTTGCGTTCGCCCCAACAGATTTGATTAGCCCGCCAATTTGCCCATAAATTGCCGGTAATATTTCAGTTCGTTAACCGATTCAATAATATCCGACAAGGCTGTATGCGTGCCTTGCTTCGTAAAGCCGTCTAATAATGGCGCATTCCAGCGCCGACAAAGTTCTTTAAGCGTTGACACATCAACATTACGGTAGTGGAAATAGTTTTCCAAACGTGGCATTAATCGCGCTAAAAAGCGGCGATCTTGGCATATGGAGTTACCGCACATGGGTGATTGCTTAGCATCCACCCACTGCGCTAAAAATGCCAGCATATGCGCTTCGGCTTGTGCAGTGTTAAATTCGCTGTCGAGCACACGTTGCCATAAGCCAGATTTTGTGTGGGTATTGCGATTCCAATCGTCCATGGCTTGCAGTGTTTCTAAGCGATGATAAATGGCAAATTCTGGACTTTGTGCCAATACACTAAGCTGCCCATCGGTGATCACAGCCGCAATTTCAATTAACTGGTCATTTTCAGGGGATAAGCCCGTCATCTCACAGTCAATCCAAATTAAGCGCTGGCTTTTAGCATCTTCGGTCATAAATATTCCTAATACAATGCGTATACTGTAGCAAATACTTGTTCAATATACCGATGAACCCAGATAATCATTACTCAGTTTTGACCGCCATGCTTGCGCCCGCTTTGCTGATGGCAGCTACTGGCACGCTGCTCACCTCAGCCAATAACCGCTTAGCGCGAGTTGTTGATCGCTTGCGCGTATTAATCATCCAATGGCAAAAAAGCGAACTCCGCCATGACGCGCTCAAACTTCAAATCCAGCGCCATCGCACTCGTAGCGGGTATATTTTGCGTGCCTGTTTATTTTTGTATGTCGCATTAGGCTCATTTATCGGCACCAGCTTGGCCATGGCCTTGGATGTATTCAGCCATTATCGCTTCCCCATTTTACCAACCATCATGGGCATTATCGGCGTGCTAAATATGCTGATGGCCTGTGTATTTATGGGCTTAGAAGTTTGGCAGTCGGTGCGAAGCTTTGATGCCGAACTCGAGCAAGACTTAAAACAATAAAGCCCTACAGCGCTTGGCGTTTTGCTTTGAAAAAAGCACTTAAGCCTGCGCTTGCCTCTTGCTGCAATAACCCACCTTGCACTTCAACGCGATGATTATGCCGAGGGTCAGCAAGCAAATCAAACACCGAGCCACAAGCGCCAGTTTTTGGGTCTGAGGCAGCAAATACTAAACGCTTTACCCGTGCATGCACTACGGCCATGGCGCACATGGCGCACGGCTCAAGGGTCACATACAGGGTGGTATTCAGTAAGCGATAATTGCCAAGCTTTTGCCCTGCTTCGCGTAAAACCAAGATTTCAGCATGTGCGCAGGGGTCAGATAGCGTAATGGTTTGATTATGGCATTCGGCCAATATCTCACCATCGGCACTCACCAGCACGGCACCAACAGGAACTTCATCTATTGCCTCAGCAGCCTTAGCTTGCAGCAAGGCGCGACGCATGAATTGCTCGTCTAATTCATCGAATATGCGCATAAATCATTGTATCCATGATCCCGTATGGTTGTTATAGTTCAAGATATCGAAAACCATCATTGTCAATGTAGGAATAGTACAACACAAGGCAAATTAATAGTGCATAGCACAAACCTAATAAGCAATCTTTAAGGGCACTTCTATCGAAAAGTCGTTGGATTCTCATTATGCTATCCCAAATAGAATTGATAGACGTTGTAGAGTTTTTTCCATTGTATTTAGGCCCGTCAATGTAAAGCTCAAAATCACAAAATGTTGCGTTAAAAACAAAGATACTGACGACCAAATTTTATTTGTCTCTAAAGCATTGGCTACCTTAGTACGTTGCCATGCCTGACAAATTGCTATTCCAGCCCCATGAAATAAGCCCCATAAACAATAACGCCATGAAATTTCATGCCAAATACCAAGAATTAACATGCTGGCAAGAGCCGCAACGAGTGGCGTACGCGTCATAGCAAGCACTGGGGTATAGACATAGTCCTTGCACCAAGACGAAAGTGAAATATGCCATCGCTTCCAGAAATCAACTAAATTATTTGCCAAGAAGGGTTTATCAAAATTTTCCATGACACGAAAACCTAACAACAACGCAAAACCAATAGCAATATCTGAGTAACCAGCAAAACGAAAGTACAATAATAATCCATAGCGCAACGTATCAAGGTAATTATAAAGCCAACTTTGGTGATCTATTGTGCTGATTAGTACAGTAAATTTACCGGCAACTAAGTAGTTTCCAAGTAAAACTATTTTGACATACCCAAATAAGATGCGTTGTAAGCCTTGATTAAAAAAGTCAGAGTCCCATCGACGTCTTTGCATATCGCGTGTAAACGTGTCATATCGATGTATGGGGCCAACTTGTAGTGTTGGCAAAAACCAAAACCATTGAATTAATTTATTCCAACTGATTATTTTTATTCTGCTTCGATATACATCAAGCAAGTAATGTATAGCGCGAAGAATATAGAACGCAAATCCAAGTAATAAGGCATTATTTTTAGCCGAACCAAAATCGCTCACAGCCCTATATATTATCAAGCCTAAAAAACATACTGCTAATGCAATACCGATGGCTAAGCGTGAGCCTTTAAATTGGATTGTCGCTAAACCCAATAATAACGTAATTGCTAACATGATGAAAAGTGAGTTAATTGAATATATGCATAGAAATACACAAGTGCATGCAATAATCCAACTCGCCTGCCAACGTACTGGCAACAGCCAGCTACCCATAACGGTAACTAGCATCCAAATCAACATCATTAAACTTATGGTGTCGATGCGTCAGTCCTGTTGATTAGCTGTAGGATTTGAGCAGTTCTAACTTTGCGCCCTATTTCATTAGGATGACTACCGTCGCAGTAATAGTTAGCTGGCATTGATTGGCCTAATACTACGAACTCAATTCCTAGCGCATTCAATTCTTTGATTAACTGTTTGCGCCATAGAACTTGATGATGCTCTTTTTCTAGCTGCGCACGTGGAAGAGCGATTACAATGAGATGTTCAGATTTTCCTTTTAGTTCATTTAAAAATGAAATAGCATCAACTGTGAGTATCTGGCCTTGGTAGTTGTACTCTCCGAAATCAACATTGGTATTGTGCACTGAAATACAACCCGGCTTTCGATTGCGATGTGCAAATGAATTAAATCCATCTAACAGTGGTTTAGTACCATTAATCGACGCAACAGCATTCGCTTTAACTCGATTAATTATCCTTTCGTATCCAGGCTGCTTACGATTTAGGAATAATGATTCTTGAATAATGATAGTGGTTGAGTGTAGGTCAAGTTTATTAAGATCTAGAATTTTATGGAACGATACCCAAGTTGCATCTGGTAACCAATACTGTAACCAAACTGTTTTACTACCTATCAAATGCTGAAACTCCTGTTCAACAGGAAGCGAATAGGCAAGTAATGAGTCGCCAACACCTATTACATGCCTAATGCTTTGGCTTTTAAATGTAACTTGATTATAAAACTCTTTTTTTTGTAATTTAAACTCGAATTCGACAAAGCATGCAAAAGCAAACTTGAAGAAAACAAGCCAGACTACTGCCCAGAGCCAAGGCCGCAGTGGCTTTGGCACAATCAAACAGACACCTTTGTAAGGCATATTCTTGATGCAGTTCCTAGATTCTCAATCTGCATAATTTCACGCGCAGTGAATTTAAATCCAAAGCGTGCTTCAAGAGCCAAAACCAATTCCATGTGTTCTAGAGAGTTCCAGCCTTGCGTGTTGTCAGGGCCAGAATCTAAGCTCAGCTGGCTTATAGGCATACGGAAGCACGCTGCTGCCTCAGCTAATACAATAGACTCAATATTCTCGACACTTTCAATACTGGATACTTTAATGCTGAGCAGTTCTAACATTTGTTGTTTTGCAGCTTCAATTTGAATTTTTCCAGACGGCCCTTTTTTAAACTCAGAAACTTGTAGTATTCGTCTCGGAATTTTATATTCAGAG